>JBDLJY010000174.1:0-13732 GCA_039714115.1 Pseudomonadota bacterium | reverse complement strand
CATTCCATCTAGCCAAGATAAATCTTGGACTCCGAACGTCAAAATTATTCGGAGTCCAAGATTTATCTTGGCAGGGCGTAGGGGCAATCAGGGGTGGTTGGGGGGGCTAGGAAGCAGTGATTTAAGGGCTATTTGATTTAGGAGTCCAAATCCCCTACTTTAGTTGGCGGGGCTTGAGTGAGGATATGCCCTTATTAGTAGTAAAAAATAGAAACGTTACGGAGCAGGTTGCAAACCTGCTCCGGCAGAATCTGATTTTTAACGGAGCGTCTATGCAAAAAAAAATCCGATTTTTTCAAAAAATCTGATTTTTGACTGAGCGTCTATGCAAAAAAAATCCGATTCATCTCAAGTTCTGGACAAGTTTTTTTTAAAAATCAATCAGTTCTCCTTAACTTAATGGATATGGTTGCAAACCCCGTCCGGCAACGTTGTCACGGTGAGGCGATAAATCGCCTACTACGAACGCTTTTTACCATTCACCTCCTAATAACGCGAAAACCCACACCGTTGTAGCGGAAATTGGGCAATCTCCAACTGCGAACAGCTAGCCGCACCTGCTTCGGCCAATTGTACCAAGAACCACCACGAATCACTCTACGGCTATTGACATCAGTTGCACAGCGTTGTTCTGCGCCTTTAAATTCAGCTTGATACGCAGAACAAGTCCATTCCCACACATTACCCACAGTATCATATAAACCAAAGGCGTTCGGCGCGAATGAACCAACAGGGGCCGTTTTCGTATTATCCCATACACTGCCACAACCATCACACACGCCAAGATTATAGCCAATCTCATTGCCCCAGCCATACTGGGTTGACGTTCCGGCTCTCGCCGCATATTCCCATTCTGCCTCCGTTGGCAAGCGATAGTCTTGATTGGTTTGTTGACTTAACCATTCCGCATAAAGGGTGGCTTCTTCCCACGAAACATTAATCACCGGGCGATTGCCGCGCCTCCAGCCGCGATCATCAGGTTTTGGGTAGCCAGTCGCTTCCACAAATCGATCATATTCGGCAAAAGTGATTTCATAGCGACTGATGGCAAAACTGCCCACGGAGACTTCATGCACAGGCTGCTCGTTGTTATAACCTGCGCCTTGAATATCTCCCATAGTGAAATGACCAGCGGGAATGATCACCATTTTTGGCCCTAAACTGCCATCTTGCAACTGATCCTGAAAATCATTTATGACAGCCCATGTCTTAGCCATGCCTATCAACACGGATTGACTGACTTTTATCTGATCATCTTTAACTTCTAAAGAGACAAACACAGGTTTTTGTTGGCCATATTGCCACAAGACTTTGGCATCCTCTCGCGGGGCGAAAATGTAACTGTTTTCAGGCAAATCAAGTGGTTTAGCCCAGTCTTTCCATTCGATACGCACTGGAAATATTTCACTGTAAATGTCATAGGCTTCCTTATCCAAATAAGCGACACCCGCCTGATAACCGGGCTTATGTTGAGCCACCGCTTGATTAAAAACGTCTAGCAAGTCTTGCCGGTTATCCAATAACTGCTGGCGGCGCTTTTTAAATTCTTGCTCGGTTTCAAAACTATCCAGTTTTGGGTTGAGGATTTCAGAAATACTAACTTCTGTTCCCTTGAATAACAATGACGGGGGTGAGTCAAGCAGCACGATTTTCTTGGACACCACGGCACCGTCCGTTATTAACACGTCTAGCGTCACATGTTGAGCGTCTTTTATCGCTTCAATCCGGTGGGTGCCTACGGGCAGCGGCAATATGACTGGAGTCGTATTCGCCTTCAGTTGACAATTGACATAAATATTCGCATCTTGGGGAACCGTCGTTAGTGCCAGCATACCTTCGCCGGCATGGACTGAGAGGGATAAGCAGGCGGTTATGAAGTTAAAAAAAGTTCGAGTTTTCATAAAAATATCGGCAAGGAAACCCCTGAGTCTTTAGCTCAGGGGAGGAATTGCCGATCCTCCTTAAGTTGAATAATTGTAACCATCAACAGCTTGGATTCGTTGGCAATATTTCCAACTAATCCCTTGTGTTGTCCCATTTTTCGTAGAGATATTGAAAGAACCACTGGCTCTAACAGCGACTCGTCCAATGTAAGTCCCTATCTTTTTGCCTTTAGTAACAACGGCTTTGACTATATCTCCCGTTTGAAAACCATTAACAACTTTTTGTAAGAAATCCCTGTTCTTTTTAGCTGTTGTTCTTGGAAATCCGTATTGATCAACCCGGTTCTATGTCGTGAACCATGCCCAATTGCTGTAATGGTTAATGGTTTTAAGGTTTTTGGGATATAAACATTCTCACCCGTTTCGCCCACACAAGCGGCATCTATCCAATGATCTTTGGGGTACTTCTGTTGAGTACGGTTGAATTTCGTCTGTCCGCCGCTTCCAAAGGTCACCGGTAAATCAAACGTTTTTAAGGCATTACCAATCGCGTAGCGTGTCGCATTGACAGCTGCCGTATCCTTCAAGGATTTTTTGGTTTGCGCTTTGATTTTTTTTAGGACAGTGGGCTTACGCTTTAAAAAATCCTCAATTGACCTGTTGCTTTTCCCTATCTTTCAAGATAATCGTAAATGGATAACGTTTGTAAACAGCCGCTCGACCTTTTTTTAAGAATTCCCGTGCTCTTGCCGGATGGCAAGGCATCAATGGTTTTTTCTCTAAATCTAAAACAAATACTTTTTGCATAAACGAGTTACCTCTCTCCGCTTGCGCGGGTTAAATTCACCTCGGTAATGTTATAGAACGGTTTATAAGTAGCAAGCTACCTAAACAAATCACACTGGCTTTAAACCCTTACACCTGTTTAATGATTTGCCGCAGAGTCCGCAACTGGTTTCAGAGGAAAATGTTTTTGCGAATAAGTACCCGCAAAAACTTTTTCCTCTGAAGCATCACGGAGTGCCTATATATTCGTCCCTAACGTAGTGAATGAACACTTAACCTGGTCAACTGGGCTTAAAATCCTAAGATGAAAAGCCCCTAAGTCCCGAAAGGCTTAGGGGTTGTTGACTTGCTCTCCTTCAAGGATAACAATTCAATTTGTTGTGATGTGGGATTTTCAAAGGCATTTTTAATTTGTTGCCGTTGATTGCTAATCGACAGTGGCACACCTACATAAGGTTTTATCAAACTCCTCTCAAAAAAATTTGTCTCGTGCTTATCTACCCGTTGCTTGAATTGTTCAGCCTGTTGTGCCACAAAACGATTATAGCTGGCAATCACGTCTTCTAACTTTTGATCTTGATCGACAAGCGGACTTTCCAAATGCTGCGTTTGGCGTTGGATAGTCTCTACCAAGTTAGACTTTATGTCGTTAATGCTTTTAGTAAGTTCAACCTGTTGGCTTTCCAACCATTGATGAGATTCACGAGAAGTCTTTCTCATCAATTCCTCGGTAACTGTCTCAGTCTGCTTAAATATCCCCAATGCCAATAAACGGTATTTGCGTACTGCGACTAACTTATTGTTTTCCCTAAGTGCCGACTTTGCTTCAATCACAAAACCATGCGCCTTATCCTCAAGCATCCAACTTATAAAAGTATCAACGGGTGTTGTGCCATTATAATTATTTTTGAAATCTTCTTCCCATCCTTTAACCTCTTTTTCAATAGCCTGTTTTTCAGCTTGAAAAGCTAACTCAATGGCCTCTGGAATCTGCTTTGCCCCCGGAAAAGTCGTCACAAAGGCATCATAAACTAAGGGATCATGGGCTTGTTTAGCGCGTTCAAAGGCAAGCGCTTGAATTTTAAATAAAGCTTCAACGGACTCGACGGCATATGGAAATTCTTCCAGAAACCGCTGATAGTCTGCAATGGTATTCGACGCTTTGGTTAATTTAAAAATAGCGTGAATTGCTTGGAGATTCAGCAGAGAATTTTGCCTGATCTTTAAGAAATCCTTGTAGATGGATTCTTGATTCAGCGCCTGAGCCTGTTGCCAGGCTTGCATAAAAGCTTTACCTTCAGTATCAGATTGAGCATATTTAGCCGCGACGTTACGCCATGCTGGATAGGTGTTTTGTTGCAGTGCCCGTTGATAGGCAAAAGGATAAGCCGCGTCATTTTCGCCCAAGGCTTCTAAACCTTGCACGATTTTGTCGTTGTCGAGACTCCACGCCGGGAGGGAGATTAGGGCGGCGATAAGTAACAGTGAATATTTCATCATTTTTCTCCATTGTAGGCGATAAATCGCCTACTACGAACAAGTGCTCCTTAAAGTTAAAGTTCGTAGTAGGCGATTTATCGCCTACCACTAAACCTTATAAGGTAAGTCCATGAATTGTAAGCATTCACCTTGTTGGCTTTGCCAATGAATTTCATCTGAGTCGGCACTGCTAATTTGAATGACGGCTAACACAATAGCCCCTCCGTCAGGATGAGCGACAGCATTGACGATTTTACCAATACTTTGTTCATTGGTGCTGACGTAAAGCGCGTCGCCGGGTTGCGGTAGAGTAGTCATTTTAGCGAGATACATGCGACGTTTCAAGGTGCCAAGATATTGCAGACGGGCGACAATTTCTTGTCCTGTGTAGCAGCCTTTTTTAAAATTAAGCCCACCGAGGGCTTGATAGTTTACCATTTGCGGCACAAATGCTTCGGCAGTTGCCGGTATGATTTGGGGCAAGCCAGCGAGTATATCTAATAGTTCCCATGCCGTCGCTCCGGCGGGATGCGCTGTTTGAGTGGCACATTGCCACAAATTTTGTGTGTTTTCAGTACACACGAGATAACGCGGTTGTGTGCCGGGAATTCGTAACACTGTGATTTGATCAAGCGTCAAACTGGCATCAATTTCCGCCGGTGGCGCAAAGCCTAAGCAGTCCGTCAAAATTTGTGTGCTGTTAGCACCGGCAATGCCAAGGCTGAGTAGATTATCGCTCTGCTCTTCAAGTTTGACAGCGGCGCGTAGGACATACATTTGTAAACGTTTGAGCGTTGTTGCTATGCTCTCTCGCGGTAGCAGCATATAATAGGCGTTGTCGCGTTTAAATAGGCGAAAGTTGACAATGATACGCCCTTTGGGACTACACCATGCGCTTAATTGGCTGTGTTTGTCAGTGACTTGACGCACATCATTGGTGAATTGTCCCTGTAAAAATTTTTCGGCATCGTCGCCGCTGACTTTGATTAAGCCATAATGCGATAAGTCGGTGATAATGTCGCGTTCTGTCATAGTAATTTAAATTCTCAGGAGTCATGGTAAGGCGATAAATCGCCTACACCTCGGCAGGGGTAAAGTTCAGTGCATCCGATAATGCACAAAATCCGCAAGATTGTCAAAGCGCATAAACGGATTACCTTCCAACTGCTCCGCCATCGTAGAGGTTGGCTTGGGAGCATAATTGTGTCCGGGATGGATGATTGTCTGGGCGGGTAACTCCGAGCCTAGTTTTTTCAAAGAATGATACATTTGCTCAGGATCGCCGCCGCTTAAATCACAGCGCCCACAGCCAAATATAAATAAAGTATCACCCGTTATCAGATGCCCATCAAGATAGTAACAAGCCGAGCCGGGAGTATGTCCGGGCGTATGCAAAATTTCAATCTGAGTTTTGCCAAGTTGAATGGTATCGCCGTCATGATGCAAGGCGGGCTTGTTCAATTCATGCCCCCAAAATTGGGCCTCGGCTTCTAATAGATGAACTTGGGCATCGTAAGTATTTAAGATTTCATTCAATCCATTGGTATGATCATAGTGACTATGGGTGAGCAAAATGTCGGTGATTTGAAATCCTTGCTGTTTGGCAAGGGCAATCACTTTGGAGACTTCCCAAGCGGGATCGACGACTGCGGCTCTGTTTGAGCTATGGTCTTGAATGATATAGATAAAATTTTCCATCTGCCCTAATTCTAGGGTATGGATGGAGAAGGGTTGGCTATTTTTCATAAATGATTTAAATCTCCCCAGACTTCTAACGTCCAAGTTTGATCTTGGTAAGAAAAAACATTGACACTGCTATTTAACGACAAAAATCGGCGCGGAGCGTCGAGTGGAATACCCAATGTATGCTTAAAAAGGCTAACAAGAACGCCACCATGTGCTACGACTAAAATACGCTGTCCAGGGTGTTTTTGAGCAAGTTCTTCAAGACAATTGACACTCCGATCATTCAATTGCTTGAGACTTTCACCTTTTGGGATCACATAGTTGGCATCATTGGCTTTGTAATAACCAGATTCTTTTGGATATTTAGTTTTAAGCTCTCGTTTTAGCATCCCCTGAAAAATACCTAGATTTCTTTCGCGGAGGCGAGGCTCAACTAAAATCGGCTGCCCATAAATGCGCCGTGCTGTTTCATACGCTCTACCCAAATCACTGCTATAAAGGGCAGCAAAGTTTTTTGATTTAAAACGATTCCCTAAGGCTTGGGCTTGGGCAAGCCCAGTTTTAGTCAGCGGACTATCAAGATGCCCCTGTATTCTACCTTCAGAATTCCAAAGGGTTTCACCATGACGAATTAAAACAATTTGAGTCATTTCAATTAATTTTCCTTTTTTTACCACATTCTCACTTGCCAAACCGTGCGCCATGTTATCCATAATTTACGCAAAGGCGTTAAATGAATGCGATGTTTGAAGAGTTGAAAACCATCGTTTTCCATTTCTTGCAAAGTTGCTAACGCCAGTTGAGCGCGAATTAAACTACTACGTTGATTAAAACGATCTTTTTTTGATAAGTATTTGAAAGCATTATGAGAATATGCGCGAATGCGAGTGGCTTGGTAGGCGAATAGGGCTTGTACAGTCTCAGAGAGTTGGCTGTTAAACAAGCTTTGTTCACTGACTTTGAATCGCACTAATTCTTCTTGCGGAATATAAAGCCGTCCTTTGAGAATATCAGGGCGCAGATCGCGCAAAATATAGGTCAGTTGTAAGGCAATGCCTAATTGTTCTGCATATTTGAGAGTCGTTTCATTTTGATAGCCCAACACATGCGTACATAGCTGGTTCAACACACTACTGGTGCATTTACAGTAGTCTTCTAACTCATCAAAGGTGGCATAACGAGTTAGCTTTAAATCTAGTAGGAAGCCTTCTATGATTTCTTGAAAATAATGTTCCACCAACTGGTAGTGGCGAATAGGTTCGCTTAAGGCTTGGCAAATAGGATGATGTGGGGTGCCGGCAAATGTTTGGGCCATTTCTTCTTGCCACCATTGAAATTTGAGCAGTGCTACCCCTGTATCTTGACATTTATACCGGATGTCGCTAATTTCACTAAAAAAAGCGTGTAGAGCCAACAAAGTATCGCGCTGTTCTATGGGTAGAAAACGTAGGCTGTAATACAGATTAGAGCCTTGGCGCAGTACTTTTTCTTGGCAATATTGTTGAGCTGTCATGGTTTGAGTGTGGTAGATTGATCGATCCATGATAATAAATCAAAGGGTTTTTGAATCATCCCTGTCGCGCCCCAGTGTGCTGGCGTTTCTTGGGCACCTATATAGCCATATAAAGCCACTAAGGTACGCATTCCCGCTCCTTGTCCAGCCTCAATATCGCGTGAGGCATCACCAACATAAATGCATTGTTCTGGCGTACTGTTTGCCAGTTGACAGGCATGTAGCAATGGCGCGGGATCTGGTTTACGCTGCGGCAAGGTGTCGCCGCTGACGTTGCAGACGCTGCGCGTTGCTAAGTCTAATTTTTGCAATAAGGGATCCGTGAGCCAAGCCGATTTATTCGTCACGACTCCCCATTGTATTCCCTTTTTTTCTAAAGTTTCTAACACCTCTGCCATGCCCTCAAATAAGCGCGTTTGATCGGCAAGGTGATCGGCATAAATCGTTAGAAAACGTTGCCGCAAGGGTTCAAGTGCGGGATCATCGTCACTTAATTTAAAACCATTTTTAATTAATATCATGCCGCCATGAGATACCCAAGGGCGAATTTGCTCAAAGGGCAGCGGCTCGCGTTTTTGTTCAACTAATACGGTGTTGAGCGCGAAAGCTAAGTCGGGTGCTGTGTCTAATAGGGTGCCGTCTAAGTCAAACAGCACCGTATGTACAGATTTATTATTCATAAACTGCGTGGATCAGGTAATTTACGGAGGCATCTTGCCCTAAGGAATAATGCTTGGTTAAGGGATTATAATTCATACCGCTGATGTCTTTCATATCTCCCCCTGCGGTGCGTATCCACTGTGCCAATTCCGCCGGACGTATGAATTTAGCATAATCGTGCGTACCTTGAGGTAAGAGTTTGAGGAGATATTCTGCGCCAATGATAGCAAATAAATAAGATTTGGGATTACGGTTAATGGTAGAAAAAAAGATATGTCCGCCCGGCTTAACTAAATGATGACAGGCGGTGACGACTGAGGCGGGATCGGGGACATGCTCTAGCATTTCCATGCAAGTGACAACGTCAAAACTTGCGGGATGCTCAGCAGCTAATTGTTCGACACTCGTGCATTGATAATCAACTTTAAGCGCCGATTCATATAAATGCAATTTTGCCACACTCAGCGGGGCTGAGCCCATGTCAATGCCAGTCACATTGGCTCCGCGCTGCGCCATACTTTCACTTAAAATGCCGCCCCCACAGCCAACATCTAAGACGGTTTTATCCGCTAAGCCGCTAACGCCCTGATCGATATAGTCTAAGCGCAGGGGGTTAATGTCATGTAATGGTTTAAATTCGCTGTTTTTGTCCCACCAGCGGGAGGCTAATGTGCTAAATTTAGCTAATTCTTGTTGATCAACATTGATGTCCATATAAGAGTACCGTATTTCAATGCCATTAAGTTAAGGGTTCGTAACACAGATGTCTGTTATGGGGATAGTTTACGACAAGTCAAAGGGTTGAGGACTACGAGTCAATGCCAGTATGATAAACCGCAAACCTGCGGGGTATTGGCTGTCCGTAACGTTTTATCTATGTCGCCACGCAGGTTTGCAACCTGCTCCGTAACATTTATATTAGACTAAAACTTGACAGTTATAAAAAAACTAAAGTACAATCAGCAAAGCTTTTATTGCCGATGTTAAAATCAAATCTGAATTAACGTTGAAGGCGGCCCAACGGATTTAGGAGACAACATGACAACATTACAAACCTTAAATCGTTCCGATCCCCAAAAATACCATAAATTTGAATCCCCGCATCGAATTTATGAAACGGAATACTGGGAAAAATACATACTACAATACACCTGACATAGTTTACGAATGGAATGATGGATATTTGGAGGAAAAAGCAGTGTCTGATGTCTTAACTATTATAATGTATAAATGGTTCTTTGAAGTGTTAGAACACTATTTAAGAACCAATCCCATTGCCCAATCCGTTGTATTAGAAATGGGATTTCGACTCTCAAGAAAAAATGAAGTTATAGTACTCAATGACAACCCCATACCGCTTTTGCCATCTGATAAAAGCTACCACGGCATTTATGACATCTGCATAGAAGCCCTTTCCGACTCAACAACTGAAATCATGGAACGGGATACCATCATAAAAAAGGACGAATATGCCAAAGCAGGGGTTAAAGAATATTATATTTTGGATGCCCACCGTAAACGTCTACAATTTTTCCGTTTGAGCAAAGCACGGGGCGTTTATAAAACCATCAAACCACTAAAAGGTGGCATTATAAAATCCAAAGTATTACCCGGTTTTAAATTTAGGATTGAAGATTTATTCACCAAACCGTCTCCTGACGAGATGATTAATGACAAAGTTTATCAAGATTTTGTCTTACCCGGCTATTTAAGGGAAAAACGGGCGCGTCTTCTGGCAGAAGAACAGGCACGTATAGCCATACAGGAAGCCGAACAACGTGCTAAACAATTAGCCGAACAACTGCGAGCTTTGGGAATTAAACCTATACTATGATACAAGTGCTATAAAAAAATAGAGGTTTCGCAAAGTTATATAAGGTGATGACAAGTTATCGGTGTTTGTGCGTAGGCAGTGGATAATAAGCACAAAAGTGTGCTAAAGTGTGTAAACAACTGTTTTCTGGTCATATATTACCACCTTGTGCCGGACGGAGTTTGCAACCCCGTCCGTAACGTTAAATTACAGCGATTAGCAGGGATAAAGTCAAAACGTAACTACAGTGAGTAGTTGGATAAGTAATCAACCCATTCCTGCGGACAATGCCAGTATGATAAACCCCTAAAATTCAGACCTGCCAGGTATCCAAAACCCATGACGTTGTAAATTCAATGAAAAATTAACCTGACATGTTTTTGACACCTGTCAGGTTTGTCTTAACTTAATGGCATTGATTCCTGCGGAGCAATGTAAAAAAAAAACACTTGATCTGCTCAAAATAAGCTGATTAAATGTGCATCCACCTAGATTATCCATCGATCACCAGATTGGGATGACATAGAAATCCGCTGAAACCATAGTATTATTAGGCGCAAAACTACTGTCATTCCGATCCCGTAGGGATCTTGAGGAATCTTAGTTTAGCCAAGTTCCCTCCTATCGTCGGGATGACAGATGGTCTAAATGACTAAACCACAGTTCAAAACATATATGAATAAATGCCATACAAAATTAATAGAAATAACAATAAATAATTTCAAAACCTTTGATGACTTTAAAATAGATGGCTTAACGCAAATAAACTTTATTTCTGGAAAAAACAATGTCGGAAAAACCACATTCCTAGAATCTTGCTATATAAATTTAGTTAGCCATGATATTGAACATTATATTAGTTCATTCATAAAGCGAGGAAGTTTAGAATTTTATGATGGGTTTAGAAATAACAAAAATTTAGATAAGATTTGCATTAATTCAAATATTAATAAAACGGCTGTTAATGTTGATACTGATTCTATCATTATAGAAGTAAACGGAGTCAGTAAAACTTATCCTCGTTATGAGATGCCAAAATTGATGGGAAATCGAGCTGTTGACAACATTAACTTTATACCTTCTTTTCCTATCAATAATGATTCATTATCATTTCTATTTTCAAAAATTAAAATCGCCAGAAAGAAGGATTTACTTAATAAATCCTTAGCTGAAAATTTTGATGAAAACATTGTCGAATTTGACTTCATTTTGGGTACACCGAAATTATTTGTTTTAAATAGAGAGGAGGGTTGGGTACCTTTATCTGAATTTGGAGAAGGCATCAAGAGATTTATCAGCATAATTTGTGCTATTTGGGCTTCACAAGAAGGTGCTTGTTTTATTGATGAAATTGAAGATGGAATTCATTATCTTCACTATAAAAAGTTATGGCAAATTATTTTTAATACTGCTAAAGAAGCTAACTGCCAAATCTTCGCCTCTACCCATTCAAAAGAAATGATAGAAAATTATTATAAAGAAGCCAAAAACTTAGAGATGAAAGATATTTCATTTACAACTTTGGTTAGAGATCAAAAAAACAATATAAAAGCTATCAGCTATGATTTTGACTGGTTTATCCATGAAATGTCTCAAAATCATGAGGTGAGAGGATGGTAAGAATTCTATGTGAAGGGAAAACAGATAAAAAATTTATTTTAGGAATCTTATCCCATTTAGGAATTGAAGATAGGGGCGGTGATTTTGAGATAATGGGCTGTAAAAATAATTTCTTTGATATTCAAAAATATAAGATCATACTTCAATTAGTTAATAGCGATCAATTAAAGAAATTACTTTTTGTTATTGATGCTGATTATGAATCAAAAGACTCACGCTATGGTGGATATGAGAATTGTTATACAGAAATTACTCATATGATAATTAACGGAGTGGTGTGTTGAATTTTCTTTGTTTGATCATTCTCACTACCGATGGGAAGGGGCTTTTGATTTTATCCAATATAAAACCGTCATTGATTTTAGGACTACCCAAAAATGCACTTAAAAAAAAGAAGACCTGCTAGGAGACCCATACCTAGCAGGTCGTTGAAAATAAAGGGGAAACTATGCTTGTGCTGGACGGGGAAGTTCTCTCCTCACGTCGATATCCCCGTCCGTAACGTTAAACATCGCTCAATGCGGTGATCTACCTTTGTCATTTCGACGTAAGGAGAAATCCGATCCCTCAATTCTTCGGGATCGGATTTTTAAGCTCTTTGTGCGGACGATAAAAAAGGCTTATTTTAGAGCCCGAACCTGTAGTTCATAAAAACAGAGAACATATTTGACTCATGAGAGCTTCTCTCTGGTATCTCACCAGTTTCATCAGTACGAACTGTAAAGCCTTTTGTTTCATCGTATTTTTGGTAGTGATACATGGCTCCCAAAGAGATATTTTCTGTCATCTGATAGTGAGCGCCCAAATCAAGACCGATCATACTGCTACGTTCAAACTCTCCTGTATCGACAAAAGGTGGATTTCGCTGGTGATGAGTATCACTTGTCTCAAGATCAACCCAAGGCGAGCCAATAAGACGAGCGTTTAGTTGAAGCTGGTCGAAATTAAGCTGAGCGGCAATGCCGAAATAGGGTGTATTGAACTCTTGCTCGTAGGTAATGCCCAGCCCCGTGAAGTTGCCACTGTAACCACGATAATCATAATATAAGGAACTGCACCTTTCATCTCCACAGGAATAAACGAAGGAACCGTCATAGGCACTCCATTTCCAGTAATCGCGTTTAAATCCAACGATGCCTTTCAGGGAGAATAAGAGATCGGTATAGGCGGATATTTCTGCACTGATATCCAGCATGTATCCTTTTTCCAGCTGAGTGTTCGGATGATGCGACCAGTGGTCCCAATCGCTCGTTCCGAGGTAAGGCGAGCCAATCCAATCATAATCATCCATGGTGGCACTGTCTTTATTGATTCGGTTCCAGCCATCAAAATTAAGCGTCAGCCAAGACCATGGACGAACCGAAATCCCTGCACCAATCATATAAACATTGTCCAAGGTCCAGATCAGTTCACTTAATTTTGTGCCCGCGAAATCGCTACCTTTTGGCCAATCAACGATCTCGTGTGATTCACCATTCAATATCCCTAGCGAGGCATGAACATTCACATTGTTGCTTCCAACATTGTAGTCTGCCTTACGTGCTACGTGCTGGGCTGTGGCTCCGTTTGAAAGGCTGCACAGCATAAACGCTGCCACTAAACCTCTCTGAGCATTCTTTCTCTCTTTACTACATTTCAACATGATGCTCCCCTTATTAAACTTCTGTGCAAGGTACGCCTTGCACTCATGAGTTACTCGTTCCCACGCTCCGCGTCAATGCCATTAAGTTAAGACAAACCTGACAGGTGTCAAAAACCTGTCAGGTCAATCGGAGTTTACAACGACCTGCCAGGTTTTGGATACCTGGCAGGTCTGATTTTGAGGGGTTTATCATACTGGCATTGACGCGGAGCGTGGGAATGCCTGCCTCGACGCTCCGCGTCGAAATTACTTCTTTTTTGTCCTAACTATAACGGTTGTATTATTCTTGCCCTAATGCAAGCCTTTGAGCCAAATTTATCTATTTTTTTTTATATGACAACATAAAGTAAACTTATTGAACCCATCATTGATAGGAAAGCAAACCGTGCTCGAACTTTTAAATAAGCGAATGCGAGAACAAATCCCAGCCCCTTATCTTACATACCAAGCATGGTTTGCTAATCTGCGCTTTTATGTTGATCAACGTGTTTTGATACTCCGCTCCCCAATAGGTGAATTGATAGAGCGAGCGTTTGAGCCTTGGGTTAAAGGCGATAACTCATTTTGCGTCTGTACTTGGTGATGACAAGGTGTTTGTGCGTAGGCAGTGGATAATAAGCACAAAAGTGTGCTAATGTGTGTGAACAAAG
>JBDLJY010000173.1:0-13817 GCA_039714115.1 Pseudomonadota bacterium | reverse complement strand
ATCTGCTCCAACAACACTAATCCCGTCAGGATGCCCATCTTGGACTTGTTAGCATCAATACTTTCACCCGTCGGCAACATAATATCCATTATGATGCCAGAAATATTCTGAAAGTTATCCTGTAGAGAAGACCACATTTCTTCTGGCGTTCTTGCTCGTAAAACACGATAACCTTCATCCTCCAGTTCATCTATAAAAGGTTCTAGTGTTAGATCGATGTCATCATCAACCCATAAAATCATTGCTTTCTCCTTAGCTTAATTAATTTAAGCGAGGTGGGATACCCCGTCTGTCGTGAAAGTTGTACATGGCGTAAGTTAACGTCACTCCATTTGCCACTCGTCCGTCTTAAGATATGAATCATTACGCAGCCGATCTGGCAGGAAAATTTCAAACCTCGTTGGTTTTTTTAAATTTGAAATCCAGATATGACACCAAAAATCTTCTAATATTTGCTTAACGACGGTCAAACCTAAGCCAAGTCCACGTACATTTGTTTTCTCTATTCCTTTTTTTCGATAGCCTAATAAGAATATCTTATCTTTTTCGTCGGGTTCAATACCAACACCGTTATCTTCCACGATAATCAAGTAACCCTTTTTCGATTCATAACCATCATTAACAGGAATGGAGTAGCTATCATAACCAAGACTTTTTATAGAAATATAAAATGAATCCATATTTTGCTTATCGCGGTATTTTATAGCATTCGTCAGAAGGTTAAAGAAGACTTGTTCAAAGGCGTACTTATCAACAAACATTTTTGGAAATCGCCCAACAATGACAATATTATTGAATGTTAAGCTTTCACGCCTTGTAAACGGAATAACCAGTTTTTTGCACGGTTGAATGATATTTTCTTTGAGATCGTACCTATCCACCTGATAGCGATGTATTCGGGGCACAGATGTAGAACCCTTCCACATGTATTGGATAGTCCGAGTGAGAGCCACTTGTAATTCAGCATGATCTAATATGGAGTTAAGATAATCGTAGACTTTGGCAATTGGAAAATTGGGTGAGTTCCATTTTCTAATTAACCGTTCTGCTGAACCTCGTATTGCCGCAGCGGGTGCCATCATTTCGTGTGCCATCTGCTTGGCAAAAGCCGTTCGGACGCGCTCACTCTGTTCATATTCCATATAGAGGGCAATCAGATTACATACGTGTTTAACTAATGTGAAGTCTTTATTGCAAAAAAAATCCACTACTGGGGCTCGAAAATTTAACCGATTAGTAAATCGAATGACACCAAGCAACTCATTGGGGCGTGAAGGACTCATAATGGGTATGCCCATAAAGGATTTACCTACATGCTCAGTGTCTTCTAACCATTTATGCTCGTAGTTCTTGTCTAAGTTCGTATCATCAATATTAGCTAAGTTTTTAATAATTAAATGTTCTTTTTTTTGCGCTATCCCACCAGTCAAACCTTCACCTAGATAATAATAGACTTCATTTTTTTTTGGCTGATATTTTATACCCGTTGTCTGAGTAAGGGATAATAGGTTAGAAAAGGGATCCCAAAGGAAGACCGAGCAACCCTCGTATTTGCAGTATTTCTTTAAAACCCTATTTATTATTGGGTGAAGTATGCTCGCTAAATCCTTGCTCGATTTCTGTTCGTATATTTGAATGATTGTACGTGTGACTTCCTCTCTTTCAATGAAGCGCGTTCTTGAGAGAGCCAGCGAAAAATGATCACGAATGATATCAATGCAGTCGTCAGAAAAATCGAAATCATCATTTGGGTAGATATTGAGTATCGCGTCTGTATCGCTTGACTGCTCAGAGTTGGGAATGGATATGCAAAGCATTTTTTTTAAACCAAGCTTTTTGACTCTCTCTTGGGATTTGTGTAGGGACCAATAAGGCTCATCGTATATAGAGTCGATTTTAAAGTAGGGTTTATTGGGAGTCATTTGCTCCATAAGATAGCCAGTTAAACTCCCTTGAATGGGATAGACAAATTCATACTCTTTTTCAGGAGGTGGCTTATAATCTTCCCTAGCCAGAATAGAAAGGGTGTTTGCAAGGTTATTCACCTTCCAAAGTGTACACATCTTGGAGGGTATGGTAGAGGATACCGCCTTAAGAAATGACTCAAGTATTTTTGAGTTTGGACTGTGACTTGCTTCAAGGAGTGCTTTTAACAAATAGGATTCTTTCATTTGGTTTCTTTGAAATTTTGACCAGCGGGGTTTTGGCAACCCCGCATTTAATTCAGACGTCCAAGATAAATCGAGGACGCCGGCTCAAAATATTTAATTTATCTATCTACTGCCCCAATCCCATCTGGATATACCCAGTCGGACAAACATCTTTACATATGTGACAGCCAACGCACTTATCGTAGTCGGTATCGACATAGCGCCCTATGGCATGATCATCCTTTTTCACCTTGAATATCGCATCTTGCGGACAATAAATGACGCAATTGTCACACTCAAAGCACATACCGCAACTCATGCAACGCTTGGCTTCAGCAACCGCCTTTTCTTCTGTGAGCCCAAAAAAGCGCTCCTTAAAGTTGCCAAGTACCTGCTCCGCAGTGATTTCGACCTCTTCACGCGGGTTCAGGGGCTCGTAAGGGAAATGACCTAAGAACAGTTGATCCTGAGGAATGATCTCCGCGAATGCACGATTCTCATAATTGTGAACGGCAAATTTAGAGCTGTTAGTACCCCAAGTCTCTTTATGATCATACTCCTCCGGTTGCAGATTACGGACTTTCAACTCTTCGAGTAAGTTGAAATGATGACTATCCACCTTCGGACGACTGGAAATTTCTTTACCCATCAGATAGTCATGCATACTTTCAACCGCGATAGAGGCATGACCAATCGCCGTAGTCAGCAAATGTGGTTTGACCGCATCTCCACCCACGAAATGACCGGGCTTGGATTTCACCGCATAAGTTTTATCCGCATCAATCTGGCTCCAACCATTATCAAGAGCTTCGATGCCCGTATAATCACCTTTTTGGCCAGTGGCGCCGACAATCATAGTACATTCAATATTAAATTCTTCGCCTTCTTTAGGGACCATTTTGCCGTTTACCCAATCCACCGGCTGCACTCTGAGCGCAGTAGCCCGACCGTCTTCGCCTCGAATGACTTCTAAGGGTGCTAAGCTCTCGTGAATTTCCACACCCTCAGAAATGACAGCCTCCAATTCATGCTTAGTTGCCGGCGCCTTTGAGATGGGACGACGATAGACGATCCACACATCCGCGCCTTCTCGACGAGCGGCAGTGGCTACATCATGAACGGTATGACCCAAAATCACGTTTTCCGGGCGATCTTTTTCGTGGACATGAGAAATATGGCCTAAACGCCTAGCAACCGCTACCACATCCATAGCAGTATCGCCACCACCGATGACTAATATGCGACCCGATAAATGGTGTAAGCGCCCCTCATTAAAAGCGCGTAAAAACGCCATACCGTCAACGCAGTTCGGCGCTTCTGCACCCGGAATAGGCAATGCCTTACCCGATGTAGCACCAATCCCCCAGAAAATGGCATCATATTCCTTTTCAAGCTGCTCAATGCTAACATCAGTACCGACGCGAGTATTCAACTTAACCTCAACACCCATATCAATGATACGCTTGTTCTCATGGTCAAGCACATCGCGGGGTATGCGATAACCCGGGATACCAAAACCCATCATGCCACCGAGCTTATTGTATGACTCAAAAATAGTACAGCTATGCCCACGGAGGCGCAAAAAGTAAGCAGCGGATAAACCGGCAGGTCCACTGCCGACTATAGCAACTTTTTTACCAGTCTCATGATCTGGTTTAGGGAAACTAAGATTGTGTTCCCGCGCCCAATCACCAATGTATTGCTCAACTGAGTTGATACCAACATGGTTTTCCACCTCGTTGCGATTACAACCATCTTGGCAAGGAGCAGGACAGACGCGACCCATAATAGCCGGGAAAGGATTGGATTTGGTCATGCGCTGAAAGGCGTATTCCTGCCACTCCATCCCTTTTGGTGGTTTATCCAAACCACGTACAATGCCGAGCCAACCACGGATATCGTGACCAGAGGGGCAACTACCTTGGCAGGGAGGAGTGCGATGCACGTATGTCGGACATATATAGGACTCCCCGGCTTGAATGACATCTTGATTCCATTGTTTGTGTGCGTTGTCGCCGTCTTTGTAAAGCCTGAATGTTAAATTGGTTTCACTCATTGGTCTTTATTCCCTTGTTTGTTATAGATTTCAGTTTAGAAGAGTCCAAGATAAATTTTGGACTCCTTGCCAACCTATAGGTTTGTAAGAATGGCATCAACACTCGCCTTAGCATCCCCAAACAACATGCGCGTATTCTCCTTAAAGAACAGCGGATTACCAACCCCAGCATAGCCCGAAGCCATGCTGCGTTTCATCACGATCGCAGTTTTAGCCTTCCATACCTCTAAAACAGGCATACCGGCAATGGGGCTATTGGGATCATCTTGCGCCGCTGGATTAACGGTATCATTGGCACCGATAACCAACACCACATCCGTCTCTGGAAAATCATCATTAATTTCATCCATTTCCAGAACGATATCATAAGGAACTTTAGCCTCAGCTAAGAGAACATTCATATGTCCGGGCAAACGTCCCGCGACTGGATGAATACCAAAGCGCACAGTAATACCCTTATCACGAAGCTTTTTAGTGATTTCAGAAACCGGGTGTTGTGCTTGAGCAACAGCCATACCATAACCGGGCACGATAATGACACTCTTAGCATCTTGGAACAACTGAGCCGTTTCTTCCACCGTCGTGCTAACAACCTCTTTACCTTCGTCATCTCCACCACCACTGCTAGCTGTACCAGCCGTTGTACCAAAGCCTCCGGCGATAACGCTGAGAAAGTTGCGGTTCATGGCGCGACACATAATATAAGAGAGAATAGCACCGCTACTACCCACTAAGGCACCGGTGATGATCAACAAATCATTCCCAAGCATAAAGCCGATGGCTGCCGCAGCCCAGCCAGAATAACTATTGAGCATGGACACCACAACTGGCATGTCCGCGCCGCCGATAGCCATAACCATGTGGACACCAAAGATTAAAGCAATGGCCGTCATAATGCTCAAGGGAATTAGGCCAGCCTCAAGGTTTTCAGCATTGATAAACTCAACACCAAACCAGATGCAGGCGATCCCAAGACCTAGATTTAGGAAGTGGCGTCCCGGCAAAAGCAAAGGTCTGCTACCAACGACCCCTTGTAATTTACCAAAGGCAATCACAGAGCCGGTGAATGTTACCGCACCAATCAACACACCTAAGTAGATTTCCACTTCGTGGATGACTTTTTCAGCACCGACGAGGGGTGAAGTCGCCGCCGCCAGATGGATGTAATTGGCAAATCCCACTAGAACGGCAGCCAAACCAACAAAACTATGCAGCATAGCAACGAGTTGAGGCATACCGGTCATTTCAACCTTGAGGGCTACAATAGTACCAATGATCGCGCCGATGATCATGGCAACCGTTAAAACTTCATAGCTAGTTACTTCGCTACCCCAAATCGTGGCAAAAACGGCGATCAACATACCGATCATGCCATAGATATTGCCACGACGGGCTGTTTCTTGGTGGCTTAGTCCACCCAAGCTCAGGATAAATAGAATGCTGGCGACAATATAAGCAGCAGTAAGTAAACCTTCAGTCATCTGTCCGTTCTCCTATTTATCTCTGAAACATCCGCAGCATACGCTGGGTGACGATAAAACCGCCGCTGATATTAATAGTAGCTACTAAAATAGCCACCGCTGCTAGGATAGTCACTATACTCGTCATCTCGCCTGACACTTGTAGCAAGGCCCCAATGACGATGATGCCACTGATGGCATTCGTGACACTCATAAGTGGCGTATGTAAAGCCGGTGTGACATTCCAAACAACTTGATAACCGACGAAACAAGCCAAGACAAAAACTGTAAAATGGGCTAGAAAATCAGGTGGCGAGACATGCCCAAGTCCTGCTAATAAACCAGCGCCTATGAGCATAAATAAGGCACTTCCAAAACCACTGGATTCCTTTTCTTCGGGCACTGGCTGGGGTGGTGCGGCTTGTTCTTTTTTAGGCGGCGCAATGGCTTGAACTTTAGGTTTGGGAGGCGGCCAAGTGATTTCACCGCCCTTGATGACAGTCGCGCCCCGGATAACGTCATCTTCCATATCGACATTAATTTGACCATCCTTTTCCTTACATAAATCACTCAGGAAATGGCGCAGATTTGTCCCATAGAGCTGACTGGACTGGGTGGGCAGCCGGCTTGGCAGATCCGTATATCCAATCAAAGTGACACCGTGTTTGACGACCACTTTACCCGGTTCAGTCAAAGCACAATTGCCGCCTTGCTCCGCAGCCATATCGACTATCACGCTGCCATCACGCATGGATTCCACCATCCCAGCCGTGATCAGTTCAGGTGCTGGTTTGCCCGGAATCAAAGCAGTGGTAATGATTATATCCACTTCCATAGCTTGACGCGCAAACAGCTCCATCTCAGCCTTGATAAATTCTGGGCTCATCACCTTAGCATAACCGCCCGCACCGCCGCCTTCTTCTTCAAAGTCCAATTCTAGGAACTCCGCGCCCATACTCTCGACTTGTTCCTTAACCTCTGGACGAGTATCGAAGGCGCGTACAATGGCCCCCAGCCCATTAGCCGCACCAACAGCCGCTAAGCCCGCCACGCCAGCACCGATAACCATTACTTTAGCCGGAGGGACTTTACCCGCCGCAGTAATCTGACCGGTGAAAAAGCGTCCAAAATGGTTAGCTGCTTCTACGACGGCGCGATATCCACCAATATTAGCCATAGAACTCAGAGCATCCAATTTTTGCGCTCTGGATATCCGGGGAACACTGTCCATCGCTATGACAGTGACTTTGCGAGCCGCCAGTCTATCCATAAGATCGGAGTTCTGGGCAGGCCAAATAAAGCTGATGAGACACGTACCTTCTCGCAAAAGTTCGGATTCATGTACGCCAAGAGTCGGATGTGCGGAAGGCGCACGGACTTTCAATATAATGTCCGACTCCGCCCACAATTTTTTGGTGTCCTCTACAATCTCGACACCGTCTTCTTTGTAGGCTTCATCGGAAAAATGGGCGTTGTCCCCCGCCCCCGCTTCGAGCGCAACCGTAAAGCCCAGTTTCTGGAGCCATTCGGTCGTCTCTGGGGTCGCAGCCACACGTTTTTCCCCAGCATAGATTTCCTTGGGAATTCCTATTTTCATACTTTCTCCTGTAAAATAAATCAAAGCGCGGTAGCCCAAGATAAATCTTGGACTCCTATTTTCTATATAAGCAATCTCTAAAATGAGCTATTGTACTTCGATAATTTAAAATACTCAAATTTTCTTATATTGAGAACGGAGGGACTCCTATTAATTATATATATATAACAAGACTATTAAAAATACTTATGATTGCATATACAAGGCAAACCTTGCACACCTCACATCATAAATAAATTTTGTGATTCTATCAAGGTGATAGAATCGTCCCAAGCTTAATGGGTTGAGGGGGATTTTTCGCCAGCTTGGGATGAATTGTCATTTGCTTTTTATTATAGAAACGATTTATGATTGAGGCGATGTGCAACTTTGTGTATCGGGTCGCCTTATGTCGTGCTAGACTGCTCTGTAGGGTGGATTATTTTTTTATCCATGTAAAAAATGGGCTGGTAATAACCTAGTAAAATACTATATTATTATCCCCTCCAAATAGCAGTCACGCTGATACCAACGATTGGCGTTGCATGTTTAGGTTTTATTTGGGCTATGTTCAGTCAAAAAAAAATCGCTTGACTAGGCATCATAGAATAATTATATTATGAGATTCTGATGCACAGCTACATAACATAAGTTTGTACTGTGATTAAAAGTTTTAATAAGTCAATTGATAGGTGGTCACTATTTTACCCAAATAAATATGTGCAGCAACGTCGTCTCATGCTGTCGTGACTGTAATATTATATCAGAAAACCAAAGGAGCTTGTACACATGAGTAAAGCAATGCACGAGACCCCGATGCTCGATCAACTGGAAAGTGGCCCTTGGCCTAGTTTTGTTACGGGACTCAAACGTCTTGCCAACGACGAAGGTAAGCCGTATAAAGATGTGATGGTTGATCTGTTAGGTCAATTGGAACTGTCCTATAAAACCCGCAAAGGCTACTGGAAAGGTGGAACGTTAAGCGTTTTCGGCTATGGGGGTGGTATTATCCCGCGCTTTTCTGAGGTAGGGGATCAATATCCCGAATCCAAAGAATTCCATACTCTCCGTATTATGCCACCTGCTGGTATGCATTATGATACCAAAATCTTGCGTCAACTGTGTGATGTCTGGGAAAAACATGGTTCGGGGCTGATCGCCTTTCATGGACAAAGTGGCGATATAATGTTCCAAGGCGCAACGTCCGAGAAAGTTCAAGACGCTTTTGATGAATTGAATGAGCTCGGTTTTGACTTGGGTGGTGCTGGGCCAGCGGTACGGACGGGGATGTCTTGTGTGGGTGCAGCCCGTTGTGAACAGTCTTGCGCCAATGAGCAGAAAATTCTCCGCCTGTTGGTGAATAATTTCTTGGATGATATGCATCGTCCGGCCTTACCTTACAAATTTAAGTTTAAAGTATCCGGCTGTGCCAACGATTGTATGAACTCAATCCAGCGGTCTGATTTTTCCGTCATTGGCACTTGGCGCGATGACATGAAAGTCGATCAGGATGAAGTCAAAGCGTTTGTCAATAGCAAAGGACGTAAGTATGTGATTGACAACGTGATTACTCGTTGCCCAACCCAGGCATTGTCACTCAATGATGACGATACCTTAGCAGTTGATAATCGCAACTGTGTGCGCTGCATGCATTGCATTAACGTGATGACTAAAGCCCTGTCCCCCGGTGATGACAAGGGCGTGACGATTCTCCTCGGTGGTAAGCGTACCTTGAAGATTGGTGACACGATGGGTACGGTGATTATACCGTTTATGAAACTTGAGACGGAGGAAGACTACGAGGGACTCACAGAACTTGCCGAAAATATCATTGACTTTTTCGCAGAAAATGCGTTAGAACATGAGCGGACAGGGGAAATGATTGAACGTATCGGTTTGAGCAACTTCCTTGAAGGGATTGGCGTAGATGTTGATCCCAATATGGTGTCTGAGCCTCGTACCTCTTCTTATGTAAGGGTGGATGGTTGGGATGAGGAAGCCCAAAAGTGGTCTGATCGTAAAGCGGCTTAAATCCGCTCGCCCCCCTTTTGTAAAGGTTAATTTTTTTTGTCCGGACGGGTTGCAAACCCCGTCCTGCATCCTTCGTCTTTTAGTTTTTGCGTTTTTTTGGTTTATATATCGCTATATTATAATATTCGACTTTATTAGGAGGTTATTTATGCCACCACGGATGCCCATAGAAAGCGGTGTGCCAGATCCGTTCCAATATATGCACCCGATTATGGCGAAGAATTATGGTGCTTGGAAACACCATGAACGTCCTCGTCCCGGCGTTTTGTGCCACACTGCGAAAAGTGGCGAGAAAATTTGGACGGTGCGTGCTGGGACTCAGCGGCAAATGGACTTATACACCATTCGGAAACTTTGTGATATTGCGGATGACTATGCCGATAGTCATGTTCGCTTTACCATTCGCAGCAACATTGAATTTATGGTTGGCGAAGAAACCAAGGTGCAGCCGC
This sequence comes from Pseudomonadota bacterium, assembly GCA_039714115.1. Taxonomy (GTDB): domain Bacteria; phylum Pseudomonadota; class Gammaproteobacteria; order Beggiatoales; family Beggiatoaceae; genus Thiomargarita. The sequence goes on along the minus strand of JBDLJY010000173.1, from coordinate 4,092 downwards.
TGGTTGACAAACTGGTGTCTGAAGGATTCCCCGTTGGCGGTACGGGCCCCTCCGTCGCCATGATTGCCCACACGCAAGGCTGGTTACATTGCGATATTCCCGGCTCAGATGCGTCAGGCGTTGTGAAAGCGTTGATGGATGAATTGCATGAAGAATTCATCAATGAAAACATGCCTAATCGGGTACATATGTCCACCTCTTGCTGTCAAATCAACTGTGGTGGACAAGCCGACATTGCCATTAATATCCAACACACTAAACCGCCCAAGATTAACCATGACTTGGTCGCCAATGTGTGTGAACGTCCCACCGTTGTGGCACGGTGTCCGGTCGCTGCCATCCGTCCGGCACTGGTTAATGGCAAACCCTCGTTGGAAGTGGATGAGAAAAAATGTATCTGCTGTGGGGCCTGTTTTCCGCCCTGTCCACCTATGCAAATCAATGATCCAGAAAATTCCAAGCTCGCCATTTGGGTCGGTGGTAAAAACTCCAATGCCCGCAGTAAGCCTACCTTCCATAAGTTGGTCGCCGCTGGTATTCCTAACAATCCTCCCCGCTGGCCTGAAGTCGCTACCATTATCAAAAAAATCCTGCATGTATATAAAGAAGATGCCAGAGATTGGGAACGTTTGTCTGACTGGGTAGATAGAATAGGTTGGCCTCGTTTCTTTGAATTAACAGAGCTGCCATTTACCAAGTACCATATTGACAATTGGCACGGCGCACGGCGCAGCTTGAATGCATCAACGCATATCCGTTTTTAATCTAAGAGTAAGGGGATAAATCCCCTACTACGAACCAATGCCATATCGTGCCCGTTCGTAGTAGGGGATTTATCCCCTAAACTAAAAGAGGGAGGAAACCATACAGTCAACAACCCCTAAGCCCTACGGGACTTAGGGGCTTGTAAGGGCAACCTTATAAGCCCAGTTGACCAGGCCAGGTGTTCACTCACCACGTTAGGGACGAATATATAGGCACTCCGTAGATGCTTCACCAGTCACGGACTCTGCGGTAAGTTGTTAAACAGGTGTAAGGGTTTAAAGCCAGTGCAACTTACTTATAAACCGTCTTATAACATTGCCGAGGTGAATTTTACCCACGCAAGTGGAGTGAGGTAACTCATTTATGCAAAGAGTATTTGTTTTAGATTCAGATCGGACGAGTCGCTGTTAGAACAAATGGTTTTTTCAATATTTCTACGAAAAATGGAACAACGCAAGGAATTAGTTGGAAATATTGCCAACTGTTGCAAAGCGTTGATGGTAACTTATATTTAACTTAAACTTAAGGAGGATTGGCAATTCCTCCCCTGAGTTTCCGACTCAGGGGAGGAATTGCCAATATTTTTATGAAGTTTGGTATTTTGGTCAATGAAGGCCCGTATCAACATCAAGCCTCTGATTCTGCTTATCAATTTACTAAAGCAGCCTTAGAGAAAGGACACTCGATTTATCGGGTTTTTTTCTATCACGATGGGGTTAACAATGGGTCGCGCTTAACCGTGCCACCGCAAGATGATCGTCATATTGTTAACCGTTGGTCGGACTTAGCTAAAGAACATGACCTTGATTTGGTTGTGTGTATAGCGGCAGCGCAACGACGTGGCATGTTAGATGAGAATGAAGCCAAACGCCAAGGCAAAGATGCTAATAATATCGCCGAAGGATTTCGCATATCTGGTTTAGGCCAACTCATCGAAGCGGGCAGTGCGACTCGTTTGGCCTAATGCGCTAATAATTCTTTAGCAAAAACAAAGCCTTAATGTAAAACTTACAGTATGGTGTGGGATGCTAAACGCCTATTCCACCTAGCATGGCAGGCGGCTAGAAAGCAATGGCCGGGGCTCATAGTTTACGGAAGTGAGTGTCCAGTGCAAGGTCATAAAGCCTCAAAAGGGCAAGCGTAGCAGGTATGGGAGTATCTTTAAGGTCGGTAATCGATAATCTCTTTACGGGATAACAGGTAGGTAGGCGTTTGAGGATGTTCGACTCAAATGCGACTGTCCGATACACATCCGATTAATGGCTACACTCTAACCCTGTAGGTAAGACATGCTGTAGGAACGAGTAAAAACAGTGCTAAGATTCTATGCCCCTTGCGGGATGCAAGAGGGGTGCCCTTTGGTACCTAGCGGCGGCACTGGATAGGATGAGGTGGGAAAGCTAAAGCCAGATGAAATCATCCAAGTGGGATTCTGGATATGCTGATTAACCTCACGGAATAACTATAAGTTATATTTTCAATTGAGCAAATTTGGCGGGCAACCGTCAATAGAAACGGTGGTAGGAAACTAATTAATTTATGAATATTCTCTGGAGTAACCAACTTCCGAGTGTAGCATCCGTGTTTCAGGGGTGCATAGCACCCGGTAAGCGACTAGCATCATACCTGTTGTCAGACGAAGTGGGCAATAAGGAGCTTATGAAGGACTGGGATTGGGATACTATAATCTGGAAGAAAGTGCGCCAGCTTGTGTTCAATTTGCAAAAGCGAATTTATAAGGCTACGAAAGCAGGCAAGTACAGTAAGGCCAAAAACCTAATGTACCTATTACAAAACTCGAAGTGCGGCGCGTTGTACGCTGTCAGAAAGGTCACGACCGACAATACTGGCAAGCGTACACCGGGCATAGATTTTAAGACAGCGAAAACGCCAAAAGACAAGATAAGATTGGTCAAGAATGTGCTGGACACGATTCGTGGGGGATGGGATAAGTATAGGCCGGTGCCGGCTAAGCGGGTAATGATACCAAAAGCTAACGGCAAGATGCGGCCATTAGGCATCCCTACGATTAAAGACCGAGCAATGCAAGCAGCAACGAAGTTAGCCTTAGAGCCACATTATGAGGCTAAGTTTGAATCCTGTAGTTTTGGGTTCAGACCGGGTATGGGATGTCATGATGCTATCAACAAGATTACAAGCGTGCTATTGAAAAAGCAAAAATGGATTTTAGATGCTGACATCAAAGGCTTCTTTGACAATATTGACCATGATTATCTTGCCATGCAAATTGAGTTACACTGGAGGCCAATTGTCAAGCGGTGGTTGAAGGCTGGGTATGTGTTTGAAAAGGAAACGCACCAGACCGAAATGGGCACACCGCAAGGTGGCACCATCTCACCGCTATTGGCCAATATAGCTCTTGACCAAATGGAGACAGACCTGATTGAACACCTACGTGGAATAAAGGGTTGGAAAAAGAAAGTCGGTAGCAGCACGGTTAGTGTAAAAAGCGATAAAAAGACCGGTAAGAAATACAAGGTTAGATATAATCTGAAAATAGACCTTGTTAGATACGCCGATGACTTTGTTGTAATCCATGAGGATAAAGAGGTTATAGAGGAATCCAAAAGATTTATAGAGCAATGGCTACAAATTCGCGGGCTAACACTATCCCAAGAAAAAACCAAGATAGTGCATTCAACAGAAGGTTTCGACTTTTTAGGGCATCACATAAGGCATTATGAGAATCAGATTAAAGGTACTTATAAGCTCAAGCTGATGAATGGTACTAAATCGGAACAGAGGCGAGCCAAAGCAACGCACGTTTTACGAGTAGAACCGACCAAAGATAAGATTAAAGCGCATTGGAGAGAAATAAGTGACACAATCTGGAAAATGAAAAGTGCCACGGCAGAATCCTTGATAGGTACAATCCAACCCAAAATAACGGGCTGGGCTAACTATTACAAAACAGTACACTCTAGTGAAGCCTTCGGAAAACTAGATATGCTATTGTGGGAAAGGCTATACCAGTGGGCGCGACGTAGGCACCCACAGAAAGGTAAGAAGTGGATAGTTGAAAAATACTTTGGTCACTCCAACGGGAGAAACTGGGTATTTATGGCCAGAAAAGAAGGCTCAATCGTCAAAGCGATAAGGGCATACTCCAAGCATAAAGAGCGTACTGGTAGTTACGCAAAGGTCGGTTTTGATAGGTCATTTTATGATGGTGACACCGCCTATTGGGCAGATAGACTGTCTAAGGGTTATGGCAACATAACACCATCAAAGGCCAAGATGCTGAAGAGGCAAGGCGGAATCTGCCCTGAGTGTAAGAGCAGACTAACCAATGAGGACTTACTAGAG
>JBDLJY010000172.1:0-13888 GCA_039714115.1 Pseudomonadota bacterium | reverse complement strand
AAATCACCCGCCCGCGCCATTCATGTTTAGCAATAATGCTCTTTTCATCTTCTACATAATCATAATCTGGATTAGGCGTTCGCCAATCTCCATAGAGCGAGCGCGGTCAGAAAAGTCTCAGGTTCAGCCGCCGCTAGACGCATTTTTTGGGCAAACTCATTTGGCGTGTTGTGTAAAAAGGCTGTCCACCACGAAGCGAGCCAATGAAAACGGCTGGTTTCCTAACCCTTAGAACTTGACTCCTTGCCAATTTCCACCTTAACTGGAAAATCCGCCTTTATCAGCTTATCCAGAAGTTGCGTCATTTGGTTGGTTTGTTCGGTACTCAATTCCCAAGTCCGCTTATAGAGATTTGTGTGTAACTGATAATATAAACCCAAAACAATTCCCCAGAAAAAGTAATAAGGAATAGCATTATAGGGTTTTTCAAGCCCATCTTCCCCAAGGCATAAAACCCAGATCAAAACAAAAAAACTCATCAACACTAACAAATAATTTTGCCCATCACGCCAGTGTAAAGTTTGACAAAGCTTATAGCAACGTTGCCAAACAATTAACAACATGGCGTGCATCCATACCCATGCAAACAATCCAATTAATCCTAAACGTCCAACAATAGAAATATAGGAGTTATGCGGTTCACGGACAATCACGCCAGGACGAACATGAAAATTAGTCAGGGGAATGCCGTATCCCAATCCAGTTAATAGGGGAATAAAGCCTGCCGTTAATTGTTCATAAATGCTTTTCCACCAATCAAGGCGTTGTGACACTCCTTTTGCTGATCCTTCAAGTCCGGGTGTCGCAATACCACCTATCGCTAGAAAATGATTTAGCAAAAACTCAAAAGAGAGCGTTTGACCTAAACGTCCCTTAATCTGCAAATCTAGTAAAGGCAGTGCTATTAAAAACATTACTAAGAACAGGATACCAATAAGGCTTTTTCCAAATACGTCACGACGATAAATGGCAAATAATCCAATCAAGGCAATGAGTTGTAAATAAATAGTACGTGCTTGAAATAAAAAAACTGTAAATCCTAATAGCAGCACGGCAATCAATAGATTTCGCTGTTGTTCAACATAGGAACGGCTAAATAGTAATAAGCCAATGGCAGCGGTTATCAGAATAATAGGCGCATTAACATAATTAAACAATAAAGATATTTGATAGCCCGCACCGGCTAACACTTTGGGAGAAAATGGGGACAGAAATCCTGAAATCGGGTAGGTGAGTGCATAAATGGCCCCAATTATTAAAAGCAGCGGCAACCAGCGAAAAAATTGTTGCAATGCGCTTAGGCGGGTTGCAAAAGCAAATCCCACTATCAAAAAGAGTGATTCAATCATCTGGGTGGCATCTCGCAAAGCCCAGAATCCATAGACTCTGGCATCTAATAAGGCATGTCCAAGTCCAAATATCCACCAGATTAAAAAAGGCCATAATACGACAGTGGCTGATAATTTGCCAAGCACTTTGCCATAATGAAGGCTCAATAATGATAGAATGAGAATGATTTCTCCAATAGGTACTCCTGTCCCCGCAGTCGGCGGCACTCGTAACTGCATAAAGCCGTTATTGAGGATGAGATAAAGTCCTATAATTAGGAGTAATAAATGATTACGCCACTGGATCAGATGCATATCACAACCCCGCCGCCATCTTCAGCATTTCATCTAACAGAGCTTTGAATGTTGGACATTTTGAGTAAGCCAGATTAGGATCAAGTTGACTAAACAATTCTCTGCCATAAGTCACTTTTTTATAGCGACGTTTGGTGTGCTGTTTGTATAAACGTTCCAATAATTTCGCGGGCGGTTCATTAAAGTTAACCTCTTCGGGTGGTTTATTGGGTAAAGCGTTTTTGATTTTAGGGTTAAACAAATTTGGATCAGAAAGTAACCACGCCTCAACCTCATGGATAGCAAAAAATTGACGGAATTTTGGATGTCCGACTTTATGTTCTAGTTTCTCTTTTGCCCAATAATAGCGTTCCATTGCAGTCTTTTTATCTTTGGGATAAAAGGTAGGGCCGTATAAATCAAGTAATGCAATTACCCCAATAATATCTTTTTGATCTGGACCTTCAAGGTACATTTTAGCTTTAAGGGGCGTGTCTTTGACCAATTCTTGCCAACCCTCAAATCGCACCGCTTGAATACCAACACGTTTATCAAGGTGTGCATCTAGCCAACGTTTCAAAAATGTCGGGATAGCTTTTTGCTCGGTGTAGCCTTCAACAAATAGTTTGAATTTCATGCAAAATCCTCTAATTCACCCGTGTTAAACAAGTGGCCAAGAGAATATTTTTCTAGCCAATAAGCCAATGTCTCAGCCTCTAAGTTTTTTAACTGTGTTTCTCCTTGTTCATTTATGGCGACGGTTACTCCTGTATCGGTAAACGCATCAAGAAATTGGGGAGAATGGGTTGTTAAGATAATTTGTGCGCCCGCTGCCACGGCATACTCAGCAACGATGGGTAGCATGGATGGATGTAAACCCAATTCTGGCTCATCAATGGCGGTGAGTGGGGCAGGGGTGGCTAGCACGGTGAGTAAGAATAAAAACCGCAGTGTGCCATCTGATAATTCAGCAGCGGATTGTCCTCGTTGCAGTGATTTCCATAAAACCCGTAATTGCGTTCTCTGATCTGCCGCTGGTGGAAACATTAATTCTTCAAATTCATTGCCAAAAGCGGCTCGCATGGCGGCATTTAAGTCATATCTAAAATCACGATCTGAAGTATATAATGTATGCAAGACCGAAATAAGGTTTTGTCCATCGGGAGCAACTCGTTTTTCTGTACGTGTCACGACTGGTTGCCGAATGGGCGCATTTCTATCAACTGATACATCGTGATAAATCATCCATGAGGCGATTTGACGTTGAAAACTAGCAATTATACGATTAACCGTAAACGGGCTGGCTGCCATCGACAGTAAACTTTCTTCTTCTGAAATGGGTTCTGCTAGGGTTTTCAGTGTTTTATCTTTTTCTGCCCTTATGTTGCTAGTTAAATGATTTCTTTCTAAAAGTAAATCGTCATTGGCTAATCGCTCTTGTTCAATACGATAAGCACTGCTTTGACCTAATCTGGCGAGTTCTAATTCATAGTGCAATAATTTATTGTCATCAGACATTTTTATTTTGCAGCCAATGCGCTTCGCTTGTCCATCCCAAACTAACGGCTCCATGCCACCTAAGGATTGAATAGATTTTCCGAGTTGCGCCTGTGCTGATTTTGTCAGCAATTCTAAAAAACGCAGTAAATTAGATTTGCCAGCACCATTAGGTCCAATGATGATATTTAAGTTGTTTGGCTCCCAATGTACTTTTTTCATTGAGCGGAAGCCTTCAATATCTAAGCTAATAATTTTCATGATTTATTCTTTGATAAAGTTGTCTCACAACATTTTCCCATGTATAAGTCTGCGCTCGTTTCGATGCCCCCACCGCCAATTGTGTACGCAATGTGCTATCTTGCGCTAATTTTATCAAGGCTTCTCCCAGTTTTTGGATAACAATTTGTTCAGTGGCATTTTGGGTGGCTATCACTCGTCCACACGACGCATCTACCATCATGCCCGGGCCTCCTAAATCTAAACAGACTACAGGTAAACCATGCGCCATTGCTTCAAGCACGACATTGCCACTGGAATCATGCAGACTAGGAAATAATAATACATCATATTGCGAGTATATATTAAACAATTCCTGTTGTGAAATTCGCCCAAGCCAATCTATGTGTTCATTCAATGCGAGTTTATCCGCCAGCCGGTGCCAGCGCATTTCATCTGGACCGTTGCCCACTAGACTCATCCGAGCCTCTGGCATAACTCTCAATAAATGTGCAAATGCGGGTAAGCCCAAGTGCATACCTTTCCAATAAAGAAAGCGACCGGCATACAGCACTCGAAACGCCGTAGTACCTGACTTATTAAATTTTTGGAAATGTTTATTAACGTCTATGCCAATGTCAGAATGGACTTGGACTTTTGCATGGAATTTTTTGGGAATGACTAAACGGGATTGAGGCGTTTTCACATAAACGCAATTTGCGTGGCGAAAAGTCAGCCGCATCAAAGGTGAAATTTTTATCCAAGCGTTTGATATATCCCGTAAGGCATCACTAAACCAGCCTCGCAGACTATAGCCAAAACGCAGTCGCCAAGGGGCACGCTCTCCTCCTCCCACGGGACCAAAAATAAAGGGGATGCCCAAGCCACCCATGAAACTTGGTGTCCGTATGCCGCCGAAGGTAATGTGATGGACTAGATCAAAGCGTTGCCTGGCATGAATGGGTTTGATAAAACGATAGGCGCCCCATTGCCATAGTAGATAGTATCGATAAATACCCCGTTCTCCTTTCCACCACCCTCCCAGCCAGCTAGGTATTTGATAATAAATAAAATGCATCTGTTCAGCAACGGCTAAGTCATCCAGTGTCGCTTCAATCGCGGTTTGGTGCTTAGGATGAGTCAGCACCCAGACTTCATGGCCCCGTTTGGCTATTTCTATAGCCCAATGCCAACCCACGCCGCGTTCAGAGCCACTATTGGGGCGGCAGGAAAAGGCGGATAGTAATATTTTCATGGCTCTAATTTACCAACCTGTCTTACAACCAAGCAAAGTCTCCAGTTCCATTATATCGTTTTCAAAAAAGCGTTTCAGGTAATCCCTTGAAAGATTGTCCATATTTTCTTTGGGCTTGGTATTCAAATCTACCAATTTTAATGTCAGTGCTTGGCGTACCGGTTTTGGAATAAATAGTTTCCCTATGCGCTTCATCATATTGGCGTTGGTCAAAAGATTCGCTAAGCTCTTTGAGTAGGGTTTACCAGTACGGTTATAAATTTTGCTGGTGTCACATTTAATGTCTTGGTCAATTTCAAGAAATTCAAACAATTCTGTTAGTATTGATTGGGTGTGATTAACCAGATTGTCAAATAAAATCACTTTGACATTTTTTTTGCCAAATATTTGGAAATATGCTTTGACACGTTGGCTATATAATGAACTTTCCGCATATCGCCAAACATCCGCCCAGTTGCGTCGTTCTGTGTGTAAGGCTTGGTAAAAATCTAATGTTTCTCGCCCTTCACGCACTAAATGCATGTATTGTGAATAGGTTTTATCCACGGGATTTCTCAGAATAATAATAATTTTTACTGTTCCCAATTGTCGGTGAATCGACTTTCCAACTTGAGTCGCATAATAAAAATAGTTAGGGGAAATTTCACCAATGGCAGTTTGATGTTGTACTTCTGCATATTGCTGACTATAGGTTGCCCAAGAATGGTATCCCCTATTAAAGGCATTAGAGTCACCTGGTCCATTGAGGTTTTTAGCCTCATAACTTTTTGAAAAATAATTTAATTCCTTTTCAGGCGGCAAATAAATATCTGGGTGTTGACGCAGGTAAAAATATAAGGAGGTTGTTCCCGATTTTGGTGCGCCTATGATAATAAAATTAGGTAGTTTTTGCATAATCCATCACCGATTTATAAAACGATAGCAATAAAGCGACTTGCACGATGGCTGCCAGTAATCCGCCTAGCATAACACCATGCAGTCCAAAATATAAAGCCAGCGGATAAATGGATAAGATTTGCAACAGACTGGTCCAAAATAATGAAGAAAAAATGGGGCGTGTGAATTCTTTCACTCTTAAGCCAATACCAAGCGGTAGCTTAAAAAAACCGATGACGTAAATGATTGCAAGCCAACTGAGCAAATAACTATAAGTAATAAATTCATCGCCATAAAATAATTCTATCCAAAAAGCGGGCAAGCCGCCCAATATCAGGGCAATGCCTATCATAAGCCCTCCGCCAAATAAAGCTACCTTACGGAGATAAACTGATAAAAGCCGGTTGCCACCCTCACGGTAATATTGCCCTGCCTTGACTGGGACAATATTTTGCAGTGCTAGCAAGAGAACATGGGTGACACCAATGATATTCTGACAGGCTTTAAGTGCGCCTACGGCGGCAACGCTCAGTACCGTGGCTATGATAATATTAATCAGGCTGTCTTTTAGTCTTTCTAATAGTGCTGAACTCAAGAGCCATTTAGCAAAATGCCAGTGTCGAACCGTCACTTGTTTAAAGACGGACAATTGCCAGACGACGGTGCCAAGTGTCAACAATGCCACCCCAATCGCAGCGGTTGAAGTCAGACTAATCGTCCATAATACTGTGGTGATGCTAAAAAAATCGGTTTGAGATAAGCATAAAAGTCCCGCCAATTGTCCCCCATAACTAATAATATCATTTACAAACATCCAAGACACTTTACCACGTACCATCAAATAACGACGCAAAAAATCCTGGGTTTGAAATGCAAATGCCACCGCCGCGAGTGGTAGCGCAAACTCGTTGATCTGCCACCGTGGAAAAAAATGGCCGCTGGCACTGATAAAGAGATAGATGAACAAAAAAGATAATGTCCCGGCAATCAGTTGCTGGGCAAGTACCGCACCATAGTAACTCGGCACCGCTTTGTCAGACTGTTGCGAGCCAATACTTTGCATGGGGCTGATAATCAGGGCAATTTGCAGACTGTTGATAAACAGTATCAATAGCCAAAGTAAGCTAAAACGGCCAAAATCTTCTAAGCCTAAAAAGCGGGCAATTAAGATATTAGTAAAAAAGTTCACACCACTGACCATCACTTGGTCAGCTAAGGTCCAGTTGAGGTGGCTGTGGTGCTTTAGCCAATTGATAAGTGTGGTGGGCATTTGAAATTCGATGTTCAAGTTTCAACAAGATTTCTCAAGATTTCTCCTAACGTCGCAACGAAGTAACGCCAGTAAACCGAAATGACAAAAAAACTCAGTTTTATGTTTGAAAATACTCAGGTTCATCTAATCGCGTCAAATAGGCAACGCTTGAGTAAGTGCTGAACCAAAAATTTTCTGACATTTTGAAGGGCAACCACAAGGGATTGCCCCTACATAACAATCATGAACTTATGTAGGGGCAATCCCTTGTGGTTGCCCTTCTTTTAAAATATTCAAAAATTTATGGTTCAGCACTTACAACAGTTGCGACAAATAATTTCATGAGTTATTCATTTGGATTGTAAGATTTCAAAGAATCGATTTTCCCAAATCTTGACATATTGATGTCGATTTAGAAAATCTTCAATCAATTGACGAGTCATTTTTTCATATTCATAAGGTTTTAATCTGTTATCAAAAAAATTGTTAGGCCAATCTCTTACAGAAGTTGATGCTTTTGCACGGACGACAATTGGAAGAGTTGATCTTTCAAGCTCTGCTTTTTCAATCGAATTCTTCAATCTGGTAGGATGTTCCAACATTGGCCAAGTATGGTACAAATAAGGACGAGTTTGTGTCAAAAAATAAATCAATGAGATTCCTTCATAAGCCAATATAAAATCACGGGGTTTCACATATTTTTGTAGTTCATCCAGTAATTCCTGCATCACCTTAGCTCTTTCATTTGTTGTCAGAACACCGGTTAATAACGGATGTTCAATCGTAGCTGTCATCTCTAACCGGTTTTTACTGTCTCTATATGTATAAGAGATTGCTTGGGCAACAGATGATAAAACCAATGCGACTAGAATCAGTACTTTTGCATAGTTAAAAGATTCTGATGACCATTTCCAATGTCTAATCGTGATTGTGGTCGGTTGGATAAAAAACAATAGTGCTATTGGTAATGCAATCCACATTGCATAAATAGCGTTGTAAATGCTGTCTCTGCTGCCCAGTGGCACCAAAAATAATACGCCAAGAGCTATCAGTGCCAATATTCTGTATTCTATCGATTGCTTGATCAAACCAAAAATATAAGCGATTAATATTAAATATATTATCCCCGGCACCATCCAACGCCAAAAACCATGCCATAAAAGAAACGCAACGGCTGCTATCACTGCTAATCCAAAAATGGATAACCACCATAACCATGATTTTGGTTGAAATAATGTCTGAGCGAGTATAGAAATACCAATGATACCCAAGATAGCAGCTATTCCAGATATTCCAGCCGCTATATGATCTTTTAAAAATAACGATAACAAGTAATCAATTGAATGATGAGAATCCGCCGTTTTTGCCTGAGAAAAAAGCAGTTGTACTTCTTCGATAAATAATTGTCTGTGATTCAACCATTCCATCGCGATGAAAACGACAGATACGGATATGACAACTCCTAAGCTAAAAAATAATAAATCATTTATCATCGTTTGAAATGATCGATTGGTTAGAATCCCATGTATCACTATGATAGCGGCTAAACTGATTCCCAATATATTTGGTAATCGGGCAAAAACGCTGATTCCCAATAAAAATCCACTCATCATCAAAAAAGTTCGTGAATCTTGACGTATTCCTTCCATCAGCGTCCAGGCACCGGCGATATATAGCAAAGAAGTCATGGTGTTATAGTTAAACCAATTTCCACTACGGTTAGTCGCTACCAATAAAGTTATAAATAAAACCCATCCGAGTACATACTTTGAACTATATGGCTTGAATAGACGATATGTCAAATAAAAACATATCCAAATCATGAAAACCCAAAGTAATTTAAATCCAATCACGCCAAGATTTCCAAACCAATTCCACCACATACCTCCAATGATATAAGTTAACCAAGTGACATAGACAGAGGGAATCTGATTATCTTCAAAAGATAATTGATAATTAGACAGGAAAAAACCAGTATCTGTCACATCAAGTCCTTGCCATATCAAGAGTAGAGGATATATAAACGATAACAAATAAGGAATATTTTCTTTATTTATTATTTTATTTTGTGTCAAAAACATTTTTTATGCCCCATTAAAAATTATGGATGATTTTTATGATGAATTTTAATTCCTCTTCAGTGATCTCATTAAAAAAAGGTAATCGTACTAATTGATTACTCACATTTTCCGTGATAGGACAATGATATTGTTCACCACCTAATTTACGCCCCATCTCAGATTTATGCAGTGGCAAATAGTGAAAGACTGCCGAAATCTCATTTTCTTTCAGATAGTTTATAAAATGGGTACGAGTTTCCAACGATGGCATTAATAGATAAAACATGTGGTAGGCTTGTTCACAATGAGCTGGAATCATGGGGCGACGCACATCATTTGCAATAGCCCAGTCTTTTAAATGTTCATAATAATAATTCCAAATCATCTTACGTTTTTTTTGTATTTTATCGGCTTCATTCAGTTGAGCATAAAGAAAAGCGGCGAGAATGTCGGAGATAACATAGCTGGAACCTTTATCTAGCCATGTGTATTTATCCACTTCTCCACGAAAAAATTGGGAACGATTGGTGCCTTTTTCACGAATAATTTCAGCGCGTTCTGTATAGGATGAGTCGTTAATGAGTAATGCGCCACCTTCGCCACAGGTAATATTTTTCGTTTCATGAAAACTTTGGGTTGCAAACGTTCCAAAGGTGCCTAAATGTTTTCCTTTGTATTTCCCATATAATCCGTGGGCGTTATCTTCTATTAACATTAAATTATGCAGTTTGACAATATCCATAATACTATCCATTTCACAGCCAACGCCGGCATAGTGAACCAGTACAATAGCACGAGTACGCGGGGTGATTAAGGTTTCTAATTTTGTTTCGTCAATATTTAAGGTATCAGGACGAATATCCGCAAATATTGGCTTTGCACCGTGCATCACAAAGGCTAAGGCGGTGGAGACAAAGCTATATGAGGGCACGATGACTTCATCACCCAGTTGCAAGTTTAGAAGAATAGCTGCCATTTCTAAGGCGTGGGTGCAAGAAGTGGTCAGCAAGACTTTTTCTACACCTAATTGTTCTTCAAGTTGTGCTTGTACTTTTTTACCAAACTGTCCATCTCCGGCAGTGGACATATTGGCAAAAGCTTCGGCAATTAGTGCTGTTTCATTACCTACCCAGCAAGGACGATTAAAAGGAATGTTCATATTCTAGTATAGCGTGATCGTATGCCATTTGTTATTTGGTCCATGTAGAACCTTAACCTTTGGTTAAAATAATAATACCTATCATAATAAAAAATACGCCTATCATTTTATTCATGGTCAGTGATTCATTAAAAAAAACAACACTGGCAATCATCATAAATACATATACAAGACTTACAAAAGGGTATGCATAACTTAGGTCAAATTTTGACATCGCTAACATCCAACTGAGTCCAGCACCAAGTGTTGCTAAAATGGCAGACATGATCCAAGGGTTTAATAATAAAATCAATAAAAATTTTAATTTTCCAAAACCATCTAATGGAAGCTCCCCTGCATTGTTCACTTGCCACTTTATAATAAGCTGACTATACATTGTAAAAACAATTGTCATCAATACACCAATATATCCGATATAATTATTCATTTATTTCACTTTTAGTGAATTTTGAAAAAATTTTCCCAGGTTAGGTTGCAACCTGGGATTTAGCAACACTGTTTTTCGCGCCGCGTTTAATTGTCATAACAATATAAAAATCGGTGATTAATGTTTTTTGAAAATTGGGCTACCTTTATAATCTTTTTCTGTTTTTTCTACTAGATAATTACCCATAACCAAACAATCCATACCGCAACGATAAAAGGTGCGGAGAGCTTCTTCCGGTCTGCAAACAATTGGCTCGTTTGATAAATTAAAGCTTGTATTTAGCAGAACCGGAACTCCTGTCAGTTTTCTGAATTCATCTATAAGCTTCCAAAACCGCGGATTAGCTACCTTACTAACAGTTTGAGGTCTTGCCGTGCCATCGACATGGGTAGCACTTATAATCTCATTAATTTTATCAGAATTAACCTTAAACGTCAGTACCATATAAGGAGAGTTATAATGGTTTTCTAAATACACTGGCGCATATTCTTCTAAAATAGAAGGAGCAAAAGGTCTCCAGGGTTCTCTTCCTTTTACTTTTAAGTTGATTAGGTCTTTCATTTCAGGATTCTTTGGATTTCCGAGAATACTTCTATTACCCAATGCTCGCGGTCCGACTTCTAATCGGCCTTGAAACCAACCAACTATCTTGTTTGTCGATAAAATTTTGGCTGTCTCTTCACAGACATTTTCAGTATAGCGATACTTGTTTACTTGAAACTTTAAAATAGCCGATTCGATCTCTTCATCACTATATTCCGGTCCCCAATACGGATGAGTAAAACCTACATCAGGAATCTTTCCTTTTTTATCAATATAAACCTGAATAGCCGCCCCTAGTGCGGTACCAGCGTCCCATGAAGCAGGTTGTACATAAATATTATCTATCAAACCTGATTGCAGCAATTTGCCATTCATTGCACAATTTAAAGCAATACCTCCAGAAACACACAAGTTTCGAGATTTATTTTTTTGAACGCTCCACTCAAGCATACGCAAGACAACTTTCTCAAGAGTTGCCTGAGCCGTGGCTGCAATATCCTGGCTCGTTTTTGCCATTGGATTTTCTGGATCAACAACACTGCGAACCCATTTCCGATATTGACGATATTTTTCCCTATTAATATAGGGGATTTGCTTGTTCCATTCAATAAAAGGAAGGCCTTTGGGATCAGGGGTTCCAAAAGATGCCAGCCCCATGACTTTATATTCGTCAGCATGAGGTTTAAAACCCAATAGTCGTGTTATTCTTGAAAACATATGCCCCAAGCTATCCGAATTGCTGATTTCATGGTAACTCTCTAATTTTGTTCCTTCAGCATAGCCAATAAAACCTGCATTCTTACCACCTGAGCCATCTAAAGAAAGAATGTTCGCATTCTCAAAATTAGAACAATGAAAGGCACTATTGACATGAGATATATGGTGATTGATAAATTTGGGAGCTTTCTGATATAAATATCTGGGAATTTTGAACATATGTGCTGTCATATGCAGTGAAAAAAATCCAGCTGTCAAAAATCCGTAAACAAAAGGTTGTCCAGTAAGGTTAGGGATTATATTGTTAAGAAATCTATCAAATCCAACAGCTACGTAATCAATATCTTTTAGCGTTACGCCTGCGTATTCCAAACAAAATTTTACGGCTTGTTCGGGAAACATTCTTGGGGCAAATTTAATGCGGACAAACCGTTCTTCTTCAGCCATAGCGATAAGTTGTCCATCAATCAGCAAACATGCCCCATTATCCCGTGAAATAGGATGAGTTATGCCAAGAATTACCATCTTTATTTCCTCTTTTAACAGAGTCTTTTTCTTCTTAACAACCGAAATTAACTTAACTTTTCTTTAAAATACCTTTGATGTTTCTGTTTATAAGCATCCAAAAAATACTCATACTATATCGAAAATCACTCCAAGTTTTAATCTTGGGTAAAAGATTATTAAAAAAGTTTTTCGGTTTAAGATAAAAAAATAATTTATGTACAATCCAGCCTCTAGAAGCCTTTGCTTGAATTTCATTAAGCTCATCAGCAGTCATTGTGAGCGTATCATGCCAACTATGAAATATAAAAGTACCTGAAATGGTTTCCTTACCAAGTAATTTTTCTTGTTGAAATATATCGTATAATTCTGTACCAATATATGGCTGAGCAACAAAAAAATGTGCCATATCTAGTTCTGAGTTATATGCAAAATCAATTGTTTCCATGATTTGCTCTTTGGTTTCATGGGGAAAACCAATAATAAAAAATGCACCAGTCCAATAACCCAACTTATTGGCTTTGGAAATCAATCTGTTCACTTGTTCCAAGTTAATAGGCTTTTGGATAAACTTAATTGTATCTTCATTGCCTGTTTCAACGGGTACTGTCATTTTGTAAAAGCCAGCTTGACGCATTTTATCAAGCAGAATATCATCATCAGCTAGCCATACACTGATTCCTGCGATATTACTAAAAGCGAGATTATATTTGTTATTTTGGATAAAATAGTCGCAAAATTTATAAATTCGCTCTTTCTTCATTATGAACTGATCATCAAGAAGGCAGATTTCACGAATACCATATTCTGAGGCTAACATCTCAATTTCTTTGAAGACTTGTTCTAATCCTCTTACTCTATATCTGCGTTTCCACATTTTTACGCTGCCACAATATGTACATTTATAAGGGCATCCACGCGAAGTCATTACAGTAGCGATTGGCTTTTGACGAGAAAAGTTAAACAGTTGATGATTGTACTTTTTATAAAATTCCATATCAATAAACTTGCGATCTGGAATCGGTAATATCTCCAAGTCGGAGATAAATTTTCTGTCAGGGTTTGCTACCACAACATTATCAGAAGTACGGAAGCATAATCCATCAACAGACTCAAGGGGGAGTTCGCCTTTAAGAGAACGTACTAATTGTTCTAATGTGATTTCGCCTTCATGAGTGACAATAAAGTCAACTTCTTTTTTATCACGAAGAATTGATTTGGCTTCTAAGGTTGCATGAGTACCACCCATTACTATGGGTACAGCAGGATACAATCGCTTCGCCATAGCAGCTATTTCTAAAGCTTCTGCAAAATAGCCCGTAAAGCAACAGGTAATACCAATCAGGTCTGGTTTTACTTTGCTTATTTCTGCATGAATTTGTGTTTCATCATTTAGACCTTTGACATACATATCGCCTTTTGGTTGAGGATTTTCAGCCCCCAGTGCGTAAAGGTCTAAAATAGAAACATTAATCTCTTTCCCAAAAACATGTTTCAAATAAGTTGCGAGCGAAACCAACCCTAATGGTTCAGACATGTGAATGTCTATTTCTCGGACAACAATGTATGGATGGATAAGAATAATATTCATTTTACATATTTATCATTATTAACAACAGTATAAGTAGGTACACATAAATCTGTTAACATTTTTGAAAAACTTTTGTGTACCTACTTAAAACCTTAGTTATCTTAAAACCTTAGCTATGCTGGTGAAGCTTCATCAATGGTCCGATAAGCCATCGATTTCATCAGAG
>JBDLJY010000171.1:0-14006 GCA_039714115.1 Pseudomonadota bacterium | reverse complement strand
GGATACCTGGCAGGTCTTATTTGGCGGCTTAACTTAATGGCATTGATTCGCCTAACCCGAAACGAACGCCCCTTCAACTTTCCTTCTCCTAATTTTTTGAGTGCCCGTTTACTAACGTCCCGACTGACTGCCACATAAGCCCAATTATCAAAAATATCAATTTTTCCAACCTCTTTTCCGGCAATGCCGTTTTCCCCAGTGAGAGCCCCCAGAATATCGCCTGGCCTCACTTTTTGCCTTTTGCCGCCGTCAATTTGTAAAGTTGCCATGGGCGGTTTATATGCCGGCTTTTCCAGCAAACTGACTGGTGGCAAGGGCTCCGTATCAATAGACTGATTAAGATACTCCTCCAGTCGGGCGATCTTATAACTTTCTTTTTCGTTATATAAAGTATAGGCAATGCCCTTGCTGCCAGCTCGCCCTGTGCGCCCGATACGGTGAACATGCAGCTCAGTCTCGTGAGCGATGTGATAATTGATTACCGCGTCTAGGGCATCAATGTCCAGACCGCGAGCCGCCACATCAGTAGCAACCAGCACAGACACACTTTTATTGGCAAACCGCACCATAGTTTGATCGCGATCTCTTTGTTCCAGATCACCATGCAATGCCAACGTACTAAAACCGTGGCGGCATAGCTCATCAGCCACCTCCTGGGTTTCCCGTTTAGTATTGCAGAACACCACCGCCGATTCGGGGCGATATTGTAAAAGCAACAGGCGCACCACGGTTAGACGCTGTTGATTATCATCAACCTTGTACAAATGCTGCTGAATACTGGCACTATCATGGGTCGAGGCCACTTGTACCATCACCGGACGACTCATGATGCGCTTAGCAATGGACTGAATTTGATCGGGAAAAGTCGCGCTAAACAACAAAGTCTGACGCTTAGCGGGTACATGCTCAATGATAGCATCCAGCGCAGACTGAAACCCCATATCAAGCATGCGATCTCCTTCGTCAAGCACAAATGTATTCAAACTGTCCAACCTGAGTGTGCCTTTACGCAGATGTTCCTCAACTCGTCCCGGCGTCCCCACAATGATGTGGGCACCGTGTTCCAGCGAGCCCATCTGAGGAGCGAACGGCATACCGCCGCAAAGGCTTAGCACCTTGATGTTATGAATAGAGCGGCCCAGTTTACGAATTTCTTTGGCAACCTGATCTGCCAATTCCCGGGTAGGACAAAGTATCAGTGATTGCACGCGAAAGCGCTTGACATTGAGCTTTTCCAGCAGTCCCAGACCGAACGCAGCGGTTTTTCCCGATCCGGTTTTGCCCTGAGCAATGACATCTTTGCCATCGAGAATGTAGGGCAAACTCTGCGCCTGTATGGGCGTCATGGCCTGATAACCAAGGGAAGAAATATTCTTAAGCAAGGCAGGATGTAGCTTAAGGGATGAAAATGCGATTTGGCTCAAAGTGATTGTCCTGTGCTGTGTACAAAAAAAAGGGCAAGACCTCAAAGGCCCCGCCCTTTCACCAAAGTATGGCCTGCATTTCATTGCAAACCAGAGCGCCAACAATTTAGACAGCTACGATATTCTCTGCCTGGGGCCCTTTTGGGCCCTGAGTAACAGTGAACTCGACCTTCTGGCCTTCAGCCAAGGTTTTAAAACCCGAGCCAGAGATAGCGCTATAGTGGGCAAATACGTCGGGACCAGATTCTTGCTCGATAAAGCCAAAACCTTTGGATTCGTTGAACCATTTAACGGTACCGGTAGTAGTAGACATAATTATATCCTAATTAATTGAATAGTAATTGAAGCCTTTTGAAAAGGCCATTTTGCTAGAAGTGTTGCTATTAGTTATGAAAAACCTGACGAGGATGAAAAAAACCGGACATCAAAGCGGTGTGCATAAATATGAGACGTACATTCAAGCTGAGCAAATTATATACAGCTTTACCGCGTTGTCAACAAATATTCCTTGTTAATTATGGCACACAACTAGTTATTATCATACATAACTGCTTGATATTTTGTAAGTAATATTTATGTGCAGGACTGGGTTTGCAACCCCGTCCGTGACGTTTCAGGGCAACCACAAGGGATTGCCCCTACGAAGGCACGCAAAATTTAACGTTACGGACGGGGTTGCATTAAATTTAGCACCAGCACCACAAGCACCTAAACCTAAAACATCACCTTTGATACCCGATATAGCCATCGCGGTAGAAAATGGTAGAGTACCCGTTAACTTAAAACATATACGGCGCGTCAAACAAAGCTTAAAATGACCAAAGCACGCTGATAGAGAGGTTTTGCTGCTAGGGCTGGTGATGCTGTCTGTGTAGATGATAATCCAGAATCTGCTCCAAATGGTAGTGATGGCAATGAGGATGGTGGTTTGTTGTATCCTATGGAAACTGAGGCTCCTATTGGGAATGGATATAAGCAAGATAGAGAAATCAGTTGCGTTGTGTGTACTAAATAAGTCAAAATATTAGTACAGGGATTTACGGAATAAGGGGATTTAGAGCGTTGATTATGTTGAGATTGTCCGTTTAGTCACGGATTGCATTTAAGAAATGAAGGGATAAACACTAAACCCTAGTACTGCGGGTTAACGGTTATTTTTGTTAATCCGTTGCACTATGGATGAACAAAGAAATCCGATTTTTTAAAAAAATCGGATTTCTAGCCTATCGCAAATCCATTGTACTATGTTATATCGGTTAAAGAAACCGTTGGAATAGTGACAGACGAAACCATCAAAGCCAGTCATGGACTATCTGGTGGCGGCGGCTTAACTGGAGTGGGAGCCTGCGGAGCACTAACTGGAGGCTTAATGGCACTCAGTTGTAAACGCGGACGAGATCGGGACAAATTTGAAAAGGGAAAATTTGTCAGCAATTTCAAAACTGGAAAAAAACTAGTCGAGCGTTTCGAGAAAGAATATGGTGGCGTTACTTGTCAGCATCTTCAAAAAGAGTTTACTGGGCGTACTTATGATATGTGGAATGCAGAGGAATATACAGCCTTTGACAAAGCCCGCAAAGAACAATGTGCGAGGGCAACTGCTCTTATCTCCCAGTGGGTGATTGAACTGCTTTAGGCGGAGCGTAATCCACCTTAAAACATTGACTTGTGGTGGATTACGCTACACTTATGATGGAAATAACTTACAATTATGTATACATTAAAACCCGAACGACACCCCACCCAAAAAACACTTATCACACAACTTCTTCTCAACCTCATCATCGCCACCACCGTTATCATCGCCCAACACCAAATACTCTCCGATGAACCGAAAATACAACGGATGGCATTAATTAAAATTGATGACAAAACTTACCGCCAATGGGGATCACCCATTCTCACCCCACGCGACAAACTCAAATCCTTGATTGAAAAGGCAGAACAAGGCGGCGCGAATGTAATAGTAGTAAACTTAAACTTAACAAGATTAAGTGACGGCTGTTTTCATGCACCGGATAAAACGCCAGCTTGTTCACCCGTCAACCTTAACACCGATGTCGCCTTAGGTTTATATCTGCAAAAACTCAATGAAGAATTCCATCACACCGACAAATATGACACACCAATTATTTTACTAGGGCGCACCTACAGACAGCCGCTAGATAAAAACGGCACCATCAACACCCAAGCCCCCTTAGAAAAGCCCTATTCATTTTTAGATGCCTACATCAAAAAAGAAAAAAATATCTTTTGGACATCAACATTTTTTATCGAAGAACAACCACAACTAGCAGCCCTAGTGTGCCAAGATGAACACCTAACCGTTGTCCCCTCCATGCCGTTACTAGCAACGATGGCACAACTCCACTCCTGTGAAGACAGCACCCGCAAAGCCGCCTATATGATTCAAGAACTTAAACAACGCCTAAATGCTTGGGCACAAAGCTTGCCCTGTAACATAGGCACAACGATCCCCCAAATTTGCAAAAAAATAGATTGCCCCGAACTCACAGTAACACTGCCCAAAAAGGCAGGCGTCCATAACAAAGTCCATACCATTGACTTAACTAAAGAATGGGAAAAAATCGTTTATCGCCATGCACCGCCCGATGAACACAGCGCACTCAAAGTCCTAACAAAAGGCGCGAAAGTGGACAAACAAATTGTATTTATCGGAGACACGCATCACGCCAGATCAAAAGAAATAGATAGCGTTTATTTCATTGCCAATGCCGTTGACACACTGCTACGATTTGGACAATTGAAATCGCAGCCTCTAGCCTATAAGATCAGCATAGATAACAAATGATACAAACAACAGGAACAACCAAATGCAATTAATTGACAAAGAAGAACTTCGCAAATGGAGACAAAAAACCTTAAAGACAGCCAAAAAGTCTGATAAAAGCGCAAAATTACGGATTGCCAAACAAATGTTAGAATCTAATAGCAATATCTCCTTTATCATACAAGTGACAAACTTGAGTGAAAAAGAAATCATGTCAGTAAATAAGAGTCCAAGACTTATCTTGGACACCATGCCGACAGTTTAAGTGCGTTGACGAATTATGATGTCCTTAAACTCGCGGGTGATAACCTTAGTCTGTGGTTGTTATGGTGGTTATCGACATTGCTTTGGCCGGCAGACGATAGCCACCCTATATGCATAAGGACAACGCGCAGCAGCACCACCGACACAAACAGGAATTCACTATGCACCATTATCTAGTCTCTTTTTTTAGTCTGGTTTTTTTAATCGCCAGTTTCACACCCGCCCATGCTGGGCACTGGCAACCCTCCAATTCCAAAGTTGCCAAACAACTACGTGTATGCAAAAAACACTTTGATGCCAATCGCCTGACGACGGGCAAAGGCGGTACCGCCTTAGTGTGTTACGGAAAGGTCTTGAAAAAAGACCCCACTAATGCCGATGCTTTGAAGGGCCTAGAAAACATTGAGGCACGTTATCAGTTTTGGATAAACAAAGCCCGGAATAAAGGGCAGCGAAAAAAGGCTAAGCGGTATCAGGCGCGTTTACGCCAAGTGGCAGCGTTAAAGGCTAAGTTGCAAACCACTGATGTCTCCCCTTCATTGCAAACTTGCCAAGCGCATTTGAAAGCCTATCGCTTGACGACGGGCAGAAGCGGCAACGCTTTAGCGTGTTACGGTGAAGTCTTGAAAAAAGACCCCACTAATGCACAAGCATTAGACGGCCTAGAAAAAATTGAGGCACGTTATAAATCTTTGATAAACAAAGCCTTGGATAGGGGGCAGCCAAAAAAAGTTAAGCGATATCAGGCCGGTTTAGACAAAGTGGCAGCGCTAAAGGCAACGTTGCAACCAAAAACTGCTGGCAAACACGCCTTGCTCATTGGAATCGAAAAATACCGTTATCCCGTCACACCCCTCAGAGGCACGATCAATGATATAAAATTGGTCCAAGGGGTGTTGCGTGAACGCTTTGGTTTTAGAGATCATGAATTTATTATCCTCTTAAATAAGAGAGCCACCCACACCGGCATTGAAAAAGCATTCAAGACACTGACTAAACGGATTAAACCCGGCGATTTTGTCTATATCCACTATTCCGGTCATGGCTCTCAAACGCGAGACTTAAACGGTGATGAACGAAGCGGCAAAGATCAAACTTGGGTATCCTACGGGACACGACGCAATCGGAAGACACACAAAAATGACTACGACATATTAGACGACGAAATCAACGCCTGGTTAGCCGCGATTTACGCCAAAACTGACCAAGTGATATTTGTCTCAGACTCTTGTCACTCCGCCACCGTTGCCCGAGGAGAGGCGCCCATCAGTCGCGGCTTAAAAAAAGATGAGCGCCCTCATCCCTTGGGCAAAATGAACTATACCCAACTTGACAAATACCATGGAATCCATGTTGGTGCCGCACAAAATGACGAATTGGCAGCCGAAACGATTGGAAAAGATGGCAAACACTATGGACTATTCACATGGTATTGGGCCAAAGCATTGCGACAGGCACAAGTGGGAGAGACTTGGTATGACATATTTAAACGGGCATATACGCCAGTCGTCGGAAAGCGCGGGCAAGCGCAAACTCCACAAATAGAAGGCGAGCACAAGCGACAAGTTTTTGGCGGCAATTTTACTTCACAAGCACAAACGATTTCTGTGACTCAAGCTAATGGAAAAACCGTAAAGATTCAAGCCGGACACGTTGCCGGCGTAACAATCGGATCAACCTATCGCCTGTATCAACCCCAACACCCTAATCCACAAAAATTGCAAAGCCTTCAAATCACCCAAGTTAAGGCTTTTGAAAGTATCGGCAAAACCACCCAAGCGGGTTTATTCAAGCCTGGAGACTTAGTAGTAGAAGAAAGCCATGCCTATCATTTTGAACCCATCAAAGTGTACCTTTCTGCCGATTATTCCAAGGACAAAGCATTGCTACGAACCGCCTTTCATGACGGCACACTCCCCGGCTACAAGCTCACCGACAATCCATATAATACTGATCTGCGTTTGCACCTGTTGCGCCCCAAACGGAAAAATGGGCAGCCCATCGCCTCGCCTAACGACGATTTGCCCAAATCCTTTCCTAATCAACCACCTGAATTATGGATACTCACACCAGATCAACGCCTATTAGACAAAAAGCTGCAAATTAAATTTGACAACCCCAAAAAAGGCATTGAGCTGCTACAGGACAATTTGAAAAAATTAGCCCGTATCCGTGAGCTTAAAGCACTCCAGAACAATCGCAGCAATATTTTACCAGTGACAATGCAAACCTATCTTTTGCGTCCAGTCAAATCATGTCCGAGATGGGCGGATTGTGTATCTCTATCAGCGTTTAAATTGGGCTTGCATCGCAAAACTGGACCTTATGAATTACAGGAGATTGAAAAGCGCAAACTGAGAAAAGGCGACATTCTGACTTTCACACTGCACAATGACTCCGAGCAGGACTACTATTGTTACCTGATCAGTATCAATTCCAACGGAGCCATCTACGCGTTTTTTCCGCATCCAGATGAAGGGATGGCGTATGCCCTTGTTAAGGCAGGAGAAAAGCTTGATTTGAGTGAAGATGCCCTATTGATGATGGAAGAAGTCGGAGAAACGATCAAGATTATCGTCAGCATTCACCCGATTGATGTGTCGTTGTTTGGGCAAGAAGAGTTTAGAGTACGCGGCGGCAGTGGCAATGAAAAGTTGAATCCTTTAGAACGGCTCTTGACGAATGCGACGCATGGAGAGCGGGGATTAACGCGGGTATCTGAACATGATGAATGGGCAACAGGGCTGGTGACGCTTGAGGTTAAATAAGTGCAAAGTAATTGACATTTTTGAAAAAGCTTGTCCCGAAGAACTGAGGGATCGGATTTTTAGCTCCGCGTCTATGTCAAAAAAAAATCATATTTTTTGAAAAAATCGGATTTTTAGCTCCGCGAAGTAGATATTTTTTGAGACTATATCAATAGAATAGGCAGCGCAGCAGGTGACGTTGTTAGTAAAATGACTTTTTTGAGCCAGCACAAGCAGAACAGGCACTAGTACAGGAGAGCGGAAATACCGAGACCATAACAGGGCAACCACAAGGGATTGCCCCTACAATATCAATTGTTCTTGTAGGGGCAATCCTTTATGGTTGCCCTTAAATCGGTTCAATGGTATCGACATTTCCGCTTTACTGCACTAGCGCAATGGCAAGCACTAGCTGGCAATGCTGCGATCATCGGGCAAGTAGTGGCAGAATTGTCACAGCTTGTATTGGTAACTGAATTCGGTGGTGAACGCATCTTGGATGAATTGGAAGATGAGCCGCTGCCACGGATTTGTTGATTTTTTTAAATCAATTATTTGGAGACAACAATCATGGAATTATTTAAAAGATTAGAATTGTATAAATGGAGACAGTTTAAAAAAGTTGACATTGATTTTGACACAGATATTTGTGTGTTAACCGGTCCAAACGGATGTGGAAAAACAACGATACTAAATGTCCTCGGTAGACACTTTGGTTGGGATATTAACTTAGTTTCAACTCCATTCCAGAGAGAAAAAAATCCATTTTGGTCAGATGTTTGGGTTGAAAGAGCTAATCAAACAATAAAGGTTGGAGATATTTACTATAGTAGTGGTTTGAGTTGCAACTTAATAGCACCAACAACTTCTGCTGCACAATATAGTTTGCAATATCGAAATCAACAACCGGTTGTAGGAATCAATGCCATTAAGTTAAGGACAACTGATTGATTTTATTGGAGCATCTACGTCAAAATATGATTTTTAACGGAGCAGTTACGTCAAAAAAAATCCGATTTTTTCAAAAAATATGATTTTTAACGGAGCAGCTATGTTAAAAAAAACCAGAATAGGTTATGAAAATATGTTTTTTGTATTTTAAAATCAATCATTTATCCTTAACTTAATGGCATTGGTTGTAGGAATACATATTCCTTCATATCGCCCTATCGTTAGTTATCAAAGAATTGAGCATATTCCAACCGCTCCAAAAACTAACCTGCAACACTTTCAAGAATTTCAACAAATGCTATTTCAAACTTATGGTTCTGCAAACATACACAATCCTGGAATTGTTTTAAAACAATCACTTGTTTCTATGGCAGTTTTTGGGTATGGAAATCAAGCAGTGCTGCTAAATGAAGAATACCGAACATTATTTGAAAAATTTGAATAAATATTAAGGAATCTTTTGCCTAAAGAAATTGGATTTCAACGCTTAGAGGTTAGAATGCAGGATATTGTGCTAATAACGAAAAGTGGAGAATTTTCTTTAGATCCCATGTCAGGAGCAATGCCATTAAGTTAATGATAAATGATTGATTTTAAAATAAAAAAAATATTTTAAGAACCGATTCTGGTTTTTTTTTAACATAGATGCTCCGTTAAAAATCCTATTTTTTGAAAAAATCGGATTTTTTTGACGTAGCTGCTCCGTTAAAAATCAGATTTTGACGTAGATGCTACAATAAAATCAATCAGTTGTCCTTAACTTAATGGCATTGTGCCAAAACCCCGCAGGTTAATGCCTCAAAGAATTTACAACGACCTGCGGGGAATTGCCTCCCCCAAGAACTGAAATTTCGGCGGCACGATATGGCATTGACTTTTTTCTCGTTCCCACGAGATCAAACTTGACCAAACATCCTCTTATGCAACCCAGTGATAAACTTATTTGTGGCTAAATCAGCGTACTTACGCGAACGCGAAAATGCCCACTTCATAGCTCAATGCCATATCGTGGCGGGCAACCAACTTCGTAGGGGCAATCCCTTGTGGTTGCCCGCCCCTACAAAAAATCACGGTTCACGTAGGGGCAATCCTTTATGGTTGCCCGCCACGATATGGCATTGGGTTGCAAACCCCGTCCGGCACACAGTCGCTATAATAAATATTCTTAAAAGATGCGTTTAGCTACACTAGCATTTCTCCTTGGCATACTCCTTTGCCAAACTTTGACGTTTTTACCTGATACACGTTGGACAATCCTAATTATTCCCTTAATTATCCTCGTTTGGCTATTACCACCTTATCGTTTACTATTTTTCTTATTACTAGGATTCTTATGGACAGTATGGCGTGCCGACATAATCTTAGCAAAAAAATTACCCAAAGAAATTGAAGGACAAACAATTACCATCACAGGAACAATTATTGGATTGCCACAACAAATGCCCTCATGCGGTTGGCGATTTAATTTTGCGCCTCTGCCTTCTGAAAAATGGCCTAATCCCGGACATTTACGTTTGAATTGGTTTAGCGAACCGGAGCAGCCGTTACGCCCGGGACAACAGTGGCAACTAACTGTACGCTTAAAACCAGCGCATGGTACGCTCAATCCTGGAGGGTTTGATTACTCTAAATGGTTGTTTAAAAACAGAATACTGACAACTGGTTTGGTGCAAGATTATGCAAGCAAACCGCGTCTATTAAATCAGCCTTTGGAGTTTAATATAGATAATTGGCGTTATCGTTTAGCAAAAGCGATACAGCATAGCTTAGGCGAACAACCAAGTACAGGCATCCTCATTGCCTTAGCGGTGGGCGAGCGACAATGGGTAACTCAAGAGCAGAGAACTGTTTTAGAACGGACTGGCACAGCCCATTTGATAGCGATTTCAGGTTTACATATTGGATTGATTACCCTATTTGCCATAGCGTTTTTTTGGATAGTCCGTCGTGGGCTGCGCCTCTACCCAAGCAAAGCAATGTATTGGTTGCCGGCACCCCGGTTTGCCGCTTTATTAAGTTTACTAGCAGCTTTTTATTATGCACTAATGGCTGGTTTTTCATTACCCACACAACGCGCCTTTATTATGGTAGCGGTGGCAGTGTCTGGGATTATCTTTGCCCGCCAAGTAGCGGTTTCACATCTTTTAGCCTTAGCCTTATTGTTCGTATTATTATGGGATCCCTTATCAGTATTATCAGCCGGATTTTGGCTTTCATTTGGAGCCGTTGCAGCAATTTTGTATGCTTTGAAGGGTAAACGTGATACGGGAGTTTCTTCTTTAAATAAATGGGGGATAAACACTTTCCGAACGCAATGGGCAGTCACTTTAGGCATGTTTCCCATTGTTTTAGCTATTTTTAGTTATATTCCCTTGACATCGTTGCCAGCTAATATGGTTGCCATTGCTTGGGTTAGTTTTGTCATCGCGCCGCTAACTTTGTTAGGTACAGCTTTAATTTTAGTTTTGCCCACATTGGGCAGCACCCTATTGCAGTTCGCTGCAAACACTTTTGAAGCACTGTGGGTTTTTACAGATTGGTTAGCCAAATGGAGCGTATGGCAACAACACACTCCGCCGCTATGGACAATCATCGCCGCTATGCTTGGCGTAGCTATTTTACTATTGCCGCGTGGATTTCCAGCACGATGGTTAGGTATTTTATGGATATTGCCCATTTTTTTCACACCACCCGCCCATCCACAGCGTGGCGAAGTTTGGTTTACCCTATTAGACGTGGGGCAAGGTTTAGCCGCAGTAATACGCACCGAAAATTATGTATTAGTCTATGACACAGGACCAAAGTTTTGCAGCGGTTTTAATACCGGCAAGGCGGTTGTTGTACCTTTCTTGCGTGCTAAGGGGCTTCAACAGGTTGACAAACTTTTGATTAGTCATGCTGACAATGATCATATTGGCGGAGCGCAAAGTGTATTGGAAAATTTGGAAGTAGAACAAGTGCTAAGCAGTGCGCCTCAAAAAATAAAAGAGATTTTATCTGCGGACAGCAAAATATTATCCTGCCAAACTGGTCAACATTGGCAATGGGATGGAGTGGAATTCCAAATTTTACACCCACCCGCCAATTATATCGCAAAAAAAAGAAATGATTATAGTTGCGTATTAAAAGTAAGTAGTGCCGGAGGTACGCTGCTATTAGCGGGAGATATTGAAAAAAACTCAGAATATTATTTAGTGAGACACCATCGAAGCGATTTAGCAGCTAACATTCTCGTGGTTCCCCACCATGGCAGCCAGACATCTTCTACGGAGTCATTTATTGAGGCGGTAAATCCGAGTATTGCTTTATTTTCAACTGGATATTTGAATCGTTTTGGGCATCCAAAAAAAGAGATAGTGCAGCGTTATCGTCATCGTAAAATATCGGTATGGGATACCGTGCCGGCGGGGGCTATTAGTTTTCGTTTATCGGCGGCGGGAATTTCAGCGCCATCTTTAGCCCGTGAAGAAATGCGGCGCTATTGGCATGATTAAAAAACATCAACCTCTTTATGAGCTTATGCTAAGCTTGGAGTCCAAGATTTATCTTGGACGGTTTTTTTCTCAGACCTGCGGGGTGACCAATACCCAGCAGGTCATTGTAAACTAAAGGAAAAATTAACAAGCTGGTTTGTCTGCACGATATAGCATTGGGTGAGATGGTGCGTAGGACGCACCCTACGCTCGCTCCAAAGTCGGGAGGACGGGGTATTAGTCTCCCCGCAGGTTTGTCTTGATCCCTCCTTGCGTCGGGACAGGCTTAATGGCATTCAATATTTTATTTTGGCTCGAAAAGAGAAATCCGATTTATTCAAAAAATATGATTTCTTTAAAAGCAGGGATTTGTCTAAATATTAACGCAATTTTGACTTTCTGCTTGCGTCGAAATGACAACCATCAATCCCTGTACGGGCAGCGTTGTAGATTTCAAAACAAGAGTACAGGACTAACGGCAGGTGAGTTTTTTTCTCGCTCCCACGCTCGGCGTGGGAGTGTATGTTAGATTTGCTCCACGTCCCAGCAAGCGTAGGAAAGTCCCACGCACCTTCTTGATGTAGCTGTAGATTAATCGCTACTGAGTCATTTATTGAGGTGGTAAATCCTCGGATGGCTTTATTTTCAACGGGTTATTTGAATCGTTTTGGGCATCCAAAAAAGGAGAGAGTGCCGCGTTATCGTCGTCGTAAAATATCGGTATGGGATACCGTGCCGGCGGGGGCTACGCCTAATAAAGTTGCTATTAGACTAAATGATCACCCAAATACTTTTGTATAACTACTTATAAATTATTCAAAACTTATAAGGTGAAAAATAGAAATGTTATCTTTACAAATAGAACCCTCCTCATCTATTGATTCCGTAGTGTTTTCCCCCGATGGCAAAACGGCCTTGTCGGGCTCACATGATAGGAGCATCAAATGGTGGGACTTATCCAGCGGGTGTCTCATTAAGAGTTTAAAAGCAGATTCATCATCTGTAAGGTCTGTAGACTCTGTAGCGTTTTCCCCCGATGGCAAAACGGCCTTGTCGGAAACATCCAAGGGCATAATGTGGTGGGACTTATCCAGCGGGTGTGTTATTAAGAGTTTAAATGCACATTCACACAGTATAATTTCTGTAGCGTTTTCCCCCGATGGCAAAACGGCCTTCTCGGGTGCCTTCTCGGATGGTTGGAATCAAACCGTGATATGGTGGGACTTATCCAACGGGGATGTCATTAAAAGCTCCAAAAAAGTTTCCGATTATATGTTTAACGTAGCGTTTTCCCCCGATGGCAAAACCGCCTTGTCGGGAGGAGATTATGTGAAATTGTGGTACTTATCCCGCCGCGGGCGTGCCCTTAAGGGTAAGATTGTAGGTGCACATTCCAGAGAAGCAATATCCGTAGCGTTTTCCCCTGATGGCAAAACCGCATTGTCAGGAGGAGAAGAGTCTACTGTGAAATGGTGGGACTTATCCAGGAGGAGTCTCATCAAAAGTTTAGAAGCACATTCTAGCGGGGTAACTTCCGTAGCGTTTTCCCCTGATGGCAAAACGGCCTTGTCAGGTTCAGAGGATAACACCGTTAAATGGTGGGACTTATCTAACGGTAGCATCATCAATAGTTTAGAAGCACATTCCAAATCTGTAAAATCCGTAGCGTTTTCCCCCGATGGCAAAACCGCCTTATCGGGCAGTATGGATACAACCACACGTTTATGGAATCTCGAAACGGGTGAAGAAATTCTTCAAATGGCTGCTTTTGATAATGATGAATGGGTTGTTATGTTACCTGAAGGTTATTATTCAGCTTCTCCAAATGGAGATAAATATATAAATGTTCATTTTGGTGAGACTGTTATGGGAATTAAAGAACATCCAGAAATTCAAGCCGAGTATAATGACCCAGACTTAGTGAAAGTGATGTTAAGTACTTAACAAATTTATACAACTACCTGTTCATGACTACCGAAAATTCATCCCTACTGATAAGGAGCATATTGATCGTTTTGCACGAAACAAGAAAATTGAATCAAGAAAAATTCTTTCGCAACAACTCTTTTAAAAATTGGGATTATCAGCATATTGCACTCAAGCCTGTATTTCAACTAACTCAGGACGACTAACAGGATCAATACCTTGTTCAAGTAATTTTGCCGCGGCTTGTACAGCAAAACAATTATCACTTGAATGGATACTACCATACAGTCCCAACAATGGCTCAGGTTCAATGATTCTCCACCCATCAATGACTCTATAAGAAACCTCAGAACTGACAAAAAAATCTATTGTGATTTTGACCGAAGTTCCATCTGCCAACGCCACTCTTTTTTCATAGCGTCTAAAATCT
>JBDLJY010000170.1:0-14015 GCA_039714115.1 Pseudomonadota bacterium | reverse complement strand
TCTTGCAGCTAAAAGCTGAGTCATTATCTATGATCGTCACTTCCGCTGTATCTGGTGAGCCTAATTGGGCTCCTCCGGTGGGATTGCCTAAACTGACGATGAGTCTTTCATCACTTTCCTGAGCACTATCGTCAGTGATGTTTATTGTGAAGGTTTTGTCAGCGTCATCGCCATCACTCCAGTTCAAAGTGCCGGAGGTTTGAGTGTAGTCGCTGCCGGCTATGGCGGTGTTGTCGCTGGTGGCGTATTCTACTGATACTGCGCCGTTATTACCAGTACGGGTAACGGAGATGGTTGCTTGCCCTTCGTTTTCAGCTACGCTGTAGGTGGCGGAGGAGAATTGTAGTTTTTCTGATGTTCCGCCCAAAACACCTATACACATCAACCGGGCATAAGTTCCACAGCTACAATCACTCCACCATGGGCAGGGATCTTTTAGCCAATATGAATTGGTGTAAGATAAATCCCCTTGCTCACCATAAGAAGAAGAATTTCCAACTGTCCACTTTGTCTGACTTCCAGCAGTGGTACCGCAACTGCACTTAGATGGGTTATAACTGCAGGCCCCTCCAGCGGAAGTTCCAACCCCATCACTTACTACTCCTGTCCATACTTCCCCAGAGTAACCTGTGCCTGAGAGGCCACTATTTTCAATGTTCCCATCCAGCATATCGTCCCAACTATTGGCTAATAAAGTAGTAGCACCTGTACTTTTGTTATACCAGTATATGTTAATGTTGGGGTTGTAGCCATAATTTGCCGGCATGTGCTTAAGGTCGTCGTCCCAAACACCTAACAGCGCATGAACATTGGAAACACCTTCTGGTGCTTCAGCTTGGCATAAACCGTCCGCCCCAGCGCGGCCACCCAAGTTTCCTGTTGTACTATTGCTGGTTACATAGACGATTGTTGAGTCGTTGTCTGTGATTGTCTCCTCCGCTGTGCCTAATTCAGCACCGCCGGTGGCATCATTCGCATCCGCGTCAGAATGGCCGAGATTTAAGGCCATAATCAAGGCAAGGGCAATTACGTGTTGTGTTTTCATTTTCCTCTTTGCAGTTAAGTTAAATTTGAGGGGCGGCATTATGTCAAATGAAAAATGAGATGTCTAGTATTATTGGCCTGTTCGTCAGAGATTAATAATCTATCTTATTGATTTTATTTTATTTTTTTTATAATTTTTATTTATGTGGCAATTTATAAAACTGATTTATCGATCCGCTCTCCTACATGGATTTTTAAAACCTAACTACAGGGATGGTTTATAAAAAAGGATAAGATCGTGGTCATGCCCCGAGGAGCCCAAGATAAACTTGTCTCGACGTTAGGAGGGAGCTTGGACTCCAAAATACCTTAATTGAATATGTTCCAAATGCCAAAAATTTTTGTCTTGAGCTTGAGAAAGGTGGGGTTGAACCCATTATTCTATTCACTCGCCCGTTTTAATAAATGTGAAAGCGATTCGTGAGCCTGACAGAGGTGAATTTTGCTAAGACTTTAGGAATTAATCTTAAAACCGTTCTAAAACGTTACGGAGCCGGTTGCAAACCGGCGTGGCGACATAGATTTTGGACGACGGGGCGTTACTGGCAAGCCCTAATATCATAACCTTCTGCCTTGCCTCACGTCTAAAAGATAGGGGTTTTGGACTCCTAGCTACATCCAATCCGTTGTAAGTTAGGAGTCCAAATCGACAACGTTGCTCGTTTGGACGCGCCTTGAGATTGGACAGAAAAACAATGACGATGCCAATCTAGTACAACGGATTTGTCCTCCCCGCGGACAAGTATGCCCCTACAAGAACTTGAACGGATTAGGTTCAATTTGTTTATCCGTTATTTTCGGAAATAAGTTGTACTATACTTTTTAAACTTATGAGGAAAATATTATGTCAACAATAGTAATTGAGGACATTTCTTCTGAACTTTATGCAAAACTTGAACAACAAGCGAAGTATTACCGTCGCCCCATAACGCAACAAATCATCACCTTGTTAGAACAAGCATTGATACACACTAAAGAGATTGATTCTGAAAAGTACTATGTAAAAGACCTTAATATTCTTAATCAACGGGCTGAACAACTCAATGAAGAAGCCTTAGATGTTCTCACTTATCAGGAGGATTTATGAAGCGCGGGGAACTCTATCGTGTCGCTAAACCATCAGCCCTAGAGCCAAAGAAATTTAGGTTTTTTGTAGTTGTTAGTCGCCAAGTTGTTATTGATTCACGTTTTTCAACTGTTATTTGTGCTCCAGTTTATACCGTTTATGACGGTTTATCAACTCAGGTACCTGTTGGAGTGGAAGAAGGTTTAAAACATGATAGTAGTATTCACTGTGATGAATTGGTTAGTTTGTCCAAATCGGTTTTAACCAACTTTATTGGTACGCTTTCATCTCACAAAATTCAAGCTCTTAACAAGGCTCTTCGTATGGCGTTGAATATTTAGCGAGTTCCGGGTGCGTCCTACGCACCGTCTTAAATCGGCACCACGATAAATAAAATTAATGGTGCGTGGGACGCACCCGGAACTACAAGGATTTTTAAAACATAACTCCCCTGATTGTTTATAATAAAGGATAAGATCGTGGTCATGCCCAGTTTTTATCCTTTATTATAGCGAGTGTAGGGTGCGTCCTACGCACCCTCTCTTGGCGATTTGTGATACCGCTGGTAGAATCAGTATCCTGAATAAATGACTACTTTAAGCAATTATTCAGCAATAAAGAATTTAATTTATTAAATTTATTGACATATTTCAAGATTGAACGGTCGATCTCGTTGTCAGACAAGTCAAGTTTTTTCAACTGCTTCAATTTGAAAAAATTTTTCGATATAGAGCCTTTGAGGTTGTTGTTCCCCAATGAGAGTTCCGTTACATGTCCACCCTGGCAGGAGACTCCGTTCCAGCTACAAGGGCTATTTGTCACATTCCACCCGCTATTATTTTCCCAATTTTCACCCTTGGTACTGTCATAGAGTGCGACAAGTGCTTTGCACTCATTTTTTGGGATTTCGGAGACTTTCTTGCAGCTAAAAGCTGAGTCATTATCTATGATCGTCACTTCCGCTGTATCTGGTGAGCCTAATTGGGCTCCTCCGGTGGGATTGCCTAAACTGACGACAAGTCTTTCATTACCTTCCTGAGCACTATCGTCAGTGATGTTTATTGTGAAAGTTTTGTCAGCGTCATCGCCATCATTCCAGTTCAAGGTGCCGGAGGTTTGAGTGTAGTCGCTGCCGGCTATGGCTGTGTTGTCGCTGGTGGCGTAATCGACGGATATTGCGCCGTTATTACCAGTACGGGTAACGGAGATGGTTATTGTTCCGTCACCTTCTCCGACTTTATATTTTGCCTTTGAAAATTGCAAAGTCTGACTACCAATTTGGTAGAGTTGTTGGACTTCGGATTCGGAAAGGGCACGATTATAGATGCGAATAGTCGCTAGAAATCATATTTTTTGAAAAAATCGGATTTCTTTAGTTTTCCTGAACGCTGTCGTCAGTGATATCTATTGTGAAGGATTTGTCATCGCTATCACTCCAATTCAAGGTGCCAGTGGTTTGAGTGTAGTAGCTGCCGGCTGATTAATGCCTCAACGCGATAAATCGAATCCCTTACTACTAACTTACCTCAGGCTAGATAAGTACAACTAATGTGCAACAACGAATAAAAAAGCGTTCTGAGGGCTATACTGGGATGATCAACAACCACAAGCGAAAACCCCGCAGAGTTGGAATACAGCCAGAGAACTGTTAAATTGCTCAATTGAGCCAATTCCGGTGGGATAGTTCCGGTGAGTTGGTTGGAATTCAGATTGAGGGATCGGATTTCTAGTCTTATTCGATGATCAAGAAATCAGATTTTTTCAAAAAATATGATTTCTAGCACTAAGCCAAAACGTCAGTACAGGAATTGACGAAATAAAGGGATTGGCTCAGCCAAGATAAATCTTGGACTCCTAAAAACCTTAAAGATTGAACGGTAACTCAAATTGATAAGGCTCGTAGTCTAAGCTTTAGCGAGTGTAGGGTGCGTCCTACGCACCGTCTTAAATCGGCACCACAATAAATAAGAATTAATGGTGCGTGGGACG
This sequence comes from Pseudomonadota bacterium, assembly GCA_039714115.1. Lineage (GTDB taxonomy): Bacteria > Pseudomonadota > Gammaproteobacteria > Beggiatoales > Beggiatoaceae > Thiomargarita. Next base: position 9,916 of record JBDLJY010000170.1, on the reverse strand, counting down.
CACCCTACAAGGATTTTTAAAACATAACTACAGGGATTGGTTATAATAAAGGATAAGATCGTGGTCATGCCCAGTTTTTATCCTTTATTATAGGCAATCCTTGTAGTTATGGTTTTATAATTTAGTCGCCAGAAATCCGATTTTTTGAAAAAATCGGATTTCTTTAGTCGCTAGAAATCATATTTTTTGAAAAAATCGGATTTCTTTAGTTTTCCTGAACGCTGTCGTCAGTGATATCTATTGTGAAGGATTTGTCATCGCTATCACTCCAATTCAAGGTGCCAGTGGTTTGAGTGTAGTAGCTGCCGGCTGATTAATGCCTCAACGCGATAAATCGAATCCCTTACTACTAACTTACCTCAGGCTAGATAAGTACAACTAATGTGCAACAACGAATAAAAAAGCGTTCTGAGGGCTATACTGGGATGATCAACAACCACAAGCGAAAACCCCGCAGAGTTGGAATACAGCCAGAGAACTGTTAAATTGCTCAATTGAGCCAATTCCGGTGGGATAGTTCCGGTGAGTTGGTTGGAATTCAGATTGAGGGATCGGATTTCTAGTCTTATTCGATGATCAAGAAATCAGATTTTTTCAAAAAATATGATTTCTAGCACTAAGCCAAAACGTCAGTACAGGAATTGACGAAATAAAGGGATTGGCTCAGCCAAGATAAATCTTGGACTCCTAAAAACCTTAAAGATTGAACGGTAACTCAAATTGATAAGGCTCGTAGTCTAAGCTTTAGCGAGTGTAGGGTGCGTCCTACGCACCGTCTTAAATCGGCACCACAATAAATAAGAATTAATGGTGCGTGGGACGCACCCTACAAGGATTTTTAAAACATAACTACAGGGATTGGTTATAATAAAGGATAAGATCGTGGTCATGCCCAGTTTTTATCCTTTATTATAGGCAATCCTTGTAGTTATGGTTTTATAAAGATAACTACAGGGATGGTTTATAATACACAATCCCCGTTTTTACTAGCCTCAGGGCTCGTCCAAAATAAATTTTGGACTCAGAGCCACATCCAATCCGTTGTACTAATGAATAGTTGATATTTTCATATTGAAAGCCATGTCCGGAAAAATAATCCGACTCCGCCACCTTGAGATAAAGCCTGCCTAAAGTCACGCACAGCCCGATTGAAGGCGGTTTTGTTGACATTGGTTTTTAATATCACTTGATAACCTAAGCCTTTAAGCGCCGAAGCCATCACTCGCGTCATTGACAGGATTATCGAGTGCTCCGAGTTTTAACTTGTTCGCGTTTTCATCGTAATCACCATTGCCAATCAGTAGGGCAAGGCGGGTGCCGTTGTCTGGTGGAATAGTGACAGAGCTTGGGCTCGCGTCTTCGTCGCTGCCTTTTGGTTGTGTGTCACCTTGTTGTGAGCAGCCCGTGATTAAAAAGCGGGCTAGACTAACAAGAAAATTAAATAGTAGTGCATGGTAAACTCCTTCTATAGCATGGTAGGAGTCCAAGATTTATCTTGGACTCCTTTAAACTAGGAAAACCAAAAATCTGGCCCGAAACGGGATAGATAAAATCTACCTTTTCAAAATGTGCATTATAGTGTAATATTTAAATTTATACTTATGGAGTTTTCAAAATGCTTGAAACCACTTTCACTGAATTACGCAAACAAACCGAATCCTTATTTGATGCTGTCGAAAATGGAGATGTTGTTCGTGTTTACCGTGAAGGTAAACCAATTGCTGATATTGTCCCGGTACCCAAGGTGACACCGTCATGGAAAAGAGAAGTTCCCAGACTGACCATTAAGGGATTCTCTCTAACCCAAGAAATTCTGAAAGATCGGCTTGGAACAGAGTAAACACCATGAAAAAAGTCTTTTTTGATACATCCGCATTTGTCAAACGGTATGTCAATGAGTCGGGAAGTCAGAGAGTCATTGAAATTTGCAGGCAAGCCGATGAATTGGCGATGAGCATCATTAGCCCACCAGAGGTGATTTCTACGCTTTGTCGATTAGTGCGTGAAGGAACTCTGTCGGCTGAAGAATATGAGCAAACCAAAGCACAGTTTTTAACTGACTTGGAAAATGTGACTATTTGCGATATTACCCCTGAAGTGATGATGCAGACGACACGTTGTCTTGAAAACCATACGTTGCGAGCCATGGATGCCATTCATTTAGGATGCGCCCTTTGTTATGCCTCAGATTCGTTCGTCTCATCGGACCATCGACAGATTCAAGCTGCACTGGGGATGGGATTAGAAGTAGTGGAAATTTAGCACGTAGGTTGGAATGACTGTGCTCGTAGGTTCAATGCCATATCGTGCCGCCTCAACTAAAATCCCGGAGGCTAATAAAAATGGGGTTCATGCCTTTTTAAGGCTATTTCAAAAATGATGCTAAAAAGACAGAACCTAATTATAATTGCTAGGAGTCCAAGATTTATTTTGGACGTAATAACCAATTTGCCAGACAACGTTTTTAGGTGGCACGAGATGAAAGATAACTACAGGGGTTTAATAAGGGATAAGATCGTAGTTAGGCCCAGTTTTTATCCTTTATTATAGGGGCAATCCTTGTAGTTATGGTTTTATAAAGATAACTACAGGGATTGTTTATAATAAGGGATAAGATCATGGTCATGTCCAGTTTTTTATTATTCCCCAACCAATGCCAGTGCTTGATTTAATTGTTCTACAATGGGTTTCGCAGCTGGAATAATGCTTTCGAGGTAAAAGTTGTTTAGCGGTCAGCACTAATCCAAGTGTGCCACGTACTGGAATCCCTAAAGCAGAGGCACAGCGACGTGCGGCTAAATCGTCTAGTATGACTTCGCTGTTTGGATTGACATAAGCCCAAGTCAAAACCGCAGATTCTCCAGCACCTAATTGATAAGACTGGATGACATTGGGTATCGGCGGAGTGTTAACCACAACTAACCAGCTTGTTTGGGCAAGCGATTGCACGGTGATATCTTCTTTTCCATACTGTTGAATCTCCGTTTCTACTACAACTGGTACAACTACCTCCCATTTCACTACGTTGATACTTGAGAATAGCGGTTGCCAATCGCATGGCTGGGGTTAAGGGTTCTGAAGAGTCGCGTGGTCATTTTGTTTATCGGTTTCTGGTTTTGTCACCAGCACAATCACGCGCATACGGGTTGATTCAGCTACCGGAAGCGACTCATCTAATAATAATCGATGTTGTGCATCAGCTTGAGTAACTCTCCCGGTAGCACAATGCCAGTAATTTGTCTGCTTTTTTTTGTAGGGTGGGTAACGTGTTTCTGTTGCCCACCAGCCCGAAACGGTGGGCAACAAAAAGACGTATGGCTACGAAAGAACTAACGTCGGGAGGACAGGCTCGGAGGACGGGACAGGCTTAATGGATATGGTTGCAAACCCCGTCCGGCACAAAGATATATATAAGTTTAGGCGGCTTGTTAGGCAGCAGCGTACAATTCCTGTTCCCGCTTCATGAGAATATCAGCTAAAAACCAATACGCCGCAAACCAAGCTTTTTTGACCGCATCAGTAGCCGCATCACCAAGAACATCGGACATCGCTTGTAACAAAGACTCAATCACCCAAGGATAGTGTACTGGCTTAATATTGGTCTTGACATGACGAACCGCAATCTTCTCAATGGCACCACTCAACGCCGATAACTTATCAATATTCTCGGCATAAGCAATGATCGCTCTAGCCAAGACTTTGTTCTGGTTTTGGGGCTGGTTGGCAAAGAGTTTCTTCGCGTCCGGATAGTTACTGAACATGATCTCGTACATACGAGTTGTGATAGCTTCGCCCTTTTCTTTCAAAACAGGGGCGGTATCCTTAACAATCTTCTTGTTCTCTTCAGTGAGAAGAGATTGATACATCTTCTTTTCCTTCTCAATGAGAACATTCGCCAAGTACCAATAAGCCTCCGTCCAAGCCTTGTTGACTTCATCGGTGACGGCATCACCCAGGACATCTTTGATCGCCCCTAACAAGGATTCAGCCACCCAAGCATAGTGCTCAGGCAAGATACTGGTTTCGACATGACGAGCCGCAATCCTTTCAAGGGCAGCATCCAATGCCCCCAAATTCTCAATATTTTCTGCATAAGCGACAATTGATCTGGCTAAGACTTGGGGCTGGTTTTTCGGGGCATTCTTAAACAGTGGCTTTGCATAAGGAAATTTGCCGAACATCCGCTCATACATTCTGGAGGTGATCTTCTCAGAATTGGCTTTGACAGCCGGGGCGGTGCTTTTCACGATTTCCATGGTTTTTGCTGATAACGGCTCCATCATATGTCCTCTTGCTTGATTAATCAGTGTTAATAAGAAATACAAAGGTACAGTTTACCTTTTTGTTGCACAGGTTTGCAACTCAGTCTTTCAACAAGTTGCAAAATCATAATTGAACCGGCACGATATGGCATTGAGTCGGATGGTGGCCCTACATTTATGTTATGCCAACAGAGGCGGCAATTTTTTTGCCCATTTTCTCCGCCACTTTTGCGCCCATCAACACAAACCCGCCTAATTTGTGTTCCGGTGTATAAAATAACGCACGAACATCATGTCCCTCCGCTTCAATTTCCCACTCACCCGCCAATTGTGCTGGCGGCGGAGAGACGACGATATGACACGCTGGCGTTTTTACTGCTACCGGCATAGCAGGATAATTCACAGTTGTCAGTTGCCCAGCCAAGCTTTTCGCCACAGCACGGGCGGCATTCATCAGCGGCATCACATAAGGTAGCACTAAACCTTCGATTTGGATGCAATCACCAACAGCATAGATATCTTCAGCACTGGTTTTTAAATACCGATCCACCACAATGCCCCGTTCTACCGATAAACCACAGGCGGCAGCTAACTCAGTGTCTGGACGTAAACCAATAGCCGATAGTACCACGTCTGTTTCTAACACACTCTCATCCGTAAGAGTTAAACGATAGCCACTCTCAGCAGAATCTATGCGCTTAACCGCTTTTTCAAAATATAAGCTAACGCCTAAATCTTGCAAAACCTGTTGCAAAGTCCGTCCGACTTTCTCCGGAGCCATCTGCCCTAACGGATATTTTAGCGGATCAACCAAAGTCACCGAAAAACCCGCCGGCTGCAAATCATTGGCAAATTCACAGCCTATCAATCCCGCCCCCATAATGGTCACTCGTTTTGCATCCTGTAAAGCGGCACGAAAGCGGCTATAATCATCCAAATTATTGACTGACAATACCTTATCTGCTGCATCTCCCTCGAATGCTAAGCGTATCGGTTTTGCCCCCAGAGCTAACACTAATTGACTATATTCCAAGCGTTTCTCGCCGACATAAAGCGCATGTTGCTGAGGATCGACTTGAGTGACTTGAGTGTGAGTCAATATTGAACGTCGCAAGCTCCGTTACTTCGTTTCCGCTTTGACTTGCGTCGCCATTTTAGTCGCTGGCGTTATGACCAAACTCTCCTGCGTTTTATTTTAAAGAAACGCATTGGATAACATGGGCTTAGAATAACCCCCCCCGTCATCAGCGCTGATGATTCGCAAAGGACAGTCTTTATCAAGTTTGCGTAATTCACGCGCCACAGTGTAACCAGCCAAGCCGCTACCAATGATCGTAATTGGATGCCTGTTGTTGGAACCTCCGGTTTTATTCTACCACCAATTCAAACTCAGTTTTACCAACACCACAATCGGGACACAGCCAATCAGCCGGAACATCTTCCCAGCGTGTGCCGGGGGCTATACCTTCATCAGGTAAGCCTTTTTCCTCATCATAAATAATGCCACAAATAATACATATATATTTTTTATAAGCGTCAGACATGTAAAAACCTCTTGAATAATTTTTATACAAGACTATAATGATGCGTCCACACGCGCTTGATTTCAATTAATGGTCTAATGATTTGTAAATTTTATTTTTATGACGATTGGAGCGATAAAATTATTAGCCAAGTTCTTTTTTCAGGCCCTAATCCTAACTTTTGAAGCGGCTAACACACCCAATGTCATTTATCTGGACGCTGAAGAATGTCGGTGGGTTTCACCAAAACGTCGTCTTGGTAAAATCTTGCCGGAAGACTCTAGCTCGCGTTGGTTAGTCAAATATAAAGTGACAGAAGATTGGCAAGGACAGTTAGAAGCCTCCATCGTTAATTTAAAATTAGCTAAAAAAGATGATAAATATAAATCTGTTATCTTTAGGTTAAATCGTTTTCTGTCTGATAAAGAAATTGATCATGAGATCAAACTAGGAGAAAATCGTCTTCAGGTTATAACTAAGGGAAAACCAAGTTACTCACATGCTATTGATGATCTAAGCACAGGCGAGCGTCAAGTCCTAATCAAATTGTATCTAGTGAGTCGTTGGTTAGAGCCTGGAGGAATCGTCATGATTGACGAGCCAGATCTATATTTACATCCCTCTCTGGTTTCCAGCTTTCTCGCTCAATTGGAAGCGCTGGTTGAAGAACAACAAGGTCAATTACTGATTACATCTCATCTGCCGAGTGTCTGGAGTCGATATGAGGCACAGGGTAAGCGCATTCAATTATGCTAGAAATCAGATTTTTTGAAAAAATCGGATTTCTTTAGTAAATAAGTAGCACATCGGATCAACGGCATGAAAACAATGACGAAAAAATGACGTTCAGATTAAAGTAGTACTACCCATAGCGTCTATTTCTAAGGGCTGATTTTGCCCGTGTATGGTTGTTTGGGCTATTCGTGAAGGCAATGCCATTAAGCCTGTCCCGACGGAGGAGGGTTCTGGATGGTTCTAAGGATAAATGATTGATTTTATTCAAATATTGTGCAGGACGGGGTCGTAGGGGCGGGCAACCGACTTCTCCTCCCGTCGAGAGTTCTCTCACTCCGTTCGAGACGACGTTAAATCCTGCGTACCTGAGCGATCTGAAACGTTGCGGACGGGGTTGCAAACCCCGTCCGGCACAAAGCTTACACTCGCTCCGGCGCAATTCGTCCAAAATAAATTTTGGACTCCGAATACTTTCCATCTGTAGGGCAAGGCGACGGTGCCAAAACCAAGCATGTTAATTTTTATGTTAATTTACAATGTCATGGGTATTTTTCTCCCCGCTGGTCTGAATTTGAGCGGTAAAGTTGTATTAGGCTTGTTCATATTACTGAAATATTAGAGTTGTATGATATAATTTTTCTTTTTATTCTTTAGCCGAGATTATGATTGATAAGATTTCAACTCCAGTCTATAAAACACATATATTGAATCACGAATGGCACTCTCATATTGTGGGATTTTTGATAGGAATACTAATGATAGCCATTTACTTTTGGATGGTGTCTGGATTCATCCATTTACTGTTAAATCTATATCACTCATACCCTGACAATTGGTCTCATGGAGCAGAGCTGATGATTAAGGATGTGGTAATTATTCTTGCTTCACTTGAGCTTATCAGGGTTTTCCAAACTTATCTATTAATGGGACGAGTAAAAGTGACATTTATTTTAGATGCAGCACTCGTTGTATTGATTGGTGAGCTAATAAGCATATGGTATAGAGAATATAGCATAAGAGAAGTGCTTATGAGTGTTTTTGTCATTTCTGTCTTAGTCGTACTACGAATTGTTACAACAAAATATTCACCTAATTGTAGCGAATCCTAAGGTAAGGAACAAGCTCACCGGCAGCAATTGCCGTCCGGTGGAGCTTGATCAAGTCTTATCAAAGTCTAATAATTGTTTTAATAATGAACGTCGCAAGCTCCGTTACTTCGTTTCATTGGCAATTTGCACACTGTCACGATACCCCTCACAATCTCTCAAAAAATTATAACGATATTCCTCAGCGCACACCGTGATGACTTGTAAATGTAGTTGGATTTATCTGTTCTGAAGGCGGTATATCCTGTGCGACTTGCCACTTACCTAGAGAAGTCATAGAAAAACTGACGGTGGTACAGCACAATCAAAATTTGAATCCCCGTCAAAAAATGGCGCGAGGGGTGTGCATGAATTGTCATGGTTTAGGGTTTACGCTTGATGCGTTGGCGGATGAGGAGTTGGTGCAAAACAATTATTCGGATTCGCCTTCGGTGCATATAGAAAGTTTAGAGATGGCTGAAAAGCGTCTTGGGAAGGAAAAATAAGCAATGTTTGTTTAACCTTGACATCTAGCAGTTTTGCAACAGGTTTTGGGAATGATTCTGGCTTTTTTCCACCATCTTGTCCCCAAGATGATAAAACCAAGCGGCAAGACCAGCAGTGAAATAGTTCCCCAGTGAAAAACAGCCAACACTGACCACCTGCGCCTTCATCAGGGATTTCAATGACTGTAATTAATGTATAAGCATAGGTATCAATATGAGCAGCAAAAATGGTTGAACATGATGGTGAAGAGGGCATTTTTTTTAAAAGGACTCCGGGAAATAGGATTTTTTTTATCGTTCCCACGCTCCGTGTCATTGCAGCATAGAACAGGGATTGACGAAAACAGGGATTAAAACCAAAGTCCATACACCAATCCCTTATTTTGTCAATCCCTGTTTTTATGGTTCCCACGCGCCAACGTCCCGTGTTTTAGTCATACGAGACGCTGGCGTGTCCTGACTCAATGCCATTAAGTTAAGCCCACATGATTGATTTTATGAGAATACGTAAAAATATAGGTTTTAACGGAGCAACTCATTTTCAGGGGGTCCGTTTGTTGGTGGGTGCGATGGATTTTTTGTGCTAGTGTTGAGTGTTGCTCTTGTGTTTTAATCCTTGTTTTCGTCAATCCCTGTTCTGTATTCCGTCAATCTCTGTCCGAAAGTGCTTTAACTCTTTCCAAAGGCAGACCAGTCGCTCTGGCTATTTGTTCTACTGACAAACTACCCATAGCTAAAAGATTACGGGTAGTTTCCGCAATTTTTCTTTCGCCTTCCTTCAACCCTTTTTTTTCGCCTTCCTTGAACCCTTCTTGTCGTGCATCCTTTTGCGCCTCTTCTTGGTTGTTTTCTTTCTTCATTTGGGCGCGTTCATCAGGCGTAATCTTATCTTCCTTGATTAGTTCAAACATTTCTCCGATGTATGGATTCTCATAACTATCAGGAGAAACTTGACTATCCAGAGTGTCATGAAAGGCTTCCATCCATTCCGCACATTCCTCCGATGAATAGGCTCCATTATAATCTTTGACATAAACAAAAAGTAACCTATGCTTGCGCTTTCCAAATACCTTTTCGATCACCTTTCCGTCGTATGTATCCCTTGCTTGGAAATCGACCTCTAAAATACCACTATTGGGACTTGGCGTAGGCTTATGAGTAAAAAACACCAAAGTGTTCACTGTTATTGGAAAACTGTAATTCTGGGAACTTGCAACCGATTCGATCATTGCACAACATTGGTAGTACAAAAAACGCTCATAAGTATCAGAATAGTGGGCATGTTGCATTTCAACAATGATCCGGTTTTTACTATCTTCTGCAAACAGATCAAATTTGAAGTTCACATTTCCCACAACAGGATAAAAAGCTTTATCATTTTCCACTTCCGAAATTTCAAAGCCGTCGATTTGAAGAAAATCTTTAACCAGTGCTTTAAATAGCTTTGGCTCACTAAAAGCTTGCTTTTTTGAAAATGACATCGTAACGCAAAGGGGCTACTTTCATTGTCTATCTCCTTTTTAAGAAAAGACAAAGGGTTGCACAAATTTGAAAAATTTGCAACAGGTTTAAATACATACTGATTTATGGAAAAAACGGATAAACATAAAACTAACAATAACTTAATCCGTTAATTCCGTTGTACTACAGCTATTGAAACCAAAAAAAAGAATGTGATAACCTACATATCATATTGACATGAATCGCCCTGCTAACTCACCGGCACCTTCAAAATAGATATCATTCAAAAATCTTTTTATTAGTGCGACTGATTAAGAGGAAACTATTTTGAGCGATTGGGGGAT
>JBDLJY010000169.1:0-14020 GCA_039714115.1 Pseudomonadota bacterium | reverse complement strand
TAGCTAATGTTAGAAAGCGGTTTTAAATGGAAACGACACTGGCCTTTCCATCAGACCTGTTTAATCGTTCCCCGCAGAGTCTCGGACTGGAGAAGCATCGCAAGAGTGCCTATATTTTCGCCCCTAACAGAGTTCCGAAGAACCAAAGCGGGTAACTTTAAAATAACTCCAAATGGGCAAGTTATTTATGGACAGTTACTTTATATCACAGTTTGAGTTCAAGAACTCAAGAGGAGCCGCAGGACCAACCCAACCCTGAGGTTTTACAGTGGATTTCCTGCCAAAAACTGCTTTACAGTCATTGCCGAAATAAATGATGTAATCTGCAAAATCAATTGACCTCAATGTAGATGAAACTTGAGGATGTTTTTCTATGAATTCCACCATAACATCTAGGTCATTTGTGTTTTGATATTGTGGTGGTAATACTGCATACGCTAATTGGGCGTATGATAAAACTATCAATAACAATAGATTTTTTGTCATATTCACTCCTGAACAAATTTCATTAAACAAGATAAGATGACTATCTTAAACACGCCTCCCCAACTAAACTGGATCATGCATAGGCAATTGTAGTTGGGTTTAAGTTAAATGTCAAGAAAAAAATATTAAAGCTCTAGCCCTCTAAAATTCAGACCTGCGGGGAGACCAAATCCCCTACCCCGCAGGTAAGTCCCTTAATTAACGTAAATTCATCTTATAAGAGGGAATGTCGGCATTTTTTGCCTTAGAAAAATTGGCAAAATCCATTACCACAGCGGCAAGTTCAACACCAGTAAAATCCGTCCCTTCTACATTCGCACGACGTAGGTGTGCCCCGCCTAATAGTGCATGAGATAAGTCAGCATTGCGTAAATCCGCATAGTCAAGATTAGCCTCTTTCAGCACGGCGCGACTCAAACGGGCATTAACCAAAATGGCGCGTGTTAAATTGGCTCTTATCAAAGTTGCTGGTTTCTGATCGCTACTGAGAAATGCCTCACTGAGATTGGCGTTCATTAAATTAGCACTATTTAAATGTGCGTCAGATAAATTGCTCTCTCTTAAATCGCTGGCACTTAGATCGGCATTAACAAACATGGCTCCACATAAATGAGTACATCTGAGATTAGCTTGGTGCAAATTGGCACCTTGGAGAAATGCTTTTGAGAGATCGGCATAAGATAGATCGGCTTGGTGCAAATCGGCATAACGCAAATCGGCGCCTACCAGTTTTGCGTGGTGCAGTCCCGCTTCCATTAAAATAGTGCCACTGGATGAAGTGCCATCACTTAACCGCGCTTCGCTCAAATCTGCATAATCGAGCTTAGCGTGGGCAAGTTGCGCTCCTATCAAGTTAGCGTGTTGCAGTTGTGCAGATTCAAGGTTGGCGTGGGACAAATTTGTACGGAAGAGATCTGCATGACGCAAATCGGCATTGCTCAAATCTGCCTCGGTTAAGTCAACTTCACGCAAGTCTGCCCTTGATAATGTGTCTGCGGAGATGCTAAATAAGATTTTTCCAGTATTTTTACTTTTTATATCAATCATTTGTATATAATCCATACCTGCGTTTATGTGCCTACACTCCGCAGATCAATAGACCAAACGACCAGCGGAGTGTGGAGACAAGTCTATTCCACTACCTGATCAATCACAATTTCCACTTTATCTTGTTGATCCAAAACGACAGGACTCACTTGCCCCAGTAAATCGCCAGATTGTAACATGGCATTTCCACTAGTCGATATCCGCGCTAATACGCTAACTTCTTGAAAATTGGATAATTTCATGGATGGCATCATAGCCATGCTGTCATCCAGCGTCACGTTGCTAGGTAATTCACTTGCGGATTTTCTGACGATAGCTAAGGGCATGGGTTGGCCTTTTGTCGCACGGGCGTAGATGAATAATGTATCGTTGGGTTTCACTTTATCTTGTAAAGCCGGATCTAAGCTCACATGCACTTCAATTTTAGCAGCCGCCGCTGCTTGTGGCACAGGAGCACCACCCAGTTGATGACGTGCATTGGCAATCTGCGCTTCTAAGTTCTGTCGCGCTTGCACATTTTCTGGGGGAATTTGTTGCAAAAGGCGTTGCCAATGTTCAATAGCGACATTATAGTCGTTTTTTTGTACGGCTGCGAAACCTGATAACCACAGGGCTGTTTGATGGTTAGGATCTAAGTCCAAAGCCGCTTTTAGTAATATCGTCGGTTGCCCTGCAAATTGACCCTCATTCGATAGGACTAACACACTGGCAAAATCAGTCAGTAATTGTGGGTCTTGATCTCCTACCAGTGCTAACAATTTGTTATAAGCTCGCGCCGCATCGTCATAGCGTTTAAGAGCGGTGTATGAGCGTGCCAACATGTACCAACCTTCTTTATTGTTGGGTTCCTGTTGTAAACGGGCGGCTAATTTGTTAACCATCTCATCACCACTTTGTGGATGTGCAGTTTCGTCGATGGGCGCAGCCGGCGTGAGTAACTCCCATGCGCCCACTTTCCAATAGACTCCAATCGCTAAAGCCGGGATACAGAGCGTAACGATGATACTCGTCGCCCAACGGGCACGGGGTTGAGGGGCGAGTGTGGCACTCTCCTCTAAATCTTGGGCGAGAGTTTTCTCCAATTCTTGCTTAGCCTGTGCCAGTTGCTCTGGTGTCAGGTTTTCCCGTTCTAACTCCGCGAGGCGTTCCTTGTAGATGGCGACATTCAGGCTGTTGCGATCAACATCGGTCGCTGGCGGATTTTTTTTCAGTAGCGGTGGTACAACAAAGGCGATGGCGAGTGCCGTCAAAACGGCGGCAATAATCCAGAATGTGAGCATTATCATTTTTCTCCTTATTTTCCAAGCACTTGTGTTATTTTGTGGCGTTCTTCGTCAGTTAAGGTGGGCGGTGTGGCAGTTGTTTGCGCGTGGCTGCGGATAAAGTACACTAATACGATAAAGGCGATCAGTACGAGTACCAAGGGCCCCAACCATAACACATAAGTCTTTGGTTTGAGGGGGGGATTATACAGGATAAAGTCACCGTAACGCTCGACCATAAAATCGGTGATTTGTTGATCGGTTTGACCTTCATGGATTTGATTGCGGACGAGTTCGCGTATGTCTTGGGCCAATTCGGCATTGGAATCGGCAACGGCTTGATTTTGACAGACAACGCAACGCAACTCTTCTATGAGTTCCTGATAGCGTTTTTCTTGGTCAGGATTGTCAAACTCTGTGGGATTACTGTCTACCGCATAGAGGTTAAAAGACAGGGTTAATAGTATTAAAATAAATGTGATTTTATTCATCTGTATCGTTATTGGATTATTGAGAATTGCAAAGTCAGGTAGAATGGGTATAATAGTCGCTCTTTGAGGTTTCAACCCTATTAAGATTGTCCTGTCCGCTACTTGTTATTGTAACACGGTTGAACGTTAAATATTTTTACTCTGATCTAGACTTCAATGCCATATCGTGCCAGCAAACCTGCCCGGTTGCCAAAACCCCGCAGGTCTGAACATCGGGAGAATTTATGAGTTATCTTGAGCAACTCAAAAAGGCAAGCCAAGAACGCCAACAACAAGACCAAGCAAGTGAATTACAAGCAGAACAGCAACTGGCGCAACGAAAAAGACTATTTCGTACTCAGGTCAAACCCGCATTAGAACGATTGCGCCAGTTTCTGGGTGAATTGACTGAGCAACTTAATTATCTTAAACCTGACACGTCGGCGAGCTACGAAATCAAAACTTATGGTGAAATTTATGATTTTCAACAACAAGATTACCGGCTCGCGCTCCTTGACAATGTTTACGGCTCAACGAGCCGCGATGATAATAGTGACACCAGTAGCGACTTTGTCTTGCGCTGTGTCTGTCAAACGCCGTACAAATACCGTCTGAAAAAGCACAAACTATCTGAGGCGGAGTTACAGAAAAAATACTTTACTAAGTATCATATACGTTTCACTTACACCGAAGAACCCGATGCCAATTCCCAGGCCATAAAAACGCTGTTTCTATTTGAACCCGAGATTCATGTGGAATTTAAGTTTACGGGTCAGTTGAAAACTAGTACTATTGATTTGACAGTAACGAACTTTGCTGAGTTAGGCAAAAGGGTGATCTACACCCTACAACCTAAACAAATCAATGGGCCATTTTTAGATGAATTGGCGAAGTACATCACAAGGCAACCCCATAATCTCAGTTTGCGTCAGAAAAACACGTCGCCGAGGCGGATATCTACCGAAAAACGGAGAGTGATTGTCCAGTCGATCACGCCGGATAAAAAAAGCCAAAAACAAAAAGTTGAGGTTGAGTCGCGCACACAAGAACTAGCCGCCGCCAAAAACAAGACCACAACAAAGAAGATTGGGCGGTTTCGACTCTTTAAAAAATAATTTAGGACTGACGCATTAATAAAATAATTCATTTGTAAATTCAATATATTAATAGTATAACTTGATGTTTTATTTAACTTAATAAATTGTTTTTAAGCAATTGATTGAAATTTGAATTCTTTTTCAATGCGTCATTTCTAAATTGACAAAATTAAAAAATAAAAGTTGCACATCCTGTGATATTATTAAACAGATTAATTAAGAGTAATAAATTATGAACAGGCTCATCAGCCACTCAGCAGCTTGGGCTGCCCTTAAAACCCATCAACAATATTTAGCTCAAGTGCATCTACGTGACTTGTTTGCGCTTGATAGCCAACGCTTTGAAGATTTTTCAATCGAAGCCTGTGGCTTGTTGCTGGATTATTCTAAAAACCGTTTGACTAGCGACACTCTCGCTTTATTGCTTAAATTAGCGACAGAGACAAAGTTGCAAGAGTGGATTGCCCGCATGTTTCGGGGTGAAAAGGTTAATAACACCGAACAACGCGCCGCCTTACATATTGCTCTCCGCAACCGCTCTAATCGTCCGATTCTGGTAGACGGTAAAGATGTCATGCCCGATGTCAACGCCGTGTTAGCAAAAATGCGCCAATTTAGCGAGTCGGTGCGTTCTGGCGCGTGGCGCGGTTATACCGGTAAACCCATTGAATCTGTTGTGAATATTGGCATAGGCGGCTCAGATTTAGGCCCCGCGATGGTGACAAGGGCGCTGAAAGCTTATCATCATCCACGCCTACGGAGCTACTTTGTCTCCAATGTCGATGGCGCACACTTGGGCGAAACTTTGGCAAAGCTTGATCCCGAAACTAGCTTATTTATTATTGCCTCAAAAACGTTTACGACTCAAGAAACGCGGCTCAATGCTCTGAGTGCGCGACAATGGCTTATAGAAAAATTGGGTGATGATAAGGCAGTGGCTAAACATTTCGTCGCTGTCAGCACCGCTAGGCAAAAAGTCGTTGAATTTGGGATTGAGCCAGCAAATATGTTTGAATTTTGGGACTGGGTAGGCGGGCGTTACTCTTTGTGGTCAGCTATAGGTTTGCCGATTCCAGTGATGATTGGCATGGATAATTTTGAACAATTTTTGGGGGGAGCCCACGAGTTAGATAAGCATTTTGAAACAACTCCGTTAGCAGAAAATATGCCTGTGTTAATGGGGTTAATTGGGGTGTGGTATAGCAGTTTTTTTAATGCCGCCAGCCACGCGATATTGCCTTATGATTATACCTTAGAGCTTTTGCCCGCCCATTTACAACAATTAGTGATGGAAAGTTTGGGTAAGGGTGTCACTTATGACGGCGCTCGTGTCGATTATCCGACATGTCCAATTATTTGGGGCGCACCCGGTAATAATGGGCAACATGCGTTTTATCAGCTCCTACATCAAGGCACCCATTTAGTCCCGGCTGATTTTCTGATTGCCATTGAGAGCCAGCATGATTTGCGGGGGCATCAAGACGCAGTCTTGTCCAACGCGCTGGCACAAACTCATGCTTTGATGATGGGCAGAACGCCTGAAGAAACCAGGCAAGCTTTAGAATCGACGCAACAACTCTCCCACCGCGTATTTTCCGGCAATCAACCGACTAATACGCTGGTTTATCAAAAATTAACTCCATATGTTTTAGGGACACTGATTGCCTTGTATGAGCATAAAGTCTTTGTGCAAGGCATTTGTTGGGGCATTAATCCCTTTGACCAATGGGGCGTTGAACTTGGTAAACAAGTTGCTAGTACTTTATTACCCGCTTTTGGCACCGAGACGAGACATGATCCCTCTACTGATGGCTTGCTGAGGTACATCCACCGTCGTCGCTAAAAAAGTATCTCTCAGAATGATCAACATATTATTAATAAATATGTTAGGCTGTAAATATAAAGTGATTTATTAAGAATCAAGCCTATCTTCAAATCCGTCAGTTTACAACAGTGGAGATAGGCTATATTAACGTGTCACAGCGAGGTCAATCATTATGTTTAAGGCAGTCCGTAAATCAGTTATCATAGTTGCTCTTTTGCTTATTAACATGGCAATATTTACCTTGTGTGTTAATCAACTGCTGAAGAGTGACGAAACGAAGCGACTCGCTAACAAGCTGATCGATGGGGCACAAGCTAAGCTTGTCAAGCGCGAGACGGTGACACCGCCACCAAAACTCGCTGAGCCAAAGCAACTTCGTAAGCCCAATCAACTGCTGGCTCTACAGTTTGACTCTACACACATCCACCTCAACGAATCCGAAAGTGCCAAGCTTGAAATCATGCTGAAACGCTTGCATGTGAGTCCTTTCCATTCGGTTAAAATATTTTCAGGCAAGGTACCTGATGAAAATAATATCCCGTTCCCGCAAACGGCAAAATTGCGGGCTCAAAACGTTGCGCGGGTTATTTACCCTTTTACTCAGACCGTGAAAATGCATTATCGTCCATCTTTGCCCGAAGGCAAGACGGTTGTGGAATTTATGGAACGGTAAAAAGACCTAGTTAAGCCTAAAAATCAGACCTGCGGGGGTGTGGGTACATTGACGCAGGTTTGTCGCCACGATATGGATTTCAGCCTTGATTTTGTTATCTGTGTACCTATTTTTTACATGAGACTCATTTTGTAAAAGGAAAAAAACATCATGCCTTTCTATGAATACTCCTGCACCGATTGTGGTCACGAAATGGAAATTTTACAAAAAATGACTGATCTGCCGTTAGAGCAATGTCCCGCTTGTGGTCAAAATACCCTTAAAAAATTGATCTCTGCGGCAGCTTTTCATTTAAAAGGCACTGGCTGGTATAAAACTGATTTTTCAGGCAAGCATAAACCTGAAACCAGCGCACCGCCTCCGGCATCTTGTAAAACGGGCACATGTCCAGCCGCCGCTGCTGATTAATCTTAAGTTAAGGAAAATTTTTAATGCGTAGTCACTACTGTGGACATCTGAATGAATCTTTAATAGCTCAAACTGTCACTTTGTGCGGTTGGGTGAACCGCCGCCGCGATCACGGCGGCGTAATTTTTCTCGATCTGCGTGATCGTGAAGGCATTGTCCAAGTGGTGTTCGATCCAGAAGCCGCCGAGACTTTCGCTATCGCTGAAAGGGTGCGTAATGAATATGTGTTACGCATCCAAGGCTCGGTGCGCTTTCGCCCTGAGGGGACAAAAAATCCAGACTTAGCCACGGGACAAGTCGAAGTGGTAGGGCTGCACATTGACATTTTAAATGCCGCTGAAACGCCGCCTTTTCAACTGGACGATCTGAATGTCGGCGAAGACATTCGCTTACGCTATCGCTATATCGATTTGCGTCGTCCAGAGATGCTGGCACGCCTTCAATTACGGGCCAATATCACTCGTTTATTGCGTAAGTTTTTGGATGAACAGGGCTTTTTAGATATCGAAACGCCTATGCTCACTAAAGCTACCCCTGAAGGGGCACGCGATTATTTAGTCCCCAGTCGCACCCATTCCGGCCATTTTTTTGCTTTGCCTCAATCTCCTCAGTTGTTTAAACAGTTGCTGATGATGTCGGGGATGGAGCGCTATTATCAATTTGTGCGTTGCTTTCGTGATGAAGATTTACGGGCGGATCGACAGCCTGAATTTACGCAATTGGATATTGAAATGTCTTTCATTGATGAATCCATCATTACAAATTTGATGGAGTCTATGATGCGTCGGCTGTTTAAGACTGTCCTCAATGAGGATTTGCCTGATCCTTTTCCACGTATGAGTTATCAGGAAGCTATGCGCCGCTATGGGAGTGATAAACCAGATTTGCGCGTTCCTTTGGAACTCACCGATGTTGGCGATTTAATGACTGAGGTTAAATTTAAGGTTTTTGCTAAACCTGCCAATGATCCTAAAGGGCGCGTCGCCGCTCTGTGTGTGCCGGGCAAGGGGTTGTCACGCAAACAAATCGACGACTATACTGATTTTGTTGCGATTTATGGTGCCAAAGGTTTGGCTTATATTAAAGTTAATGATATTAGTGCGGGGCGCGATGGTTTACAGTCTCCCATTCTGAAATTTTTGCCCGATAGTGCTATCGAAGGCATTTTAGAACGCACTAAGGCGGATTCAGGTAGCATCATTTTCTTTGGGGCGGACAAAGCCAAAGTCGTTAATGAGGCGTTAGGGGCGTTACGTTTAAAAATCGCTGAAGATCTGAAATTGGTGCAGCCGGGCTGGAAAGCTTTGTGGGTAGTCGATTATCCAATGTTTGAATGGGACGATAAGGAAAATCGTTGGCTATCTTTGCATCATCCTTTTACTGCTGCAAATGTGCCAGACATTGAAACTGATCCGGGGGCTTGTTTGTCGCGGGCTTATGATATGGTGTTGAATGGTGAAGAAATTGGTGGGGGTTCTATCCGTATTCATAGCCCTGAGATGCAATCGGCGGCATTTAGGGTGCTGGGGATTGGTGAAGAAGAGGCGCAGGAAAAATTTGGCTTTTTGCTAGATGCACTTAAATATGGTTGTCCGCCACATGGGGGCATTGCTTTTGGTTTAGATCGTTTAGTGATGTTGATGAGTGGGGCGAGTTCGATTCGTGAAGTGATTGCATTCCCGAAAACGCAGACGGCGAGTTGTTTGTTGACTTCGGCACCGTCGCTGGCGAGCCCTGAGCAATTGCGCGAGTTGCATATTCGGTTGCGGACTTAGCCAATTAATTAAAGAAATCCGATTTTTTGGAAAAATCGGATTTCTCACCGTGATTAGATTAAAGAAATCCGATTTTTTTTTTTTTGGAAAAATCGGATTTCTCACCGCGATTAGATTAAAGAAATCCGATTTTTTGGAAAAATCGGATTTCTAGCGTTGGCCCAAATTTAACACCCCAGTTTGCAACCCCGTCCGAAACGTTTATTTTTTTGCACAATGCCTTATTCGTTGACATGACTCATGGTAGGAACAGCAACCACCCGAAATCCAACGTTATCATACACACTGTACGAATGGCCCCGGTTACGAATGGCAACGCGACAGAGCTTAGGATTAAGAAACCATGAGCCGCCACGAAGTACCCGAGAATTGGTCTTCTTTTTGTCCACACAAGCTTGCTCGCCTCCAAGGTATTTGAATTCATAGGCAGAGCATGTCCATTCCCAAACATTGCCCACTATGTCGTATAAGCCAAATTGATTGGGTTCAAAAGAACCTACTGGGGCTGTTTGTTGATTCCCGCTGCCGGCACAATTTGCTCGATCAAGGTCAATTTCGTCGCCCCACCAATGGCTCGTTTCTGTCCCTGCTCGTGCCGCGTATTCCCATTCAGCTTCAGTGGGTAGACGATAATAGCGTCCCGTCTGCCGACTTAACCATTCTGCATAAAGCGTTGCTTCTTGCCAAGAGATCCAAATCACTGGCCGAGTCTCTCGTCCCCAACCGCTGTCTTTTGGCTTTCTATGACCGGTCATTTTGACGAAGTGGTCATATTCTTCAAAACTGATCTCGTAGCGTCCCATCGCAAAGCCTTCTACGGAGACTTCATGCACTGGTTGTTCATCAGTATTGCCAACTCCCTGAATATCTCCCATTTTAAACCGCCCGGCAGGAATCCACACCATTTCAGGGCCTAAACTACCACTTTCCAAACGATCACGGAAAGTTTGACCAGCCCGGTAGCTATTGGGAGTAAAGTGAATTCGTGGGACAAATGTACTTACCTTTGACTCACGACGACGGGATTGCTGCCAGGCTTCTAATTCAGACAAGCTCGTCGGAGCTCTTGGATTTACCAGATGTAAACTGGCTAAGTACCGCTCGGCTTTGTCTTCTTGTCCCCTGTCCAAGGCGCGTTCTATCCATTGGATATAACGTTTCTCAATTTTTTTCAAGCCTTCCAGTCCCTGATCCCTGTCTATTTCCAACATTTCTTTATAACATGCTAAGGCTGTTCCACCTTTGCCGCTGGTTAAACGATTGGCTTGAAAATGCTTTTCGCATTCGCGCAACTGTTGCGAAACATTCGATGCGGGAACAATTCCACATTTCCCAAAACAAGCCGGCTGAGTTAAAGAGGAGGTGTGCCAAGGCACTTGTTTGCCCTCAGCCTCCACTTGTTTCTTTACCTCTGTAAATAGTTTAGAGATACTCAAATAAGGCTTTTCACGCAAAGCCGTCAGCAAGTATTGGGTATAAAAACTATTTGCCTCTTCGCTGTTTTGATAAGACACTTGGTTAGGTGCGGCGGCATAGGCAATCAGTGTCTCTTTCGGGCTATTCGTTTTTGCTAAGCCTTTTTTAAATTCGAGACGCTTTGCGTTGTAGGGATTATTCCGACTGGCATCAAGAATGACGATATTGACACCTTCACGGTTGCTATATGTCATTTGTTGCAACACTGAGTTAAGTTCAAAACCTTCAAGCTCAATATCGGGCTCATTTTGGATGTTCGCCCATCGTGGCAGTAGATAATTCTGGTTGTTATACTGCAAGCCATATCCAGAATAATAAAATAAGCCTATGTCGCCGCTACGCAAACGCTGCCCAAAATCATGCACAGCCTTTGTCATAGTTTTCTCCTTGGCGTCGAGCCTTAGGATCACATTAAAGCCTAACTTTCTGAGCACAGCCGCTATAGCTTCCGCGTCGTTGACGGGATGAGACAGTGACAGCGCGTTTTTGTAGTCTCCGTTACCAATCACCAAGGCGAGACTCTTGGCGTGGGCGGGGGCAAGGTTAATAAATAAGCTTAAAAAGAGAATAAGATAACGGTGCATAATGTCATGCTATTAGGTTAAGAAGAATGGATAGTAACTTAATGGCATTGGGTTTGCAACCCTGTTTGTGAGGGTACATACATTAGTACAACTAATTATGAAATAAACGAATTTAATTTTGTAATAGTTTGAACCGATTCTAAATGAAAAAAAGAAGCAGGTGAAGATGTTGGCTTGAAGCCTTATTAATTATAGAAAGGGTTTGGGCATTAAAACCATAATAATTACACGGATTACATCTGGCGACTGAAGAAATCCTATTTTTTGAAAAAATATGATTTATAGTTCAACGATTACGATTCGTCCAAAATAAATTTTGGACTCCAAGAACAAAAAATAGGATTTATGGCGACTGAAGAAATCCTATTTTTTGAAAAAATCGGATTTCTAGCGATTAATATAGACAATCCGTTCCTTGAGTCTCATCCCAGCCCGGGTTGAGTTTATTGAGCCATTTTTTAAGTTTCTTAGAAACCTTTGTCTCCAAGCAGTTGTCGTTTAAATCTAACTGTGTCAACTTCTTCAATTTGGTAAGTTTTTTCGAGATTGAGCCTTTGAGGTTGTTATTCTCCAATGCTAATCGGGTTACCCGTCCATCCTGACAGCTGACTCCGTGCCAATCACAAGGGCTATTTGTCACATTCCATCCGGTGTTGTCTTCCCAATTTTCGCCATCTGTACTGTTATAGAATGTGATAAGGGTTTGGCACTCCTTTTTTGGAATCTCAGTGACTTTTTTGCAGCCAAAAGTTTCATTATCCATGATTGTCACGATTGCTGTATCTGGTGTTCCTAATTCGGCACCACCAGTAAGATTGCCTAAGCTAACGATGAATGTTTCATCATTTTCTTGTTGGCTGTCGTCAATGAGGGCTACTGTGAAAGTTTTATCTGCGTTATCGTTGTCTGCCCAGTTCAAAGTACCTGTTGTTTGGGTATAATCATCGGGGGCAGTAGCAGTATCGTCGCTGGTGGCGTATTCTACTGATACTGCGCCCTCAGTATTACCAATACGGCTAACGGTGATGGTTGCTTGCTCTCCATTTACGCTGTAGGTGGCGGATGAGAATTGTAGTTTTCCTGAACAAGGCGTTTGTCTCTTCCAATATGGATCACGCCTGTTGAGCCATGCGATTAGTCCTGGCTTGGAGGCGGTTAGGTGGTTATAGTCTAATCTTAAATAGATTCTCTCTTGACTATATGGGGGTATATTAGACAGTTTTTTCAATTCAACTGGAATTTCTCCGCAGAGTTCGTTGCCATCCAGCCAGAGATACAGCAAATTGGTCAAATTACCTAATTCACTTGGGATTGAGCCGGTGAGGTCGTTGTAATGCAGCCAGAGCCGCTCCAATTTTGTTAAATTACCTAATTCACTTGGGATTGAGCCGGTGAGTTGGTTGCTATTCAAAAATAGATTTTCCAAATTGGTCAAATTACCTAATTCACTTGGGATTGAACCGGTGAGTCGGTTGATAGATAGAGAGAGCCGTTTCAAATTGGTCAAATTACCTAATTCACTTGGGATTGAGCCGGTGAGTTGGTTATCATACAGTGAGAGCCGCTCCAGTTTTGTCAAATTACCTAATTCACTTGGGATTGAGCCGGTGAGTTCGTTATCTTCCATATTGAGAGACTCCAACTTGGTCAAATTACCAAATTCAGTTGGGATTGAGCTGGTGAGTTCGTTATATTCCAGATTGAGAGACTCCAACTTGGTCAAATTACCAAATTCAGTTGGGATTGAGCCGGTGAGATCGTTGGCATTCAGATCGAGATGCTTCAACTTGGTCAAATTACCAAATTCAGTTGGGATTGAGCCGGTGAGATCGTTGTAAGCAAGATCGAGATACTCCAACTTGGTCAAATTACCAAATTCAGTTGGGATTGAGCCGGTGAGTTTCTTGTCATAGAAATGAAGGCTGCTCTTCAGATTGAGATACTCCAACTCGCTTAAATTACCTAATTCAGTTGGGATTGATCCGGTGAGAGCGTTGTAAGCCAGATCGAGATACTCCAACTTGGTCAAATTACCTAATTCAGTTGGGATTGAGCCGGTGAGTCCGTTGCCACCCAGATCGAGATACTCCAACTTGGTCAAATTACCTAATTCAGTTGGGATTGAGCCGGTGAGTCCGTTGCCACCCAGATCGAGATACTCCAACTTGGTCAAATTACCTAATTCAGTTGGGATTGAGCCGGTGATTCGGTTGGAAGACAGAGAGAGCCATTTCAAATTGGTCAAATTACCTAATTCAGTTGGGATTGAGCCCCTGAGTTCGTTATCTTCCAGATTGAGATACTCCAACTTGGTCAAATTAGCTAATTCACTTGGGATTGAGCCAGTGAGTTGGTTATAATCCAAATAGAGTTCTGATACATGCCCATTGCTACATATAATTCCAGACCAATCACAAACTTTGTTCGTCGTAAGCCACCCTTCCTCATGCCACCAATGATCACCGCCAGTACTGTTATAAACAGCGACAAGTGCTTCACATTCTTCATAAGGAATGGCGGTAACTGTTGAACAATCGAACTCTCCGCCGCTCGCAATGGTTGCGGATGTTAAGCCAAATAGGCTTAGGGATAAAGCTAGTTTCTTTAACATATAAATCCTCGCACGGAATGTCGATGATAAGAAAGTGTAGTCTAAATAAAAAAATCGCTACAGTATATTAAATAACCGATAAACGGCTATTTTTGTCTGATGAATGGTTAGCTGATGGCTTTTTAATACTACAGGGATTAAGTAAAAACCAAAAAGGGTAAAATCCCTTGTCCAAAATAAATTTTGGACTCCAAGAACAAAAAATAGGATTTATGGCGACTAAGAAATCCTATTTTTTGAAAAAATCTGATTTCTAGCGATTAATATAGACAATCCGTTCCTTGAGTCTCATCCCAGCCCGGATTA
>JBDLJY010000168.1:0-14144 GCA_039714115.1 Pseudomonadota bacterium | reverse complement strand
CATGTTTGTACAAATCCAGATGACGGATTAAACTGGATATGCGGTAAATTCAAAGTAGTCGAACGTGGATCAAGCTTAGAAAGATGGGGCGTAGGGGCAATCCCTTGTGGTTGCCCGTGAGGGATTAGGTGCTCTTGAATGCCCCATCTTTCTTAGCTTGAGGCGCGTTTGACTACTTTGAATCAGATTCATGGACGAATCTCTCTTCACTGTATGCTCTCCGGTAAAAAGTACTGAGGGCAATAATCCCTCACAAAATAACATTACTCCGTTCCTATTATTATATATAAGAGTCTGTGCTGGAACCTCATCAGCTTTAAGCATTTTGACGGCTATTTGAAAATCGAGGGCAAAACGATACAAGTCAATAAATACGAGGCTTGAGCATTTTGACTTAATCACTCCGACATTAAAAGCCATTTAACTCTGGATATGAAGATGGGGCGTAGGGGCATACCCTATCGGGTTTGCCCCTAAGGGATTAGGTGCTCTTGAATCAATGCCATTAAGTTAAGAGTTCGTAATAGGCGATTTATCGCCTGACTGTGACAAGAATAGGCGATAAATCGCCTACTACGAACCCGTAATTTTCCTTAACTTAATGGCATTGCTCTACAGGCTCGCTCCGTGTAGCTCACGGCGGCTCGCAACTACAACTCCCCTGACAACCGCAACGACAACCTTGGTTTTCGTCTAGTGAGGGAGCCCTAATTTTACTTACTCGTTTCGGGAAATCCGCTCAGCTCCATTCCCGAAACAAAAAAAGCCCTTGATGCACGATAGCCAGGCGTATCACTTGCCCGTTTTTCGCTAAGAATCACGCCGCGTTCTTTTTCAACCTCTTCATCAGGGATCAACAACTTGTCAGCGAATTCACGGAATACCATCAGCCCCTTTTGTAGCATCTCCTGACTATTACTAGGTAAATCCAACTGATAAGAAGTAAAATCGTAAGAAGTCGAAGCGTTAGAATCCGCACCCAAACCGATACCAAGCCCTTGAAGATAATGGATCAACTCACCGACAGGTATATTTTCAGAGCCCTTAAAAGCAAGATGCTCAAGAAAATGCGCCAAACCGCGCTGATCAGACTTCTCCATCAACGAACCGGCTTTGATATAAAAGCGCATACTGATGCGATCAGGTGGCGTATTATTGGGGAGCAAAGCATAACGCATACCGTTGGGCAATGCCCCCCCCAGATAACGGCAGGATCAGGGGGAATATCGCTAACAGAATGAGGCCATTTGACATCGGCATAGCTTGTTGAACTGATGAATAGAAAAATGAATATTAAGAGGAGATAATGCCAATATGGTAGTCCTATTGATTCTGGATTAAACTCAAACCCCGGTTTTGATGAGTGTGGTTAGTATTGAAAAAATTTACTATGCTCAAGCCCTGTTTTTATTGGAGCCAAACCGGGAAAGTGGTGTAAATGTTGCTGTACAGGCTTTTCACCACTCAGCCTTCCTTATACTTTCCCCATAGCGATTGAGGCTAAAATAGCCATAATTTTGTCTGGACTTTCAATATAGTATTCCATTGTGTCAATGTAAAAATGAGTCGAGATTAATTTTAAGAATTTCCAGTTGGTTCCAGTAGAGACACAACCATAAATGGTTTCTATTTCATTCTTTTTTTCAGCATTAAATCGTTGTGCCGCAACCATTTCTGAGCCACATTGTGGGATACCGCTTTTGATATTATCGTTTTTGGCTTCAACCATTACCAAAACGGGCGCTCTTAAACTGTATTGTTCTTTGGATTTAGGTTTAACTGGTACGGCAAGTCTGGTGTTTCTTCTTGGCTAATATCTACTTGCGGTTCAAAAAATATACCTAAATCGTAAACATCACTTGCTTCCCACAAAATACGCGACACTAAAAGACTTCCCCTTGTTGCTTCGTTATCGGATTTTGATAAGTTAATACGGGAATTCATCTTTTTGACGGTTGTTTGCAAAGTTTGATAATCCCTACCGCTCGGTTTAAAACCGTCAAACAAGTTCCAGTTTTTCAGTACTTTGACATTAAAAATAACCTTCAAATCAGCCATTGAGGATTTTCTATATTCACTAAATGCCATTTGTATTGCTCCAATTGAAGTTAAGGATTTTATGTAGCCCACCAGCCCCGCCCCTACAGCCCAATGCCATTAAGTTAAGATCCATAATCAGGCTGACAGGTATCCAAAACATGGCAGGTCGTTGTAAACTAAAGAAAAAATTAACCTGACAGGTTTTTGACACCTGTCAGGTTTGTCTTAACTTAATGGCATGGCAGGTCTGAATTTTAGGGGTTTATCATACTGGCATTGAGGTTTGAGTGCATTGCCTAACTGTAGCAACTTATCGCGCTCTTCTGCAAGGGCACGATAGCGCAACGGAAAAGCACTTTTGATGTACAACTGATAAATGCGATTCGTGACGATTATTATGGGCGGGGCGCAGAATTGAATAAATTAAATCTAAAGCTTTTCTGAGTCCAAAATTTATTCTTGTTACCTCTTGACGGACACGCCCCAATCTTGAGCCGACTGTATTCTGAAATAGGCAAATCGCCCTTGTAAACAGCTTAACCTCACCTCACCATCAACAACGGCTTCATCTTTCACAGTGGCACAAAAGTCAGTACGCATTGGAGAAAATGACAAATTTTGACCAAAGCATTCCAAAACCTCATCATCAAGACTGAGAGAGATTTGACTTCCTTGCGGCATACCACTGATAAAATAGGAAGTTAATGCTTGGTTCCATTGGTTATAGCTAGTCATCATAGATACCTTTTATGTTATAGTGATGCCCATATGTCCCTAGCATGTCCCGACGCAAGGAGGGATCTAGGATGGTTCTAAGAATAACTTATTGATTTTTAAAATACTTACTTAATATTTTGTTAGATAAGCGCCGATGAGAGGAAAGTGTAAATAAAAAAATCACTACAGCATATTGGATAACCGATAAACGGTTATTTTTATCCGATAAATGGTTAGCAAGCGCAGGTGTGTTGCAAGCGAAAAACGTGTAGCCATTCTTGACGACGGATAAATGGGTTCAACCGCTCTTCTGCAAGGGCACGATAGCGCAACGGAAAAGCACTTTTGATGTACAACTGATAAATGCGATCATTAGGGTTTATCCTATAATCCTTGTAGTTATTAAAGGATTGGAATTAAATCTAAAGCTTTTCGGAGTCCAAAATTTATTTTGGGCAGTTATATTGATTACAAAAGGAGAAAAAAAAATAATGAATTGTTGGCTCATGAGACCATACCCACATAATATTAATAGAATACCCCATTTTTTGGAAAACAACATCATTGCCATTGGTTGGCCCGGCATTGGTGATTTAACGGCTTGTGACAAGCACTCAATCCAACAACGAATTTTAGACAAATACGGAGAAGTGAAAACCGCATCGGTGAACACCATTGTCCAATTTAAAGATGAGATTTCAATCGGTGATCTCGTCTTAGTTGTGCCAAAAAAAGAGGATGGCTCAGAATTGGCCATTGGTAAAGTGATCTCAGCCTATCTTTTTAATCCAGAATATGACGACTATAATATAGGTTATTCCCATCAACGTCAGGTGAACTGGCTAGAAAAAAGATTTGCCAGACAAAAGCTGCCAGATGATATTCAAAAAACTTTGAACCTCCGGGGAACACTTAAAAAGTTGAATAAAGATAAAGCTGACCGTTTAATCAAATTTTTAAAGTCAAAAGGTTACGACTTAAAGCCATGCCAATCTCTAGGCGAAGTAACAATGTCAATTGGCATGTCCATGTCATCCGTGGAAGTGAACAAACCGACTGGTTTTCGTTTAGAACTCAAAAACTATCGCGGTATTGAAGCCGTTGAACTGAATCCAAATGGCGTTTGTCTCATTGTGGGACCCAACGGAGCCGGTAAAACCACATTGCTTAAATCTATCACCCTACTTTCTAATACATTCAAAAAAGGCTTTGGTTTGGCGCTCAATCTTGAAGGTGGCGCAAAGGGTTTTCAAAATTTTAAGCTCAAAGACGCGCCCACATTGCTTGCGATTGAAATTGATAATTTGAGATGGGAAATCAGTCCCAATATCAATAGGAGTGATGCTATTTATCCCCTTCCAGAAAGGCTCAAGCAAAATGGTCGTTTTTTGTTCAAAACCCAACCCAGTAGTTCTCGATTTGAATATGAATATGCTGAATATGTGACAGATGAAACCACAGTCGCCCTAAGACGTATTTATCAAAGTGATAGATATCATGGACAATTTGACCGATTGATTCAACAACTTAAAAAATATCGACATTACCATGACTATCAACTAATGGAACTGCGACGTTCAGGCTCACCGGCTAATAGTGGAACAGAACTAGAACCTTATGGATTAAATGCTTTTGCAGTGTTGAAAGAATGGAAAACGTCTAAACCTTTTTTTGAACGCTATGAATTTGTGCTTGATATCTTGCAAGAAACCTTTCCAGAATTTGCTCAAGAATTGAGCTTTCCAACCGCTGGACAAACGGTTTCGTTGGAAGTCTATCCACCCGATTCAAATTTTCCCATACCCATTAATCACCTATCAAATGGTTTTTTATGTGCATTATTACACCTGATGGCGGTTTGCTCTGTGCCTGATAATGGAATTGTAGCCATTGATGAGCCAGAAAATGGGCTACATCCTTACGCGATAAAAATGCTGATTGAGGCATTAAGAGAACGTGCCCAAGAACGTCATTTAACCATTTTGTTGGCAACACACTCAGGCTTCATCCTCAATGAATTTAAGGAAGAAGCGCATCGTGTTTATGTGATGGACGGAGAACAACAACTCAGCCGTTTAGATACCCTAGAAGATCCAGAATGGCTCAAACATTTTTCTTTGGGTGATTTATATGGTAAACAATTTGGTATACAGGGGGAATAAGCATTTTGCCAAGTCTCCAATTTATTGTGACTGGAAAACTGGAATTCGCCCTCCCTAAAGCTTTAGAGCGATTTTTTCCAACATTAGACTTCTTACCCCCGATATGGTCTCAAGGATTTACCTCTGTCAAAATAGATGAGCAAATCAAAAGAAAAATGGCGGAGCAAATGAGAGATGTTGACAAACTGGCGAATGCTTTAGTCACGACGGCGGGACAGAAAAAGGCAGCGGATATGATTATCGTTGTTGACGATTTAGAAATTATAAATCTTTCTCATCCCGAAAAAGTGGTGGAATGTTTTCGTGAAGCGGTTGAAAACCAAATGCAGGATCACAAGAGCACCCAAAGAATACGAAAAAAATTACAAAATGATTGCTCTTTTCATCTCTTGGTACCGATGATAGAAGCCTACTTTTTTGGAGATAAAATGGAGCACGGTAATCCTGCTGCCTTGAATAAAGCCGGTGCCATTTTGAAATCAACTGTTTCAGGCAATAATATGGATGTAGAGGCATTTCAAGTTATTGAACATACAGAGCAAGGTGTGGATTATCTCACCGCGACTGGAACTTCAAATTGGGCAAAGACATTAGAAAATAGAGACAAACACCCAAAAAAATATCTGGATTATCTTTGTTGCCCAGAAACAGATAAAAAAACGGCTAGAAAACACCGCTATAGAGAAACGAAGGGTGGCGTGGAGGCACTCAAAATACTGGATTGGAATACAGTACTTTCAAGCAAGCAAAATGATGTCAAGTTCTTAAGAGCACTGTTTCACGATATTGCTTGGAAATTTGACTTACCGATACCTGACACTGGACAATGTGCCTCCAATACACTGACAAACCAAACAGAGTATTGAGAAATATCTAAAGAAGGGACAACGCCAATAAATAACAAAACACCAGCAGCTAAATAGTTTGGGAACGATAAAATTTTTAAACGTCAAGAGAAATCCTATTTTTTTAAAAAATAGGATTTCTTTAGCTGCTTAAACAGGCAACACCATGCAAAAAACACCCATCACCCACTACCTAAACCAACTCCAACAAAACCTAAAAACCGGCAAAGCCAAAGAACACACCCACCGCGCTGCCCTAGAAACTCTAATAGAAACACTGGCTCCGCACATCAACGCCCTCAACGAACCCACCCGAATAAGCTGCGGCGCACCCGATTATGTCGTATTAAGTCGGGAAAAAAATATCCCCCTGGGCTACATTGAAGCCAAAGACATTGGCATCTCCCTAGACAAAACCCAAAAAACCGAGCAACTCAAACGTTATTTAGAATCCCTCAACAACCTCATTTTAACCGACTACTTAGAATTTCGCCTGTTTGTTGACGGAGAATACCAGCCCGAAATGACAGTGCGTCTCGCTGAACTCGACAAAAAAACTAAAATATTGAAACCACAAGCGGATAATGTCCAAGCCTTTGAAAATTTGATTGATACATTTCTCACTACACAAGTCATCACCCTAAAAAGTCCAAATGACTTAGCCCAACGCATGGCAAAAATTGCCCGACTCACACGAGACTTAATCCTAAAAGCCTATCAACAGGAACCGGATAACAACGGCACTTTACATCTCCAGCTAGAAAGCTTTCGCCAAGTTTTACTAGATAATTTAACAGCAGAACAATTCGCAGACATGTACGCACAAACCATCTGCTACGGATTATTTGCAGCACGCTGTCATACACCCCTTGGAAAAACATTTTCTCGAATTCAAGCCGCCCAAAACCAACCCATTTTTACGCAACTTATTTGCCGGCACTAACTTAGATGAGCGACTAATCTGGGCAGTCGAACACCTAATCGAAATCCTAAATCGGGCAGATATTGGCTCAATTTTAGCAGATTTTAGCAAACGCACACGCCAAGAAGATCCCATTGTCCATTTTTATGAAACCTTTTTAGCCCAATATGATCCAAAAATGCGAGAAAAGCGCGGCGTTTATTATACCCCAGAGCCCGTCGTCTCTTACATAGTGCGCTCCGTAGATTTACTACTAAAACAAACCTTTAAATACTACAACAAAATGGACAAAATTAAAGCCGCAATCACCGTTTTATTTGTTCGTGCCGCAAAATGTCCAATTACTAGCGGAATATGAGCAAGGCTGGAAAGTGACTGAAATAATGCCGGTTAAAGTATTAGGTTTTCAGACGCACCGCGATCACTTTGCAGTTGCTTTTGATAGAAAAACGATTGAATTAACCTTCATCCCCGAAAGCAGCGGCGATTTTCAAAACACCGTCAGTGCAGAAAATGTCTTTTATTACATGTACGCCATTTTCCACGCCCCAAGCCATCGCCAACGCTACGCAGAATTTATAAAAATAGACTTTCCACGCCTACCGCTCACCAGCGACAAAGCACTTTTTCAAAAACTCGCACAATTGGGGCAAAAATTGGTTAAAATACATTTGAAGGAAAACGAAGAAATAGACAGCGACTGCGGTTTTCCCATTGAGGGCGATAATCAAATTGAAAAAATCACCTACAAGGATGAGCGTGTTTACATTAACAAAGCCCAATATTTTGATAACATCAAATCCGAGGTATGGCAATTTCACATCGGCGGTTATCAAGTTTGTCAAAAATGGCTTAAAGATAGAAAAGGGCGGGTGTTAAATTATGATGATTGTGAGCACTATTTTTATATTGTCGCCGCTTTGGAAAATACTATTGACTTGATGACAGAAATTGATGATACTTTGCAGAAATTTCCGTTAAGTTGATAGTATTATGCTCGGAGGCTTGGATAAACCCCTAATAACTACAGGGATTAAATATAAACAGGGATAAACCCTTTATATACACACCCAAACTAAAGTTTGGACTCCTAAACGATAACTGATAACTGATAACTGAACATGTGGGTAGAAGAATTAACTTTAGAAAATATTCGTTGCTTTGAAAAAGCGGCAATTAAATTTTATAAAAAAGAACAACCCTATCACTGGATCACTTTTTTAGGTGAAAACGGTGGGGGGAAAAGTACGGCGCTACAAGCCTTAGGCTTACTATTAGCGGGTCCAGAAGGTGCCCAACAATTGACACGTCCGCTTGGTTGGGTACGTCATGAAGAACAAGTGGGTAAAATCTCCCTCCGTCTTCACCAAGGTGACAATGATCCGGGTAAATTTGGTGGCGAAAAGAGAGTGACTCGTGCTTTTAAATACACTTATTTTATGACGGGCAGTCAACCCATCAAGATACGAGGTAAGCAATTTACCGAACCGACTATCGTTGAAAATAAGGAGAGACGTTTAACATGGCTGCGCCAAAATGCCTTGACTTCAAAGGGCAAAGGCTGGTTTGCTGTCGGTTATGGCGCATTTCGCCGTTTAACACGATCTCATCAGATTATTATCCCTTCCTTAGAACCCCCAGCGCGGTTTAATAATTTCATCACGCAATTTGATGAAGATCAACCCTTAGCAGCTTTTGAACGCTGGATGGTTTACCTTGATTATCGTATTGCTAAAAACAATGATAGCGAGGCAAAACGCCAAAAGGATTTAGGGATAGTGGCTATCAATAAGATATTACCTCAAGGCGTTAAATTTGATTCTGTAACTCCAGAAGGACGTATTTTATTTGATATTGCTGGACATAAAGTGCCAACCATCACCTTGAGTGATGGTTATCGCAGCGTGTTGGCTTTGACAGGTGATTTAGTCTGGCGATTGTTACTTGCTTTTCCTGATAGTGATGATCCCTTGGCTGAACAAGGCGTTGTTCTGATTGATGAATTAGATATTCATCTACATCCGATCTGGCAACGTGATATTGCTGTCAAATTGCGGGAGCAATTTCCTAATTTACAATTTTTTGTAGCAACGCATAGCCCCTTAGTTGCTGCTGGTGCTGGTATCGATGCATTGAGTTATCGTTTTGTTTTCCACGAAGGGGAAACGATTGTTACAGAAGTCGAAAACATTGCCTCCTTGAATGTTGATCGTATTTTACAAAGTGAAGCTTTTGATTTAGTGTCTCCATTTTCTCCACAAACACAGGCAACCATTGATAGATATGATGCACTGATGCGAAAAAAGCGACGTACTCCAAAAGAGGAAAAGATGTTAACGGAGGAAATTATCCCAATTATACAAATGGCTCTTCCTTTTGGGGGCTCGCCTGCACCCGATTCACTTGATGCTAGAATAGAGGATTTTCTGAATAAGACTTTAAAATGATTAAAGTAAAACGCGCCGATAAACCACCTATTTTGGTACAAAAGGCAAAAGAATGGACTGAGACTCTACTTGCGGCTCAAACAAAAAAAGATCGTCAAAATGCCGAGTCAAAGTATCAACATAAACAGATAAAAGACTGTTTAGTCAAAATGTTTCATGGCAAATGTGCTTATTGTGAAAGTCAAATCAGGCATATAGATTATGGGCATATAGAACACTATCGTCCAAAATCAAAATTTCATGAATTGACTTATTCGTGGAATAATTTGCTTTTGGCATGTGGAGTTTGCAATGATAAAGCCCACAAAGGTGACAAATTTCCCCTGATGAAGGAGGGTGGATTATTGATTAACCCCTGTATTGATAATCCAGACGCTCATTTTAATTTTTATTATGATCCACAAACTTGCATTGCGAGTGTTTATGGTACAACGCAACGCGGAGAAACCACAGAAAAATTGTTGGGTTTAAATCGTGATGAGTTACGTAAACACCGCTCTAAGCAGGTGCGTCAACTTCAGGTATTAGTGAAACTTTCGGAAACTGACTCCGATGCTAAAGCTTTAATTGCTGAAGCTAAGCAAGATGATGCTGAATATGCGGCGTTTATTCGAGAATTGACAAAATAAATTCTGCCTTAACCCATTTCACTACAGGGATTAAAAATACGCTGACAAAAAACCAAACAGAGTATTGATAAATTTTTAAACGTCGAGATAAATCCTATTTTTAAAAAAAATAGGATTTATTAGCTTAAAACTACCTAAACCAACTCCAACAAAACAACTTATTTGCCGGCACTAACTTAGATGAGCGACTAATCTGGGCAGTCGAACACCTAATCATGTGTTTAATATTCAGCAAGGGGTAGCGATTAGGATTTTTTATCAATATTTTGATCATGTCAAACCAGAAATTTGGCAATTTCACATTGGCGGTTATCAAGTTTGTCAAAAATGGCTCGGCTCAAAGATAGAAAAGGGCGGGTGTTGAATTATGAAGACTGTGATCATTATTTTTACATTATCGCCGCTTTAGAAAATACCATTGACTTGATGGCAGAAATTGATGATACTTTGCCAGAGTTTCCATTAAATTAAATCATGCCAGTGCCGCTCCAATCCTCAGCAGACTGGTGTCACAAATTAACTCATGATTTATTTGCCTGCAATTTTTTAAAAATTGCTTTACCAAATTCAATAGAGCGATGATTTCTATCTGATTCATTCATTTTTTCGTTGTACGGAGATTTTTTAATACTCGGCTCAAAAGTTGGGATCATTGAATGGGAAAGGGCAACCACAATGCGCCCTGCACGATATGGCATCAAGCCCGTGTAGGTTTTGTGGGCTGCTTTTTCATCAGGCGATGCTTTTCCGCTTCGGAAAGATTGGCAAAATAACCCCTATTATTTTCAAACCATTTTTTGGCTTCCTCATAAGAGGGTTCAGTCACTTTGTCAAAATAAAAGCTCAATATAAAACTAACCAATGTCCATAACATAAAAATAAATAAAAATGGAACTGAAAGGATCACCAAAAAGATGAATAATGGAATGGGTATGGTTTTCTCAAAAATTATTCTCGACTTTTCAGAATAAATATCAACTCTTGCTATTCTTAATTGGACATAATGCGTTTCGACATTCTGAAGCCCAAAAGTCTCATAATAGATTGATGCCATTATAAAATATCCTTTTCACAATAAGTTTTTCCAAATAATGTTTTATTTTTCAATTCAAAGTGATAAGAGTGATAAAATTCGATTAATCCGTCTACAGGTTCAATTAATCTAAATCTATTTATACCAATGAGTTTAGCATATTCAGAACCAACTAGATTGATTATACGAAAAATATCTCCTTTAAGGGGAGATAATTGATTTGGTGAACCCTCAATATAATAAATGGATAAATTCGCTTTACTACGACTTCTCTTGCCAAGAGCAAGACCACTTAAATCTCCGTTTTCATCCCAAATAGCAATGTCGAATACATATTTTTGATAGTTTTTTTGAAAGTGTGCTACTTTAAACTCCCAATTCCAACCGCCATTAGGTGGTTTTCTTGTATTTATAGGCACCCAATTACGCCATGCGTTTAACGTATTTGAATCAATCCGAGTCAAGATAATTTTTTTGCCAGTATATTGGTAAAAATTTTTAGAGACTTCATCAAATATAAGTTCAAACTACACGCCACGAAAAACTGCCGCCGAAAAAGTTAGTTAAATAAAGGCACTTAAGAATGTGGCTCGACACCGCGACAAATCAATGCCATATCAAAATTCGGATATGCGCCATTTCTTCCTTGATAATTTTATCAACCTACAGAATTCTTGAATTGGCCCCGGCAAGGGCAACACAAATTTAAACACAACCAAAAACAAATAGCAAACGAATTGGCATACCCCTATCAGCAAACAATTATCATTTTCGAGGCAAAAGTTTTTGCCTTGCTCCGCAAAAAAAACTTTCGCTTTGCCTTGATTTTAGATTGGATCAACCGCAATGTTGCAGTGCCCATTTTAAATTTGTCCGCAGCATAACTCAGGATATAAAAAATAACATGGTTTCTATTCGACTAAGTCGTGGCGGCGCCAAAAAACGCCCCTTCTATCATATTGTTGTCACCGACTCACGCAATCGCCGTGATGGACGGTATATTGAGCGTTTAGGATTTTTTAATCCCGTTGCCATCGGCAATGAGACACCTTTACGCCTTGATCTCTCTCGCGCTCAATATTGGTTAGGCGTGGGCGCAAAACCGAGTGAAAGGGTTGCCAAATTAATAAAGCAACACACTAAAAATGCCCCCACCGTGCAAGCTGCCCCCCCTGCCGAAAAGGCCACAACCGAGGCTGCACCACCTGCTGAAAAGGCCACAACCGAGGCTGCACCACCTGCCGAAAAAGCCACAACCGAGGCAGCACCACCTGCCGAAAAAGCCACAACCGAGGCAACCGAAACCACAGCAGCAGAAAGTCCAACCTCATAATATATGCGGATAATGATCGGACGAATCAGCGGCCTCCATGGGGTACGTGGCTGGATCAAAGTATTTTCTTATACCAGTCCTATCACCAACATTCTCAACTATTCCCCTTGGCAACTGTATCAACATGGACAATGGCGCACACTGACAGTGTCCGAAGGACAAGCACACGGTAAAGGGATTATTGCCCGCCTAGAATCGATCCCTGATCGCGATGAAGCCGCCCGTTTACTCGGAGCAGAGATTGCCGTTAACCGTGAACAATTGCCCCCCGCGCCAGAGGGTGAATATTACTGGACGGATTTGATAGGATTGACAGTGATCAATCATAAGGGAGTCACTTTAGGTAAAATCGACCATTTGCTAGAGACGGGCGCTAATGACGTATTAGTCGTCAAAGGTGAACGTGAACGCCTAATTCCCTTTTTGCTTGAGCTTGTGATACTTGACGTCGATTTAGCACAGCGCGTATTGCGAGTCGATTGGGAGGAAGATTTTTAAAACCGTCCAAGATAAATCTTGGACTCCGAAAACATGATGCACATTGGCGTTATTAGCTTATTCCCAGAGATGCTCGACGCGCTACGTTGTGGTGGTGTCACAGCCCGAGCCTTAGAAAAGGAATTATTACAAATATCCACTTGGAATCCAAGAGATTTTACCCATGACAAACATCGTCGCGTCGATGACCGGCCCTATGGCGGCGGCCCCGGCATGGTGATGCAAGTGCAGCCCATCAGGGCCGCAATCAGGGCCGCCGTCACAACAATGGGCCCCGACACACGGATAATTTATCTGACACCCCAAGGCCGCCGATTAGATCAGGCAGGGGTGCAGAACTTATTGAATTATCAACGTATAATCCTAGTGGCGGGCCGCTATGAGGGAATCGACGAGCGGCTGATAGAGCGAGACATCGACGAAGAATGGTCGATAGGTGATTACGTCCTCAGTGGCGGCGAATTAGCAGCGATGGTCATCATTGACGCCTTGACTCGCCAACTGCCCGGCACTTTGGGGCATGAAGCATCCGCGGCTGAAGACTCATTTTATGCCGGCTTACTAGACTATCCCCACTACACGCGCCCTGAAGAATTTGAAGGCCAAAGAGTGCCAGCAGTATTACAATCTGGCAACCATGCCGAAATTGCCCGTTGGCGACACAAACAAGCCTTAGGGCGGACTTGGCACCGACTTCCAGCGCTACTAGAAAAACTCAGCTTAACCGCCGAACAACTAGCACTTTTAAATGAATTTATTGACGAGCAAACCAAAGGAGAAAATATAAAATGACAAATATTATTGCCCAGTTAGAACGGGAACAGATGACGAGAGAAATACCCGCCTTCAAATCCGGAGATACCATCATCGTCCAAGTCAAAATCAAAGACGGAGAGAAGCAACGTTTACAAGCCTTTGAAGGCTTAGTCATTGCCAAGCGAAACCGGGGGTTGAATTCTGCCTTTACAGTACGCAAAATATCCCATGGCGAGGGCGTAGAGCGGGTATTTCAAACTTACAGTCCGTTGATTGAGTCCATTCAAGTCAAGCGGCGCGGCGACGTGCGACGTGCTAAACTTTATTATATGCGTAACCGACGTGGTAAAGCAGCGCGTATTAAGGAAAAGATTGTTGCCAAAAAGGCTCAACCCTAGACTCAACTATCGGATTGAAAGTTATGCCAACCTTCGATATCGTCTCAGAAGTGAAATTGCACGAACTGTCTAACGCCGTCGATCAAAGCAATAGAGAACTCTCTACACGGTTTGATTTTAAAGGTTCAGACGCGCATGTAGAATATACTCAGGAAACCAGCTTAACTTTACATGCCGAAAATGAATTTCAACTGAATCAAATGACAGATATCTTGCATAAAAAACTGGCAAAACGCAATATTGATATTGCCTCGCTAGAAGCCGGGCAACCGGAAATCCAAAATCGTCGTGCGCGTTTGCCAATGACAATTAAACAAGGCATAGACAAGGACACCGCAAAAAAAATTGTCAAGACGATAAAAGA
>JBDLJY010000167.1:0-14199 GCA_039714115.1 Pseudomonadota bacterium | reverse complement strand
AGGCATGAGTGGTATGGAAGGCATGTCTGGTATGGAAGGCATGAGTGGTATGGAAGGCATGAGCGGTATGGAAGGCATGTCTGGTATGGAAGGCATGAGTGGTATGGAAGGCATGAGTGGTATGGAAGGCATGTCTGGTATGGAAGGCATGAGTGGTATGGAAGGCAAGAAATAAACCCAATTGATCTTCTTGCTTAAAGTACTAGGCACACAAACAATAGACTTGTCCGAAAATAATGGGTTTGTTAATGTTTTTATTACCTAACAAATTATTTACGGACAAGTCATTTTGTAAGTCATTGATTTTATAAAGAGCACATATG
This sequence comes from Pseudomonadota bacterium, assembly GCA_039714115.1. Lineage (GTDB taxonomy): Bacteria > Pseudomonadota > Gammaproteobacteria > Beggiatoales > Beggiatoaceae > Thiomargarita. The sequence goes on along the minus strand of JBDLJY010000167.1, from coordinate 13,876 downwards.
GATGACAATGCGTTGATCGCGCACTTTCGTAGTCACGTTGCTGAAGATTTACAAGTATTGGCACTCTTGCAGGAGCGCGAACTCACTCAGACATTATTAGAAGAGCTGAGGCAAGCCCATTTTCCTGACAATTTTGGGCTACGTTTACAAGGCGAGGAGGCTTGCGAGTTGATGCGTAAAGTCATGGCAAACTTGCCTGAGCCAATTGAGTTGCCGTTGCTAGATGACTTAGCGGCGGATTTTGCAGCTATTTATCTAAATAATAGTTTTCATGCTTCTCCGTATGAATCGGTTTGGTTGAGCGAGGAGCATTTGACGCATCAAGAACCTATGTTTCAAGTGCGTCAGTGGTATGATAAGTATGGCTTGGTTGCCGAAAATTGGCGGACTCGGGCGGATGATCATATCGTGCTGCAATTACAATTCTTGGCTCATTTATTTTCTTTGGACGATCAACAAGAGACTTTAAGAGAAGCCGCTCGCTTTTTGGATGAACACCCGTTACGTTGGGTGGATCAATTTGCCCGTCGGGTAGCAGCTCGTTGCCAGACTCCTTTTTATGCGGGCTTAAACTTATTTGTTGCCCAATATTTGAAGGAACTGCGAGAGTTATTAGCAGAAATCTTGTCAGTCGCAGAGACTCAATAGCAATTCAATTCGTCCAAAATCAATTTTGGACTCCAACTTTCTCTTCTCGTCCAAAATCAATTTTGGACTCCAACTTTCTCTTCTCGTCCAAAATCAATTTTGGACTCCAACTTATGTGTGGCCGAAAATATATGATAAATTTAGATACAACCCCATATTTGCTTGATGGAAAAGCTGAAGAGCAAATATTAGTGGAAATAAAAAAGCTAGAAGAGCATGTGTGATTTACTTAGGCAACAAGGGATACTCACAGAGAAAACATTGCAACGCTTTTATGGCATGAAACGTTTTGAACAGATCGCTGAATCTAATGCAATTGAAGGAAGTACACTATCGGTAGCTGGTGATAGAATTTTTACCGCCGCCCATATTTCTTCTTCAAATACACCAACAGCAACGAAATCGCCGCTGGTGTCATCCCCGGAATCCGTGACGCTTGCCCCACCGTGCTAGGGCGGTGTTCCGTCAATTTTTGACACACCTCGGTAGAAAACCCCGAAACTTGGCTATAATCCATATCTTTAGGTAATAACGTCTCTTCATAGCGGCGCAGTCGAGCAATTTCAGCCTCTTGCCGCTTAATATAACCGCTATATTTTTGTTGTATTTCAACTTGTTGCTGAATTTCGAGGGGAACGTTTGTGGCTGCCATCGGTAATAAATGCTCATAAGTCACTTCTGGACGGCGCAATAATTCTAAAAAGGTAATTTCACGGCGAATTGTCGTAAAATCGATCTCGTCCTTGGGACGAACCCATAATTGACTCAGACGTTGTTTCTCCGCCTCAATCGCCGCCCTTTTGGATTCAAAAGCACCCCATTGCGCGTCTCCCACTAATCCCAATGCTCGCCCTTTTTCCGTCAAGCGTAAATCAGCATTATCTTCGCGCAATAATAAACGATATTCGGCGCGACTGGTAAACATACGATAAGGCTCATTTGTGCCTCGCGTGATCAAGTCATCAATCATTACGCCGATATATGCCTCATCACGACGCGGCGTCCAAGGGGCTTTGCCTTGCGCTTGCAGAGCTGCATTGATGCCGCCTATCAATCCTTGAGCCGCCGCTTCTTCATAGCCCGTCGTCCCATTGATTTGTCCCGCAAAAAATAGACCCTTGATAACTTTAGTTTCTAAGCTTGGCTGCAAATCGCGGGGATCAAAAAAGTCATATTCAATGGCATAGCCGGGGCGCGTGATATGGGCATTTTCAAAGCCCTTTATGGAGCGCACCAGTGCTAGTTGAATGTCAAACGGTAAGCTCGTCGAAATGCCGTTGGGATAAACTTCAAAAGTTTCTAAGCCTTCTGGCTCAACAAAAATTTGGTGTGAAGATTTGTCGGCAAAACGTACTATTTTGTCTTCGATTGAGGGACAATAACGGGGTCCGATACTTTCAATCACGCCCGTGTACATCGGAGAACGATCCAGCCCAGAGCGGATAATTTCATGGGTGTCGTCATTGGTGTGCGTGATATGACAGGGAACTTGGCGCGGGTGCTGACTGGCATCGCCTTGAAAGGAAAACACCGGTACTGGCTCATCCTCCGGTTGTTCTTCCATCACTGAATAATCTAAGCTCCGACTATCTAAACGGGGCGGTGTGCCGGTTTTTAGGCGAGCAACGCGCAGCGGTAATTCACGCAAACGTTGTGCCAATGCATTCGCTGGCGGATCGCCTGCGCGTCCACCCTGATAGTTGCTTAAACCAATATGAATCAAGCCGCCTAAAAATGTGCCCGTTGTCAAAACGACAGTCGGGGCAAAAAAGCGGATGCCAGCTTGCGTGACGGCACCGATAACGCGATCATTTTCTACGATTAAATCATCAACGGCTTGTTGAAATAATTTTAAATTGTCTTGTGTTTCAATGGCTTTTCGCACTACTGCTTTATATAATACGCGATCCATTTGGGCGCGGGTGGCGCGGACAGCGGGGCCTTTTTTGGAATTGAGAATGCGAAATTGGATGCCGGCTTGATCGGCTGCGTGTGCCATTAATCCGCCCAAAGCGTCGATTTCTTTGACCAAATGGCCCTTGCCGATGCCACCGATGGCGGGATTGCAGGACATTTGGCCCAAGGTTTCAACGTTATGCGTTAGCAACAGGGTACGCACACCTAGTCGGGCGGCAGCTAGAGCGGCTTCGGTGCCAGCGTGTCCACCGCCTATGACGATGACTTCAAAATGTTCGGGATAATTCATTTTTTTTTAGTTATCCTCGTCCAAAATAAATTTTGGACTCCAAATAAAAGCAGTCTAAGAATTATCAGGCAACGCTTCTATTAAAAAATTAGGCAGCACAAAGCTGGCTTTTTGTATTTCAGCGTTATAGTAGCGCGTACCAAACGATTTATTCTGGGCATCCTCTTCCCGAAATTGCGTTAAATCGCCGCTGCCCGCTAATGTCGCTGTCCACCACCCCGAGGGTTTATGCATAGTCAACATTTTGCTAACAAATATTAATAATATTTTACAAAAATAAGTCTTATCGAAGGGGACCAGAAAAATAGTTAAATATTTTCTTGACAAATTATAATTGGTTTAGTCTGCTGCCACGCAACTAGAGTCAAGGGGCTCTAGTTCAAGTGGCAGGTATGCGGTTCAGTCTGTCAAGTTAGACTGGTAAAACCTGAAACTGACAACAACTTATTGGCGAGAACCAAGTCAATTCTGGTGTGTTGTCTAAAGCGAAGCGATCTAAGAATTCTTTAGATCTTTGGGAGATACCCCCTCCAGGTCTTTGTCAATGCATTGTTAATAAATGGTAACATTTGTTAGCGAAAAAGTCTCGGCGGCACTAGATTAGCACCACGATACTGGATGACCGCTGCCTTGATGATGTGCATCGCCTCTTGATGCGCCTGTTGCCTATCATCAAAGTTAAAAGCCTGTCGTTCATCGCTTAAGCGTTTGGCTAACAGAAATGAGACGATTTCAACCGCCATCGACTCTTTGGCAATTTTATCAATATTGAGGCCCGCCATTTGTGTTCTCAGAGAACTGACAGCCTCTTCAACGGCTTCTTCTAGCTTATCCGCTGCGTCTTGGTAGTGTTTTTGCATGGCTTGGTTTCCATTAAGTTGTTTTCTTCCTTAATCTCCTCAATTTCCTCTTTCACCTGTTTGAGGATAATACCCGCTAAGGGCGGCAAGGTAATAGATATGGAATAGTCTCTCTCCATCCAAGGTTTATCTTCAGATTTCAGCACCATTGCCCCATTGCCCACATTACTGCCGCCATAACAAGCTGCGTCAGAATTGAGAATTTCTTGGTAAATGCCCGATTTGGGGACTCCAATCCGATAATCATAGCGGGGGACGGGGGTGAAGTTGACCGCGATAATGAGCATGTCCTGATCACTCTTGCGTAGAAAAACTAGCACCGAGTTGTCAGCATCCCGGCAGTCAATCCATTCAAAGCCCTGCCATTCAAATTCATATTGGTACAAGGCTTCTGATTTGTGATAGAGTTTATTTAAGTCTCTCACCAGCCCTTGTAATCCTTGATGAAATTCATAGTCAAGCACGTACCAATCTAGGGTATTGGCACTATTCCATTCAAGCCCTTGACCAAATTCAGTGCCCATAAATAGCAATTTTTTGCCCGGATGGGTAAACATATAGGTATAAAGTAGGCGCAAGTTGGCAAATCGTTGCCATTCATCCCCGGGCATTTTGTTGGGCATAGAACCCTTACCATGCACCACTTCGTCATGCGAGAACGGTAGTAGGAAATTCTCCGTGAAGGCATACAACATGCTGAAGGTGAGCATGTCGTGGTGATATTTGCGATAAACCGGCTCTTTGGACATATAACTTAAGCTGTCATTCATCCAGCCCATGTTCCATTTTAGGCTAAAACCTAATCCGCCCTGTTCGATGGGACGGGTGACTTTAGGCCAAGAGGTTGATTCTTCTGCCATAATCAATACGCCCGGATGTTCGCCATGCGCGACCGTATTGAGTTCTCGCATAAATTCAATCGCTTCGAGGTTTTCACGTCCGCCGAATTCGTTAGGTATCCAATCTTCGCGGGAATAGTCTAAGTAGAGCATAGAGGCAACTGCATCCACTCGTAAACCGTCAAGGTGCATTTCTTCTAGCCAATATAAGGCACTGGAAAGTAAAAAGTTTTTAACTTCATGGCGGCTGTAATTATAAATCAGCGTTGACCAGTCTAAGTGTTCTCCTTTGCGGGGATCTTCGTGTTCGTAGAGGGGGGTGCCATCAAAACGGCCTAAGCCATGAGCATCTTTGGGAAAGTGGGCAGGCACCCAGTCTAAAAATACGCCGATATTGTGTTGATGACAGTAATCTACCAAATAGCGGAAATCCTCTGGCGTACCATAGCGGCTGGTGGGGGCGTAATAGCCGGTTGTTTGATAACCCCAGGAGCCATCAAAGGGATGTTCGGTGATGGGTAATAATTCTATATGGCTAAAGCCGATATCGGTGACATAATCGACCAAGCGTTTTGCTAGTTCGCGGTAATTGAGAAATTCGCCTTCTGGGCCGCGTTGCCAAGAGCCTAAGTGTACTTCGTAAATGGACATGGGCGCGTGTTGCCAGTCCCACGTTTTGCGTTTCTCCAGCCATTTGGTGTCATTCCAAATGTAAGGTTTTTTATCTCTCACGATAGAGGCTGTTTGAGGACGCACTTCAAATTGTTGTCCATAAGGATCAGATTTGAGGGAAATATCACCCGTTTGTCGGTTGCGAATTTCAAACTTATATAAAGTCCCTGGCGCGATATTAGGAATGAATAATTCCCAAATGCCGTTACTGCCGTGGGTTCGCATCGGGTGGGCGCGTCCATCCCAGCGGTTAAAATTCCCTACGACGCTGACACGCTCCGCATTGGGCGCCCAGACGGCAAAGCGTACTCCGCCTATACCGTCGGCTTCATGGATATGTGAGCCTAAAAATCGGTAGGCGTGCCAATGTTTGCCCTCATTAAATAGGTGCATGTCAAAGTCGGACAATTGGGGCGGAAAGCAGTAGGGATCGTGGGTAATGTGTTCATGATGATCTTTATCGCGCCAAATGAGGCGATAGCGATCTGGGATTTTAAGTCTGCCCTGCCATTCAAATAGATCAGTACCTTCTATCCGTCGCATGGGGAGGTTGCCTTCTGCAATGGCAACTTGTTCTGCATAAGGGATATGAACACGTATTACGGTTTGCCCCTTAATGGTGTGTTTGCCAAGCACTGAAAATGGATCATGGTGACGGGCATCAATAATTTTTTCGAGTTCGGTATCAAGTTTTTTGCTTGTCATGGATTTTCTCTAGTTTTTATAAATCGTGCAAGGTACACAGGCTGCCCAAATCGGGACTAAAGGATTAGTCGAATTCATAATCACTGACTAAAGTAATCAACTCCAGCAACCGTTTTTTTTCTAAACAGTGCGCTCGATTTCGATAACTATCTTGTATCCAGTACCAAGCATCCTGATTAAGTCCTTTATATAAAGGTTTTCCCAGTTCTGGACGAGGTTTAAGCATGTATAATAAATGTTCAGTGCCTAAGCTGCCCTTCACTTCTACTCTGCCTTCGGCGACAATTACTAAGGCGCCTGCTGGTTTAATATCAGCAAGCACTTTGCCTGCTTGGGTTCGGACTGATAAGCCCGTGACTTGATAAGCTGCCATCTGTTCTAATATGTCAACACGGGTATTAACAACTTTCAAGTTCAAGTTTTCGTCGGCTAACCAGGTTCGGATATCCGTGTATAATTGCTCGACACGTTCTAAATAGAGGTGTATTTTTTGTCTCGTGGCTTCACTTTCTAAGCGTGAAATCTCAATTTCCATCATTATCTCACTTGAGTGTTTTTTTACCCAGTGTTATTTTAACATTTTTGATATAGGATTTTTTGGCAGGAAAAATTTATTATAAAATTAATAATTTTTATGTTTGGAGTCCAAAATTTATTTTGGGCGTATGTCCAAGATAAATCTTGGACTCCTATTAACCCTCCTGTTCTTGCCGCTTTTTCAGATTATCCGTCCCCGTCCAAGGATGGCGCAGAACATAGCGCCCTTGAAAATTGCTACTATCCGCCGTTTCCTGAAAAACTAAATCTTCTGGATTGTAGCCCAATTTGGACTGTTCTTTGAGATTGACTTTGGCGTGTTTGATGTAGCTGCCTAGCACTGTTGCGGCGCCGTCAGGAATGCGATCAATGCCAGTATGATAAACCCCCAAAATGAACGTTCCGTTACTTCGTTTCAGACAGGAGAGAAATACCCATGACGTTGTAAATACGACGAAAAATTAACCTACGAGGTTTGGGTAACCTCGTAGGTTTGTCTTAACTTAATGGCATTGAGGCCTACGAGGAGACCCATACATATTCCGTTGTAAATTATACTAAAAATTAACCGGCGGGGAAAATCAGTATGATAAACCGCTCAAAATAAGTCATGGGTGACCAATACCTCGGGTCGTTGTAAATTATAGTAATAATTAACCTGCGGGGAAAATTCGACTGCCCCGTAGGTTTTCCTTAACTTAATGGCATTGACCCTGAGCCGTGCTCTGGAGTCAATGCCATTAAGTTAAGGACAACTGATTGATTTTACTAAAACAATACTTTAATCTGAAACGCAGAGCCTTCGCTCCGTTCAACCGATATATAATAGCCCCGGTATAGAGATTATGGAGCCAATCCGTTATTTCCGTTGTACTATCCTTTTTTATAAACAATCCTTGTAGTTTCCCGAGCACATTTAATAACCATACAAATATAATGGAATACCCCAATCCCCAAAAATTTTAAAAGATCGGGGGCTTTGCGACCCCCACACGAAAAAACCAAAGGGCAAAGGGCAAAGTGCTAACAAGTTCACGCCACGGACGACACGACCCGGAAGCCGAAGTAGCCGTCCCGCTCGACCGAAGTGCTGCTTTCGCGGAAGGCGGTACGGGCGAACCTCGGGTTGTCGGACCACGAACCGCCACGCCGCACTCTGTTTTCAGAACTTCCTTCCCAAACTCTTCCATCATTAGGTGCCCCCTCATAGCTATCATGCCAAGAATCAGCACACCATTCCCATGCGTTTCCGTGCATATCGTGCAGTCTAAATGCATTCGGAGGAAAACGTCCGACTTCTGTTGTTTCCCGAGCAAACATTTGAAAAAAGTTATTACAGTAATTGGCTAAGTCGTTGGTAATTATATCACCAAAATAGAAAGGAGTCGTCGTGCCCGCCCGACAGGCATATTCCCATTGTGCTTCGCTCGGCAAGCGATAAGTTTTACCTGTCATCTTGGATAATCGCTCACAAAATTCTACGGCATCCTTCCAGGAAACTCTTTCTACCGGACGATTTTTCCCTTTGAACGCAGAGGGATTATTATCCATCACCGCTTCCCATTGCGCTTGAGTCACTTGATATTTGCCCATATAAAAGGGTTCTACCGTGACTTGGTGTTGCGGTCCTTCCCTCTTGTCTCGCCCCGGTTCCGTTTCAGACGATCCCATCATAAATGTACCACCCGGAATATAAACCATTTCCAACACTACATCATTGTTCAACTTTTCTGTTTGGTAGTGGGCTTCTTTTCTAAGGTGTTTGGTGATTTTGCCCTTGGCGTTGACAATATCGAATTCAAAGGGTTTGCCTTCGGTCTTTTTCATCGCTATTTCAGCTTGTCGTCTTTCATTTCGGCTCGCTTCTATGGCTTCTAACCGGCTCCGCAATTCTGCCGAACTGGGGCGATGTGAAGGTTCTTCTTCAACACAACCAAATAGTAAGTCTTGCAATGCTGCCACTTGAGGCAATTTTCTTGGCAAAAAATGTCGTGGACTTAATCCCGTCAAAAAACGATACAGCGTTCCACCAAAGGCATATACGTCACTGCTGGCACTGGGCTTGCCATGTTTCATAGAGCCTTGTTGCTCCGGCGGCGCATAGTCCCAAGTGCCAAATATCGCTTGTCCAAACCCCGACAAACGACTTCTGCTAACCACTAAAGAGGGTGTCACTTGAGATAAGCCAAAGTCGATTATTTTGACATCGATTTGGCTATCTATCTGTTTTAACAAAATATTGGCTGGTTTTAAGTCCAGATGATAAATTCCCTTTTGATGAGCCATTTCTAAGCCCTTGGCGATTTGTAAGCCAACCTTTAAAGCGGTTTTTAAGTCCATTTTGCCATATTTGTTTAACCATGCCTCGCCGTCTATCGCGCCTTCAAGGTATTCAGTGACGAAGTAAGCTCGCTCATGGTTGAAAACGTCGGCATATCCATAATCTAAGGGTTTTGGTACATAATCTCCCGCCACTTGGTGCATTGAAATCGGTTCTTTAAAAACTTGATCAGTTGTGCCCAACAGATTTTCCCAGAAACATTTAACCACTACCCATTTATCTGGAATTAAGCGGTTTTGATTTTGGCAAAGAAAAACACAGCCCATGCCCCCGGCACCTAATAATTTTTCAAGGGGATATTTTTGAATGTCATGTAAAATGTATTGTTGTGGAACCAGCTTAATGGCGGCTTGTAAGTTTTCCAAGGCTTCGGCGTAGGCATCACGACGCAATTGCACTTGAAATAGGTTGAAATAAGCTAAGCCCTTTTCGGCTGGATTGTGAGAATTTTCAATGGCTTTCTTAAATAAGGCTTCGGCTTCTTCTAAGTCGCCTGTGGAAGATAGAGCACTGCCTACCATGATGGACAGTTGACTGTATTTAGGGTTCTGTGATGGCAATTGTTTGAATTGGGCAAGGATGCTGTGGATCGTATTCAGGCTCTTGCTATTGTGCAGGGTGAATTCATCACGGGGGTTGACGCGGGAAGATAATCCTTGACGCGCCATCAGTGCTTTGAGGGTTTGTAAAATTTTATGTGCCAAATCTTTAGTATTTTTGACATCTTGATGGACTTTTTCTAATTGTTCAGGGATTTGCGTCACAAAATCTAGCAGGTGATCGAGTTGGCAATTTAATAATTTTGCCCAAGCCGGAAAGGGCGTTAATAGTTGTGAGCGGCTTTGCCAAGCGGATTGGGCTTGTTGCAAATTTTGTAGTTGTTGTGCGATTTCAACCAGTTGACTCGATTGCTCCGCGATGGCTTGGTTAAGATTGTCTTGGGCAGTTTTAAGTGCCGCTTGGAGTTCTCGTACTTGAATACATAAGCCTTCTCTTTGTAAAGCGGCTTGGGTTTTTTCTACTCGCTGATCTTTGCGGATTATTTCGTGGAAAAAATAGATCAGTGCTTTGCCTAAAAGATCATCTTGGCTGAGAAAGGCGGTTAAGGTGTCATCAACGGGCGTGATCAGTTGTATTTGCTCTAACACTAATTCGGTGATGGCGACACTGCCTTTGTGACTAATTAAGGCGGCTAAGTCTTCTTGGGTGATTTGCTTTATTTGAAAAAGCTGAGCTTTGTATTTAGCAATTTGGTTGAGTGAGGAAATGAATTGATTGCGTAATAAAGTTTCGCTTTCTACGCTGCGCTGTTGAGCGAAGGGTTGGAAATATTTGATTTCAATGGAATCAGCAAATGCACTAGTGATTTTAGAATGGCGAAATCTTTGTACAAAGGCCGATTTTTGCTCAGGGGCAGCCAGTCCGAGGCTGATGGCGGTAATGGCATAACCATAACTGTCTTGATAGGCTTTGGTGATCTCGTCTGTGGTGAAAGTGAAATGTTCTTTGAACAGTGAGATCGCTTTTTGAGCAGTGTTGTCGAAGATGACGATGTCATCTAGTAGTGTGCTAAAGCCGCTTTGTATGAGTGTTGGTAGTGGCATATTTTTTTTCCTCGCTCTGAATTTATAGCATTGATTTTCACGTTATTATAACGTACAACTGGATTTCCAGTTTATCTATCAGTTGGAGTCGACAACGCTGATCGCTTTGGAGATGTAAAGTCAAAAAAACTTTCCTCGTTCACGCGCTGCGTGGGAATGCAAGCTGGGAACGAAAATAAAATGCAATGCCATATCGTGCCGAGATATTGTAGCCCACCAGTCAATGCCATTAAATTAAGGGCAATCCTGATAGGGTATGCCCCTGCCTTTGATGCCGTTTTTCGTAGGGGCGGGCAACCACAAGGGATTGCCCCTACGATGGTTGCCCCTTTTTTCTAAGTTTAATGATTAATCTCTTGAGTGTTTTTAGGGCTATTTGCGGTGAAATCGAGGGCCAAATGGCGCAAGTCAATAAAAACGGGGCTTGAAGATTTTGAGGGCTATTTAATACAACGGATTTCGATAAAAGCGATTTGGGGCTCTGTTTAATTTAAACTCATCTCTTATTAGACTTCTAGCGGAGATTGGCTTATTCTCGTTCCCACGCTCAGCGTCAATGCCATTAATTAAGTTAATGATATACAGGTAGCGTATCCAGATGGGCTTAATTTAATGGCATTGACGCTCATCAGAGAGCATACACTTCGGGAGAGATATTTTAACTAAAGATGTCGGAGTGTCTTTATTCTATATTAATGATTAATCGCTTGAGGGTTTTGAGGGCTATTTGCGGTGAAATCGAGGGCAAAATGGCGTAAGTCAATAAAAACGGGGCTTTGAGGGTTTTGAGGGCTATTTAATACAACGGATTTCGATAAAAGCAAGTAGGGTGCGTCCTACGCACCTTGTACGCCCGAGCGTGTAGTTTAGGCGTGGAAAGAGGGTTATAAAAGGAGGCGACCCTAATGGCTAACAAATCGTTGAATCATCAAGAAACCCTAGTAGAATATATACCTCTCAAAGTCTCGGCGGGAGTTCTTCTTCAGATTGGCTCTGGAATTTATGACTCCGTTGCGGCTGCCTTCAAAGAGTTGGTCAGTAACGCTTATCAAGCCCATCTTATTACCATCAGGGGGTGAGCATGATGATTATCAAATTGAAGATTTTATTCGTCATCGAGTCGTTGGGGGGGAATGGTTAATCTGTCAAGGGTATATATATTGGCACAGAAAACCACTGCCTGTAGCGATTCGTGGCTTCCAGATTTATATCCGCAACGTGGGTATCGGGATTTATGATCACAACTTTCTGAAATTTTATGACGTGAATCCGACGGCGAGTGTAGCAAACATATCAGGCGAGATATATAAGCGTAAAAGCCAAAATGGCCAAGTCGTCGGGCCTAACTGGCCATTAGCGGAAGGTATGCTTAAGCAAAAGCTGCTCATGCCCGTCAAGACTGCCGTTCGCAATGGCTCTTCTTCAGAAGATGTGTTAAAGCTCTTAGAAAAATTAGTGTTTGCTTTATAGTGGTATAGCAGTTAAAAGAATATTCGTGAGGGACTTTCGATGGCCAAAGGAAAACGCGAAAAGCAATTAGATGAGGCACAATTCAAAGCTATCATCAAACTGCAAGAGGCAGAAGCAGAACGCGACTCACTGCTTTGGGATCGTGATCCACAAAAGCAATATATTCGTCGTTATGGGTGGTTAGAACTTATTCAAGATTATATCAAACAGCGACACCAAGCCTGAGTTGAAAAGCCGATCAAGTATCTGTTCGGAAGTCCCAGAATTCCAACAGGCTTATATGGAGCGATTTGGCTCTGACGAACTACCATTATGCCTCGCCGAGAGTACCTTATTCGCACAACTTGCTTTTCCCAAGGCAATAGCAAGATTGGCTCGCTTTTTCGGCTACGGGGTAACAGAGCATTTTGCGGCCAATTACCTTAGAAGGAGCAATCAGGAATCGTATGAGATGATTTCTCACTCTTTTGAATTGGTGCCGCTGGGAAGAAATGATGAAAAGCTGAAATACGAGCCTTATTTTGAAAAAATAAATTTTTTTTAGTATCATGCCAAACCGCCTTATCGGATTCAACCAGATGTGTGTGATTAAAATTTTTTAGGAAAAACAACTATGTATATGAAAGATATTACCATAATCCTAGTCACTCTATTGATACAAATCTCCCCTGTCAGAGCATTGCCAGCGGAGGTAGATAAAATTGTATTACAGCTTGGACATTCCTTACCCGTTTTGTCTGTGGCGTTTTCCCCCGATGGCAAAACGGCTTTGTCGGGTTCAGATGATAATACTGTAAAATGGTGGGATTTATCCAGCGGGCGTGTCATCAAGAGCTTAAATGCACATTCTTCTTGGGTAAAATCCGTGGCGTTTTCCCCAGATGGTAAAACGGCTTTGTCGGGCAGTATGGATAGAACTGTAAAATGGTGGGATTTATCTAGTGGGCGCGTCATTAAGAGTTTAGAGGCACATTCTAGTTATGTTAATGCCGTCGCGTTTTCCCCTGACGGCAAAACGGCTTTGTCGGGAAGTTATGATAAAACCGTGAAATGGTGGGATTTATCCAGTGGGGGTGTCATCAAGAGCTTGGATGTACATTCTTTACCCGTTTTGTCCGTGGCGTTTTCCCCTGATGGTAAAACGGCTTTGTCGGGTTCGGATGATAATACTATGAAATGGTGGGATTTGTCCAGCGGGAGCGTCATCAAGAGCTTGGATGTTCATTCTAAATCAATAAAATCTGTTGCGTTTTCCCCAGATGGTAAGAGTGCTTTATCGGGCAGTTGGGATGTTGTGAAATGGTGGGACTTATCTAGCGGGCATGTTATCAAGAGCTTAGATGCACATTCTTACGGAGTGAATGCCGTTGCGTTTTCTCCCGATGGTAAAACCGCTTTGTTGGGTTCAGATGATAACACTGTGAAATGGTGGGATTTATCCAGCGGGCGCGTCATTAAGAGTTTAAAAGGGCATTCTAGCTATGTATATTCCGTCGCATTTTCTCCCGATGGTAAAACCGTCTTGTCGGGCAGCAAGGATACAACTACTCGCTTATGGAATCTTGAAACTGGTGAGGAGGTTGTTCGTTTAGCAGGATTTAAGGATGGTGAAGGCGTTGCTATTATGCCTCAACAGGGTTATTATGCTGCTTCTCCAAACGGAGAACAATATATTAATGTAGATTTTGGTAATAATAGGGTGGAGGGCATTGAGGGGTATGATAAATATAAAATTTTTTACCGCCGCCCTGATATTCTAAAGTTGGCATGACAGCTTGGAGATGCAGAACGTGCGATTGCTTTAGCTAATAAAAGCCAAAAACCTTGAATCATGGATTTTACTTTTTGTTGGTATTGGTTAAAAATATGATTTTTTCCTCGTTCCCACGCTCTGCGTCAATGCCATTAAGTTAAGCTTAAAATATTGATTTTATTCAGTTGTTTCGGGAATGGAGCGGAGCGGATTTCCCGAAACCATCATTTGAGTTTCGGGA
>JBDLJY010000166.1:0-14261 GCA_039714115.1 Pseudomonadota bacterium | reverse complement strand
CTCAGCTCATAACATTGCTGGGAAAAGTCCAGCAGATGGGCAATTTCATTATCAACCTTGATAGCTTTACCTTCGCTGTTATTGAGCCGAGCAATCGGATTATTATCAAGATAACGGCTGAATTTTTTTTCTATACGCCAAGCTTCATTGCTTGCGAGGCTGAGTAGGTCTTTTGCCAACGACAGATCATCAATCTCCATCAGCACTTCGCACGGACTCGCCATCGCTTGGAAGCGTCCAAGATAATAACCATCTACTTTTTCAAGGGAGGGTTGTTTGTGATGAGTAGCAGGGATAATCAATTGACACCTAAAAAGAATAGCTAAACTGAAAAATCATTGCATCTAAATCAGGAAATAAATCTTGATTATTCAGGATACCAGGCACATTGCTTGCGTTGGCATCACCCGATTGTAGGTAATATTCAAACCGTATGCTCATCTTATGACCATTGGCTAAAGTCATACCGTATTTCATGCCCAAAGTAATACCATTCAATTCACCCAAGCGATAATCCGCACTGGCGTGTTCCGGTAATGCCTCACCATACCGTAGAAATCTATGGTAAAAATCCGCTTCGCTTTGCATGTAATAACGGAAATGTGGTTCCAGATAATGCTTATTACCTAGCATCCAACGGTAGCGCATATCAAAGGTATGTGAACTTATTCCCCAGTCATCCCACATATAACGATAGGAAAAATCGACAATGTCTTTATTGAAATGATATTTTGTCTGCGAATAAAGAGCATGTTTGGTACGTGAATCTGGTCTATATTCATAAACATAATCCTGCGGTCGACCATCGCTGCCAACGACACTCAGGATTTTAAAGGGATCAGTTAAATAACCGCTGGAGTTGCCGAATGAATAATTAAATTGTGTGATTGTACGACGATTAATGATTTGGGTCACACCAAGCAGAAAATCTGTCGTGGTTTTGCTTTCATCACCCTCATGCTCGTCATCACTCTCATACTCGTCATCACCCTCATGCTCGTCATCACTCTCAGGCTCGCTATTAATCGCCATGCTAGAAAATTTCCGGGGTACACCGCCTTCAGGTTCAATGGAGTCATTAGCGAATGACAAACCGGCAGTCAGTGTCGTGTTGCGATTATTAAAGTAGCGCGAGAGTGACCCATTGATTCCTAAAGAAAAATAATCATATTCAGTAGAGACGTTAGCACCCCCACTGGTTTTGTAATCCCGCCCTAAAGGCTGATCCCATTGTGTACTCAATGCGACGCGCATGTCCTGAAAGCTATCATCAAGGGGTGTTTCCCCTGCCGAAGTCGTATAGGAATCCTCACCCGATGGCCGAGTAAAGGTTTGCACTTGATCGCTTGGGGTTGCGCCATTCGCTGATGCCCCAGTTAGGGAGTTAATAACCAATTTTAAGTTGAGTGCTTTTTCCTCGCCAAAGTCACGTTTAGCAGTAATGACAGGCTCAATTGCCGTGACGCGATCTGTTTCAGAATAATAAAGGATCGCGCTGTCAATATCCCAATCACCTTCGTCAGCAATAGTAACAGATGAATTAAGGGCCAACAGAGTAGAAGTGGCTGCTCTCAAGGCCCCCCCTATTTTTTTCTGATTTTTTAATTGCATCCGCAACCGCCTCCAGCAAAACCGCGTCCACCACTGGAAGCTTCTTTACTAAAATAAATATGATCGTCCAAGCTCGCCTCAATCGGATCGGCAATTAACTGCATCTCGGGTTTGGATAATAAATCACGTTCCCATGGCTGAACGCCTGCACAACCGCTGCATAGTATCGTGGTTGGTAAAACAATATAAAATAGCTTATGAATCATGACTGAATCTCGGTGATAAATAGGGTGACAGACTAAGGCTTGTCCCGCAACAATTTTTTGATACCGGCTTCGTAGATGTGGACTTTCCGCTTGTGGAAACCAATATGCTGCTTGCGAATGATGCCCCTTTTATCAATAAGAAAAGAATAGGGCATGCCTTTTAAGCGATACATGGCGGCGACAGTGCCTTTAGGATCGAAAGCGAGCGTGAAGTTGCTCGGTAATTTTTTCAGAAATTCATCAGCAAGCACGCGCTCTCTATCAACATTGATAGCGATAATTTCAAATCCTTGCGCTCCATATTTCTCCTGCATTGCATTCATCCAAGGGAATGACAGCCGGCAGGGGCCGCACCATGATGCCCAGAAATCAAGTAATACCACTTTACCTTTGAATTGACTTAATGTGATAGTTCCCTCAATACCCGCCAGTTTGAAATCAGGTGCCTGTTGAGCGTTCACTGCACTCGTGAAGAATAGAATAAATACTATTGTGATTTTTATATACTTCATATAAATACCTGTTAATGTTATTAATCAGCCGGGTAGTCCTCAATAAGTAAAAACAACATAATAATTGCTAAATCTTAAGTGAATCTTAAATACTCAAGGATTTATCGGTAATTAACAGATTTTTTAAATGGGTATTTTGAGACGACAAGTAAAAATTCAGTTAAATGAGGTGCCGAATGGTACAATGCCATATCGTACCGCGCTGCGGGCAATATCTCGGCACGATATGGCATTGGCCGAATGGTAGGGGTTTATGTGTGCGGGTAGATTTTTTACAGCAAAAGCGGCTTTATTGGCAGTGAAACCTTGACCACCGATTTAAAGATTGCCAATTAATCTCTGTAAATCACTCGGTTTTAATACCCGCTTTGCTTGGTAGGCAGTGGCGCGATAATAGACATTAATGGCATGAATATCCGGATCAAAAGCCACCAACTCGGTAAAACGTTGGGATAAAGCCTGTGCCTCTTTGAAGTCTTGCACGACTGTTAAAGGTAAATCAATATCTACTGTCAGTTTACCCGATAAATAATGCAAAGTGATTTGCTCAATCGCACCGCCAGCCTCATTTGATTGCCAGTGCTGCTGCAAACGCGCTATGATCTCATCACGTAATGGCAAATTCCAAGTTGGCGGTGGTTTTTCATCGTATTCTGGGTCAATATGCACCAACACTGAAGTGATTTCTTCTCTCTGCGCCATCAAACGGGTACGCACGGCTTCACCAATTTGATGGCCCTCTGACACACTGAGACGGGGATCGACTAAAATATGCACATCCACTAACACATTAACCCCCATTTTGCGGGTACGTAACTGATGCAAAGCGCGAACACCCGTCACAGAGTTAACAATCTCTTTAATTTCAATCAATTGTTCTTTTTCTAATCCCCTGTCCACCAACTCATTAATACCGGGCAAGATCAACGAAAAGCCAACATAGCCGATCATGAAACTAATACCAATCGTGGCGACAGCGTCCAACCAGAGGAAACCCATCATAGTCCCAGCCACGCCAACAAACACTATGAGTGAAGAAATCGCATCACTACGATGATGCCACGCATTGGCACGTAACATGGGTGAGCGCACCCGGTTAGCGACATAGATTGTATAGTGATATATCGCTTCTTTGATGACAATGGACAAGATGACCGCCGCGAGGCTGATACCAGTGGGCCGTAATAACAATTCTGCTTCAAATAAACGCCTTTGGGCATCTATCAATAACCCCCCTGCCATCAATAACAGTAAACCACCACCCGCTATAGTCGCTAGCGTTTCAATGCGACCATGTCCATAAGGATGTTCGAGATCGGGTGGTTGCGTACTATATTTAGCGGCAACCAAGGTTATCGCACCGACGAGTAAATCTGATAAAGAATGCAGTCCGTCGGCAATCAAAGCTTGCGACTGTCCTACTATACCAAATAGGATTTTAATAAAAGTCAACAGGATATTGATCGTTATAGCCAAGAAGGTGACATTGCGTATGGCAATATAACGTATTTCCGGTGATATTTTGGGTGAAGATTCTTTAATCATGTCGAGTGTCTATCCATTCAAAACCGTTTTTCATAATGTGCTGACATAAAAAGTGTAGGCATGTTTCCGTTTATCAATCCGCACCAAACCAATAATGGATTATCTATGCCAAGCGGATCGGGTTGACCTGTTTAGTGCAGTTTTCACAAATTCTAGTCATCGTCATCATCATCGTCATTTCTGCCTTTTGATTGCCAAAGACGTTCAGCTTCATCCTCATCACCGCTACGATGACACTCCGTACAATTATCATAATCATAGATACCCTCTTCAAGGTGTTCCTCTCTTATTTCTGAGGGACTATGTTCATGACATTCATAACACGAATATTGGCTATAGTTATTGTTCAGATGGCATGTGACACACTCAGTCTCGTGGTGTGAGTCAAAACGAAAATACTTGTCGTGGTCAAATGTTGCGGGTACCCACTTAGTTTGACTATGACATTGGTCACAGTTTCCAGCTAACTTTTGGTGCAAAGAGTCTGTTGGCTTCTGATGGCAGCTATCGCAATTGTTTTGCACCGAAAGACTCAACAATTCGTGAGAAAAGCGTTGGATACTTCGATAGTCCCCTTGATGATCACTATGGCAGGCGACACAATTTGGCTCGATCAGATTTTGGTGAAATGAAACCTTTATTTCTTTTCTGTTCTGAATTTCGACTCCTTTGGTAGTCAGGAGCCCAATTTCATCAACTGAATGGCAGGCACTACACTTTTCAGATGAACTTCCTCTGAAGAGGGTGTGACATGAGAAACAATCTGTCGTTAAGTCTTGGTGCCCTTCCATGAGTATTCCTGGGCTAACCATCAAATGGGGATACAAAAAAACCAGGAAGATGCAGGCTAACAGGTTAATTCTAATGAGAAAGTTAACGGTGTTCATTTCCACTCCCAAAATAGAAAAATACTGATGATGTGAATGAGGGACAAGACACTAAAAACCAAAGTAATCGGAAAATGCACCGCCCTCCATTTCTTCATTAAATCTAATGTCACCGCATCCCAGAATATCTCTTTTTCGATACCCTTCGTAGACATCCCTTGCTGCAATAAATCGGCTTTTTTGGATGACAAATACCGCTGCGCCCTATTCAATAAAAACTTTCCCGTCAATCCGCTAATCACATTGACCAGCATGGCAATAACAACCAACCAGGGCAAAATCGCGTTAAAATGGACACCAGCGTGGACTAAGATCAGTAGTACTCCAAACCAGGTGAGAAAAGCATGTAAATTGAGCAAGAATTTGGGGTTTCCAATGTGGATCATCTTGCGCTTCCTCAAGGAATAGATAAATGACAAGAGAATAAGAATAGTGCCTGGAATCCCCAAGTAACGTCCGATCCAAACCAACTGAAATTGGTGCAGTAGGAAGTCCATTATAATGGTCGCAACCATCAATAAAGCGAATGTCAAGAAAAACGGGACGACTTCTTTCCAGAATAATGAATTTTTCATGATGATTATGCCGACAAAGTGAGATGAGTCTTAGGCACTGAAACACAAAGTAAACAGGTGCCCTGTTCCGGCTCAATATCTGGCGATTGGACGTATTCCACTTCACCTGATTTAATGGTGGTTTGGCAACAGCCGCAGCTACCAGCACGACATCCAGAATCAATCTGTATTCCGTTTTCTTCTGCAAATTCAAGCAGGGAAGCGGCACTGCTATTCCATTGATATGTCTTTCCTGATTGGCTAAAAACCACGGTAAGTTCTGATGTTCTCGTTTCTGCCTCTAAAGATGAGGGGCGTGGTTTCTCCTGCTTGACAAGGGAAGCCGGGCCAAATGTCTCATAATGAATGTTAGAATCGGGAACTCCCCAATCTCTCAAATCAGGGACAAGAGTCTCCATCATTCGCTTAGGACCACAAACATAGAACTGATAGGGTTTCAAAAGCAGAGTCAGACGCAATAAAGTAATATCAATATGGCCTGAATGATGGTAATCAGTTCCCTTGATATCTGGTTTTTGGGGTTGACTGTAAACGACATGAAGGTGTAAATTCTGATGAGTTTTTACCAGCTCCTCTAAATAGTCTTTCAGGATATGCTCATCGCTATTGCGAACAGCATAATAGAGCCAGATTTCCCGCTTAGATTCACTGTGAATACAGGCGTTTAATATGCTAAGCATAGGAGTAATCCCGATTCCGCTCCCTATTAAGGCAATGGGATCTTTTCCCTCGGTATCCAAATAGAAATGACCCGCCGGTGCTTTGACGGCTAAGATATCACCTTCATGCACTTTATCATGGAAATAGTTAGACGCGAGCCCGGGCGGAGCATTAGGAACATTTGAAGGAGCAGGCACTCTTTTTATCGTCACGCGGAAATAATCAGGACTTGGTTTGTCCGAAAGAGAATAGCATCTAACAAGCTTTTCTGATATTTGCTTTACTTCGTCTTTTATATTTAATTGAAAAGTCAGAAACTGTCCCGGTTTGAATGATGGCAGTGGATTTCTATCAACTGGCGTTAGGAAAAAAGAGCAAATAGTTTTGTTTTGATCTTCAACCAGTTTACGCTGAACTATAAAATCACGAAATCCAGTCCATGATGGCTTTGTGGGTGAAACGGATAATAGGCTATGCGGAGCATATTCTTCTTGATAATCTGTCAGATTATCCAAACGCTTTTTCAGTTCATCGTAGGACAACCAATGCCGATAAAATGCAATTAAAGCGAAAATGGCAACCTGAACAGCCACAACCGTAAAAATAATGAATGTGAGTTCTTGAGTATTCATGATATTTTATACATGACTACATTCAATACCTTCGCCAAATCAAAAATGTTACGGTAAGTGGTTGATTTCAACTGTTCATGACACCGGGAGCGATTTGGCGAAGGTATTGACATTATTGACGAATTAATTTTCTATAAGAAAATATAAAAATCGATATCCACACTAAAGTTCGCAGACTCATTGCAGCAACGGTACGAGTTTCATATTCACCGCCTTTATTTAAATATGTGTAATCCAAAAAATGCAAAAGCGATGAGAGTTGCTATAACAATTAAAAGGGATAACCAAACAGCCCAACGTTGGCGTAACCAAATACCGGCTCCCGCAACCAAATAAACAAATCCTGCTATGAAGTTAAACCAAACGACGAATAGAACATAATTACCGGCGGCTTTCTGATATGAACTGCCTCCAAACAAAACCTGTCCGCCAGATTTTATAGTCAGTAACCCAAATAAAACCGCAATAACTGCCAGTATCCAAATAACAATGGACTTGTCTGAATTGATTAGTGACATAATACCTCCGTTAGATCCTAATCGGCATCAACCGGTTTATTAGGAAAAACCTTCCGCCCCGTAAACGTTGCAGAAATTAAGCCGCTCCTTTCTCTCACCTCGGTGACGACAATCGCGCCCACATGCAAGATGATGGCAATCAGGAGCAGGTAAAAATTGTATAAATGTATGGTAATAAATGGCTTACGGAATGCTCGCATTTGGGCATAACGATCCTCGTTGACGTTTTCCTTGGAATAAGGCTTTATCAGATCGGTTTGCTTGGCATCCTCGGCAACCCATTGCTTAATCGTTTGACCAAACGGAGGGAAATAAATATCTGTTCCCGCCAGCACTAGCCCGGTGATCGCCTGTGTTATCAGCAGTACCAGTAGCAGCGTAATCATCAATTTTGCCATTGGATTATGGCCTTGATAATACTGAATGTTACCACTACGAAAACCGGCTTTGTATTCACGCAGCGCGGTTAAAAATCCTTTACCCCCGGGCAGGATAGCTTTCCAACGGGCATATTGATTACCCACAAATGCCCAAATAATACGCCACACGAGATTCAAGCAAAACACGTAACCTATATAGACGTGAATCGTTTTCAGCCAAATTTTGCCATCCGTGCTAACGCCAAGCTCTTTGGCGTATAAAATCACTAAGCCCACCCCGATAAGACCTATAATCGTCAGGACATTAATCCAGTGAAACCAGCGGGTGGTACGATCCCAAACGGGATATTCTTTAAGAGTGTCTGTAGCGTTCATTTTCTTTATTCCTTTTTCCTCACCCTCTTGCGGGAGAGTGTCGGGTTGTCTCAATCTCAGGATCGTTCCTAATCAGGTTTTTCATGACATAAATCACAACTAACTTCTTCTCCCTTCTGTAAAGTCACTATGTCATCTTCCACCTTAAAGCGTCGCTTGGCAGCGACTTTTGACAAAGGGGTACCTTCTAAATTTTTACCATGACAGGCTTTACAACCTTTAGCATCATGCTCATAAAATTCTTCATGCTCTTCGTCTACCCAACGGGGATCATTGACATTATGCAATCCATGTGGGCCTTTTGTAGTCATCTCTAAACTACCCGGCGCATGGCAAGTGTCACACTCAATAATGGTGCCAACATGTCCTTGTAACTGGGTAGCTGTCACATTATCGTTGGCATTAGCATCAGCATTAGGCCAAATGGCATGGGGACTACCATGACAGCCTTCACAAGCAACTTTTCCATGTCCTTTACTGTTACGGAACAAGGTATTTTTATTTTCCGCAAAGCGTCGATTTTTAGCGAGTAGCGGCGAGGCAGATTTATCACCAGTTTTATAAGCTTGCCGTAACCGAATACCATCATCATGAAATACCAGCTTCTTACCCTTCAAATGACGAACTGCATCACCAGTATGGCAAGATTGGCAACGTGGTAGATCAACCCAAGCACGACGCTTACCACGATCATTTTTACCATCAAGACTGCCACCTTTCCGTAACCGGAATTTTCCGCCCACAGCTAACATACCGCCGTGACAGGCATTACATTCTAAGTTAGCGGTTTTCATCGCGCCACGTTGGCATTGAGTTTGTTTACCGGGGTGGCACTGATAACAAGTTTGTTCCACTGGCGCGTCATTTGGGAAAATTAAATTTCCATCAGTATCACGCAATTCCCCATGAAATTTATGCATTACTTGGGAGGAAGTGGGCAAATCTTTTTGTGGTCCCTGTGGACCTTCCCCAGCTAAATCAAGTGGTGGCGAATAATGACAACTGGCACACAATACCGGGGTTTGATTTTGTAAATCAGTTTGGTTTTGTTCATCGTGTAAAATCAAAACGTTTTTCTTAGTTTGCACTTCTAAGTCGTCATCATCAGCCCAAGGAATAGTCGGGTCATTAGCTGCCATTTCCCCGGTAGCATGACAATTTTGACAATCAGTTTCCATTGCAACCGGTACTACTACATCAGTTTCACCTAACAATGTCCCATTTTTATAGGCACTTATCCGTAACATCGGATAGGTATTGATTTGATCGGCATCATCTACTGGAGTAATAGGAATACCATCAGCACTATACCAGCCATGTTGAGTATTATAGTGGAATGGTTGTGGGCCTGGATTTTGTGGATGGTCCGCCGGCATATATAAGCCCGTTAAGCCTTGTCCCGGTTGTAAATTAACTCCAAACAAATCCGAGGCATACTGCCAAAAATCGGTTTTATCAATGCTAGTGCTATTGATAGAACCCTTATTATCTGTTATCGCAGAATAACGTAATTCAACTTCGTTTGATTTAAGAAGCTGTGGTGAACCATCGTTACGCTGACCCACAACTTGGGCATTTACGACATTAAACGGTGGCAGGATGGAAAAAATGGAAAATTCTTTATCCATACAGTGCATACCTAGATCATTAAAAGCGAGTACTTTAACCTGACTTAGAGCTTCAAATGGCACACTGACATTAAAATTAACTGAACTTAAGCCATCTAATCCACCAATCCAATCATTTGAATCAAGTGGCTCACCATCAACCACAGTCACTATTAGAAAAAGCTGATAATTGCCGGGAGCCATTTGCTTAGCGTCAACTGAGAACACAGTGTATTCGCCTTGGAAAGTGCTATTAGCGATAAATGGAACCGGAAAATTGTTCCAACCAGACATTTTGTTGAAAAACAAAATGTTATTATCAATCAGAGTGATAATGTACATATCACCTGATTCAGGCGTATTAAAGCGAGCCATCACAACGATTTTGCCGTTATCACCATTAAGTACCGGATTAGAGGTGTATAATTCGCCACTCCAAACCAAGTGGCTAAATAGCAGCAAAAAGAGTGCTAAATTGATTTTTTTCATGGTAGTATTTCTCTTTTATGAGTTCATAGAAATTTTAACAGCGTTATCTTAAGGCAAACTTAAGAACATTAAATAAGGCCAAGTTTACCAAAGAAGAAATCGCATCACTACGATGGTGCCACGCATTCGCCCTTTCTCCTCACCCCAATCCTCTTGCGGGTGAGTGTCGAGTTGTCTCAATCTTCAAATTCAACTTCGGTGGCGTAGAGGCGGTTGCCATCCCAATGCCCTTCGATCTCAACCAAAGCATTTTGACGCAAATCGGCACGATTGCCATGCTCAAATTGAGCATTCTGTATGTCGGCTTCCACCATGTTACCGCCCGGTTGAAAATGTTCAGTTTCAAAAACATTGATAGTCAAAATGTTATCATTGATAGCCGTGATTTGACCTTTGACTTCCACATTTTCAACAAAATTGTTACTATTCTGTAACGCCGGCTGATTTGGTTCTTGAAGCGTTACCGGGGGTTGAGCGTATAAAATGGGTGTCGCTGCTAACCCAATAATCATTGCCATGTGGTGAGTTTTCATTTTTGACTCCTTGTTATTATGCTTGGCTTGAAAACCAATTGGACGTCTATAATAATCGCAAAATCTTAACTCAATCTTAAGACTCTGTCTAAAAGTGCCTTAAGTTTTTCTTTGTTGTTTTCAAATCCGCAACGCCTTCCACGATTGAAATTCAGACAATTTCAGCCGATACCTGGCCACGCTGCCCTCGTGCAACCGCTGTAAATCATCCAGTACCATTTTGTTGAAGGCTTCCCTGTCATTTTCAGGTATCAGTTCATCCGTCAGTTGCCGGATATTCGTGGGTTCCCTATTGTCCCGGACAATTTTTCGCACAGCCATGAACAATGGTTCCCGATAGCGGATACGCAGAGGATCCGGCTCAGCCATGGTTTGAGTGATTGCGAGGTAATGCTGGCATGAGCGCTCATAAGCCCAAGTAAACACATCCCGCAACAGATCAAACTGATTGAATTCATACACAGCCAGAGTGCCATCGAGGTACGCCTGCTCAGGTACGTCAATAAAGGAAAGGGGGCAGAGATTGTTCCGAATCAACGAGATGTTGGCTCCAAGACGAGAGACACGCTTGTTGACATCCTCAAACGGTTGCAGATAAGGCAACTGTACCATCACGAAAAAGGCCTGCTCGAAGGGGTCGGGGATGGCGGAAGCTTTCTGTAGCAGCAGACGGAAACAATCTTCCAAAACTTGGGGCAGTGGGTGAAATACCGACCCGGAAATATCGACCGGTCGGCGGCGCAACCTTCCACAGGCATCATCGTCGTGCAACAGGTTTTCTGACAGGATGGCATGCAGGTTTTGAAAGGTGAAAGGATTGAACCCGACCTGATCAGCTTCTTCGATGAGCATTTCGATGGCAGCCTTGTGATTGATGATCATCTGGGTTTCCAGTATGTCTTTACCTTCCGCCGCCTGACCGAATTCGATCAGGTTTTGAGTATCAAGACGGCTGTAAGTATTCCCTTCCAGACGAGAAGAGGCCCATGACAGGTCAATCAGCAAACGGTTCAAAATTGCTCTCGCGTAGGTACCGGCGGGCTGTTCCTCCGCGAGAGTGCGTCCCATCTCATGAAACTGGGTGCGTAGGGATTCGGAGAGATAGAAGGTAATACCCGGCTCGTACTCCTCCAAAAATGAACGTTGATAAGCAACCGGTTTACGCTGCATCAGCGGTTGTCGCACCAGATCGCGAATGATGCGGCTCTCCGGCGAAAGCGCCACGCCAAAAGACTCCGTGCTGATGTCCACATCAGGACCACGCTTGTAAACCAGCGCGATGCTTTCGCCTTCGGTCGTGATGCGCTTGTCTGTCAGGAGACGTTCCAAGCGGCGCTGCAAGGTACGACGGTTGAGGGCTTTGAACCAATGATGAGACAGCACTCTCTCAAGCGTTGAAATCCCAATTCCTTCGGCGACGGGCGGTACCGGCTTAGGATTAAGCATAGCAAGAAATATAACCCGTGCTCACGGGGGAGATATTATCTTGCGTAATCGTGTTAACGGTGGGCTAGAGGCCATTGTTAGTTTGCCAAATTTAAAGAGTGCCTGTTAAAACCGATAAATCTTTTGAGGGTGGATTTAGGACTCCACAAGGCTTGGATGATTACGCGCTTTTTGTGTTATGATTTCAAATGAGCTTGTATTTTCATAAAGACATCAGGTTTAGTTTTGAATAATAGAAGTCTGATCCCTATTATTATATATAAGAGGCTTTGAAAAAATGACAGATATTATAGAAAACCCCGTTATTAACTCGCCGTTTTAAATGCCTAAGCGGCACTTTAAATTTACCGACACTGGAATCACTAACCAGATTATTAAAGGGCGGCGGGAAAGCACTTATTTCATTCCCATACCCAAACCTAAACAGCGTGGTGGACAGTGTTCAATGGATTATGAAATGCAAAGCCGTGCCACCCCTAATCCGTTAATCAATAAAATTCGCCAGCAAGTCAGTATTTGGCGTAATAAAAATTCTCCTTATGTGACTCAAATCACGCGACGGTTATTAGAACATTGGCAAGCACCCGATAAAGAGCGTAAATTATTTTTTTGCCAAATTGAGGCACTTGAAACGATTATCTATTTAACTGAAGCCGCGAATAAAGACAAATTGGGTAAACAATTATTAGAGCAATTGGCATTAGTTAATGAGCAAGCTACGCCATAAAACTGCAAAGAACTCAATCGTTTAGCATGTAAAATGGCAACTGGTAGCGGTAAAACCGTTGTCATGTCGATGCTTATCGCTTGGCAAGTGTTGAATAAAATCGCACACCCTAAAAGCCCTCGTTTTACAGATAAATTTTTAGTCGTTACGCCCGGTGTTACTATTCGTGATCGTTTACGGGTGCTATTGCCTAATGATATTGAAAACTATTATCAAAAACTTGGTTTAGTGCCGAATACCTATTTACAAGATTTGGGTAGAGCCAAAATAGTCATTACTAATTATCATGCCTTTATGCTGAGAGATAATATTGACGCAGCTAAACTCACTAAAAATATTTTAGGGCAAGCTAGTTACCCCGATTTATTCAAAGAAAGCCCGGGGCAAATGGTTAAGCGTGTTTGTGGTGAATTGGGTAAAGATATTATTGTGATTAATGACGAAGCCCATCATTGTTATCATCGCAAGCCCACCGAGGAAAAGTCCGAAAAATTAACCGGTGATGCTAGGAAAGAGGCGGAACGCAATGCTCAAGAAGCACGCACTTGGATTACTGGCTTAGAACAGATTAAAAATAAACTCGGTATAAAAGCAGTTTATGATTTATCTGCCACCCCATTCTTTTTAGCCGGTTCTGGTTATGGTGAAGGGACACTGTTTTCTTGGGTAGTCAGTGATTTTTCCTTAACCGATGCGATTGAAAGTGGGATTGTTAAAGTGCCTCGTGTGCC
Organism: Pseudomonadota bacterium; assembly: GCA_039714115.1. Taxonomy (GTDB): domain Bacteria; phylum Pseudomonadota; class Gammaproteobacteria; order Beggiatoales; family Beggiatoaceae; genus Thiomargarita. The sequence goes on along the minus strand of JBDLJY010000166.1, from coordinate 827 downwards.
GGTTGATGATAATACGATTAATCAAAATCCGATTAATCGTAATCTATGGCAACATATCGGTAAAGCTTTTAAAGGGACTCGCAAGAGCCAAGAGACTGAATTTGTTTATCCCCAAGAATTTGAAAATGCGTTAAGTACTTTATATGATAATTATCAAAAGGCTTATAATTTATGGAATAAGCGACGCACTGATTACCCTGATAGTATGCCGCCCGTGTTTATTGTGGTGTGCAATAATACCATGACTTCTAAGCGTATATTTGATTATATCGCGGGTTATGAAAATGGTGATAACTCATTGATTGAAGGTAAGTTGCCTATTTTTAGTAATGTTTATAATGGGCAATGGTTAGCACAACCTAATACTTTATTGATAGACAGTCAACAACTAGAATCCGGTGAAGCTCTGACTAAGGAGTTTAAGCAATTAGTCAGCACTGAAATAGAAGAATTTAAGGCAGAGATAAAACAACGCTATCCGGGGCGCAGTGTTGATAATATCACTGATGAAGAGTTATTGCGGGAAGTGATGAATACCGTTGGTAAAAAGGGCAAATTGGGTGAACATATCAAGTGTGTGGTATCGGTTTCAATGCTTACCGAGGGATGGAATTGTAATGGAGTCACTCATATTTTAGGCATTAGAGCCTTTAGTTCTCAATTATTATGTGAGCAAGTGGTAGGGCGAGGTTTACGTCGTATTAGTTACGAAACCGAACCGCATAGCGTAGAAGTAGAAGGCAAAACGGTTAAATTTGAAGCTTTTCCGGCTGAATATGCTGAAATATATGGCGTTCCCTTTGAATTTATCCCCACAGCCGGTGGCT
>JBDLJY010000165.1:0-14317 GCA_039714115.1 Pseudomonadota bacterium | reverse complement strand
TGAAGTTAACAGAGTTATTTTAAACCATTTAGCCATACAGACTATAGTTGTCCAGAAAAGTTTTGTCCTAACCTCAGAGGTTTTTCGTTGTTTCGGGAATGGAGCGGAGCGGATTTCCCGAAACAACTGAAGTTAACAGAGTCATTTTAAACCATTTAGCCATACCTGCGGGGGAGACTATAGTTGTCCAGAAAAGTTTTGTCCTAACCTCAGAGGTTTTTCGTTGTTTCGGGAATGGAGCGGAGCGGATTTCCCGAAACAACTGAAGTTAAGGATTTTATGTAACTCACCACGTCTTTTTGTTGGGGACAGGTGGGCAAAAAAAACACTGGATGGGCTACAAAAGAACGTCTTTGGGCTTAACTTAATGGCATTGAGTCCGACACACGACCCAAAGTACGCGACATTGCACGACCAACTTTAAAAGAAGTACTGAAGATGGCTACCACCGATAGGAAACGTTTGACATTGGTGTACGAAAAGACGCTTTTTTTGACAGTGGTGCCGATAGAAGATGTTGAGGTGATAGAAAAACTTGAGGACTGTATTGATAACGATGCGCTTAAAGTTAAAGGTTCGTAGTAGGCGATTTATCGCCTACATTAAGCCATCAAACTGCCAAGCTTCATCCTGTAGCAGCTTACTATTGATTTCGTGAACAATCCCTAGAAGACGTGCTTTGGCTTGACGGTATTTTCGATCTGTAGCGGGCTTATAACAATAGTCCCCTCGTGCATAACGGTAATCCCATGTAATATTAGTAATACCTGGAAAGCGTTCTGGCTTGCTTTCATATAATGTTTGAAAACGGGTAGTAGGAATGGGCGTGAAGCGCGAAAAGTGTATACGATCCAAATGCGTTTTATGATCCCGTAGAAAATCAGCAGTACTATCAAGATCAGCAGCCGTTTCACCAGGATACCCCTGCATAGCCGTTGAACGTACACTGATGCCAGCATCATAAGCATCACGAATAAATTGTGAAGTTCGCTCAATGCGGGTTCCTTTACCCATGCGCTGATTCAACTCCTGACTAGCTGATTCAAGTCCAAAGCTTATTCGCATCATGCCAGCCTCTCGTGCTGCCAAAAGTTTATCGCGCTCAAGGCCATTTCGCCCTTTTCCCTCTACATGCACTGTGCCAATCCAGTGACCACCGGGAATCCGCTCCTGAAAATGCTTGATGATCCCATCCCACATGGCCAGACTAGAGTTAAGTTTAATATCGAGAAAAATAAAATCCCGACTGTTATAACGCTCTGATTGAATTTCAAGCTCATCCAGCACAGCATCAACAGGGCGTGATCGGAAAGTTCGACCATTAGCAGAAACGACATCGCTGCAAAATGTACAAGCACCCCAGCCACATCCTCGCCCCGTCATGACGGGAATAACACGATGAGTGTAATACTCCCAAGGAAAATCACTAAAATCAGGAATAAGTAACTTATCCATTGCTGTCAATGGTGGCGCGGGAGGGGCTGTTCGACCATCCGGCAAGAAAATACCTGGATACTTCATCAAATCTTTTCCCTGAATAAGATCATCAACAAGTTCGGGTAGCAGAAAGTCTGCTTCGCCTCCGAAAATGGCACTCACGCCAGGTATATTAAGCCATTCTTGGGTGATTTCAGGAATATTAAAGATTGGTCCGCCTAACAAAAAAGGAACGCCCTGCTGCTTTGCCTGTTCTCCAATCGCAACAATAGACGGATAATATTGCACGTATGCGGAAACCAGGATAGCATCAATCGAACCCGTTTTAAGCGTTTGATTGAGCTCTTTAATGAACTTGGGATGCACGCGAGAAATCGACCATAAATGTAGCTTGTAAAGTTTGTCATGCATTTGAATAACGGCAGGATGCGTGGAAAAGTGAATACGTCTTTTAACTTGATCCCAAGCGTTTTCCGGCCTCTCACGTTCGACGGCTGGAACACCATGAACAAGTGGAGAAAGTACTTTGACTTGAAATCCTGCGGTACGTAGAGGTGCCACCAAGTAACCAATTGCCAAGGTGGGATAGCGAGCAAAATTATTTAAGTCGATGATAAGAATATTGTGAGGTTTTTTTGATACCATATTTATTTCTTTTGTGATTAAATAATTTTTAATATCGGGTTGCAAACTTAACTTAAAGGTAAAAAAAAATGGCTCAATTCACACTACCGACCAAATCCGTCGTGAAAAAGGGCAAGTTCATCAATAAAGTTGACGGTGCCAAAAATGTTAAAAAATTCCTTATTTATCGTTACAACCCAGAGACGGAAAACAATCCGCGTCTTGATACCTACGAAGTTGATTTAGATAACTGCGGACCGATGGTACTTGATGCACTTATCAAGATTAAAAATGAGATCGATCCTTCCCTGACTTTTCGCCGCTCTTGTCGTGAAGGTATTTGCGGCTCCTGTGCCATGAATATTGACGGCACTAATACGCTCGCCTGTACCAAGCCGATTCAAGATATTAAAGGGGCAGTCAAGGTTTATCCGTTGCCCCATATGGAAGTGATTAAAGACTTGGTGCCTGATTTAACTTATTTTTATGCCCAACATGCGTCTATCAAGCCGTGGTTGGAAACCCATACGCAGCCTCCGCCAGATCGTGAAATATTGCAATCAAAATCAGATCGCGCCTTATTGGATGGTTTGTATGAGTGCATTTTGTGCGCCTGTTGTTCAACTAGCTGTCCGAGTTATTGGTGGAATGGTGATCGTTATTTAGGACCTGCCATTTTGTTGCAAGCCTATCGCTGGATTGTGGATAGTCGAGATGAAATAACGGGGGAAAGGTTAGATAATTTGGAGGATCCATTCCGTTTATATCGTTGTCATACGATTATGAATTGTACTAATACTTGTCCTAAAAGCTTAAATCCCGCCTTAGCGATTGCGGAAATTAAGAAAATGTTGGTGCGGCGGCGTTAGAATCAATGCCAGTATGATAAACCGACAAATTATTGATTTCCAAAAACAAATCTGTTACGGACGGGGTTGCAAACCCCGTCCGGCATCATTGAGCGTTAGTATTGTAGCCCACCAGACAGGTCAATGCCATTAAGTTAAGACAAACCTGACAGGTGTCAAAAACCTGTCAGGTTAATCGGCGCTTACAACGACCTGCTGGGTATGGGTCTCCCAGCAGGTCTGATTTTAAGGGGTTTATCATACTGGCATTGACCAGACAGGTGGGCAAAAAGGACAGGCTTAATTGCATTGAGTTTGGCTTGCATCCCAACCGGGGCTGAGATTATTTAGCCAATCGATCAGTCCCGAGTCTGAAGCTGTTAAGTGGTTGTTATTTAAAACTAAAGCCCACAAATGCACCATGTTCATCAACTCAACTGGGATATCTCCACACAGTTCGTTGTGACTGATATTGAGCACGCCCAAATAGCTCAAATCTTCGATTTCTGATGGGAGTGAGCCCGTGAGTTGATTGTACTGTAGGTACAACCTTTCTACATGTCCATTCCTACACTGAATTCCATTCCAACTACATGGAGTATTCGTTACAAGCCATCCCGTATTGTTACCCCATTCTACGCCATTGGTGCTTTTAAAAATAGCTACAAGTGCATCACACTCAGAAGATTCAATTTCAGTAACTGTATTGCAAGTACCTGGTGTTGAGTCATTATCAAGAATAGTCACTACCGTTGTATTCGGAGCACCGATAGTAGCACCACCTGTCGCATTTTCAAGACTCAAGCTGAAAGCTTCATTACTTTCAATATCAGTGTCATTAATGATAGGCACAGCGCAAGTCTTGTCTTCGATATCGCCATCACTCCATCTCAAATTCTTTGTGACTTCAAAATAATCCTCCCCGGCAGTCGCACCACCATTTGAAGAATTACACTTCACAGAAATTGCACCATCTCTACCATAAACACGACTTACCGTAACATTTGCTGAGCCGCCATTTTCAAAGACAGTATCTGTAGCAGAAGAAAATTGCACAGTACCGGGTTCCGCATGTACATCATTATCAATAATAGTCACTACCATTCTACTGGGATTGCCGATGATAGCGTCACCAGTAAGACTGGAAAGCGTTACATCGAAAGTTTTATTTCCATCCTGAATAGAGTTGTCAATGAGATGCACAATAACGGTTTTATTATTACTCTCGCCATTATTCCAAAACAATGTTCCACTAACTTGAGTGTAATCGCTACCAGCAATAGCAGTATTGTCACTAGTAGCATAATTTACAGAGACTGCTCCATGAGCACTTCCGACACGAGAAACAACGACGGCTACTTGTTTTCCGTTTTCACTCACGTTATGCCTAGCAACCGTGAATTGTACCGAGTTCTGTATAATGGGGCATGAAGTTTGGTTGGTATTCCAACCGGGATAGAGGTTATTAAGCCATTCGATCAGTCCAGAATCAGTAGCGGTTAAGTGGTTGCTATTTAAAGCTAAAGCCCACAAATGCTCCATGTTCATCAATTCAATTGGGATATCTCCACACAGATCGTTGTGACTGATATTAAGCACACCCAAATAGCTCAAACCTTCGATTTCTGAAGAGATGGAGCCCGTGAGATTGTTGTACTGTAGATACAATCTATCCACATGTCCATTCTTACACTGAACTCCATTCCAACTACAAGGAGTATTCGTTACAAGCCACCCCGTATTGTTACTCCATTGTATACCATTGGTATTATTATAAATAGCGACAAGAGCTTCACACTCAGATGAATCAATTTCAGTGACTGTATTGCAGATATCAGTTGAATCTATGATAGTCACAACAGTTGTATCTGGCACTCCTAATTCAGCACCGCCGGTAACACTTCCCAAGCTTACAATAAAAGTTTCATTATTTTCCTTTATATCATCAGAGGTGACGTTTACTGTAAAGGATTTATCAGCAGAATCCTGATTACTCCAATTCAAAGTTCCACTGCCTTGAACGTAGTCACTACCGGCAATGGCAGTATCATCACTGGTGATATAGTTTACGGAGACAGCACCATCATTACCATTAACACGCTTTACATTGATGGTAACATGTCCGTTACTTTCATTGACACTATACTCGGTTGAAGAAAATTGCAAAGTACCATATTCCTGTAAACTATCGTTATCAACAATAGTCACAGCCGTTGAACCCGGTTCGCCAATGAATGCATCACCAGAGAGATTGAAAAGCGTCAGGCTGAAAGTTTCACTATTTTCAACAATAGCGTCTTCAATTATATGCACAGTGAAAGTCTTATCACTGCTATCACCATCTTCCCAGAACAAAAATCCACTGGATTGAGCATAGTCGCTACCGGCAAAGGCAGTATCGTCATTAGTAGCATAGTCAACAGAGACATCTCCATTACTTCCTGTACGACTAACAACGATTGTTACTTGTCCACCATCTTCACCTACGCTATAGGATGCAGCCGTGAATTGTACGGAGGGGCAAGAAGTTTGACTTACCATCCAATCTGGAGAGATGATATTAAGCCATTGGATCAAATCTGAATCAGTAGCGGTTAAGTGGTTGTTATCGAAGTTAATAGCCCACAACGGAGGATCAATGTTCATCAACTCAACTGGGATATCTCCACACAGTTTGTTGTGACTGATATTGAGCACACCCAAATAGCTCAAACCTTCGATTTCTGAAGGGATGGAGCCCGTGAGATTGTTGTACTGTAGATACAATCTATCCACATGTCCATTTTGGCACTCAATACCCTCCCAACTACAAGGGGTATTCGTTACAAGCCACCCTGAGTTGTTAGTCCATTGTTCGCCATTGGTACTATTATAAATAGCGACAAGAGCTTCACACTCAGAAACTTCAATTTCAGTGACTGAATTGCAGATACCAGCTAGTAACAAGCTGGGAAATAATAAAAATAATCCGATAAACCATCGGACTGGAAAGTTTTGTTGTTTCATACCAAATCCTCATAGAGAGTAGTAAGATGCCAATATTTTTTTTGGTGCCCTGATATTAGCGGGGGGAAGTCTAACCCATTTAAAATATTTATGCAATCTTTAATTTTACAGTTTGAACAGTGCCAAAATACCAGCCACTGTTGCAAGCAGCAAGACAATCCCGACGATTAAGGGATATTTTTTGGTTTTTGTAAAAAGCTCATTTGAAAATTGCTCAACCGATGAAGTTCTCTCCTCCGGCGACAAACTCAAAGCACGCAAGAGTGCCTGATGTTGTTGACGGTTTAAGCCTTTAATGCGTTTAAGAGACAGCTTTTCATATTCAGCTTTGGCCGCGTTTTTTCCATTGAAAGGGGGTTTGCCAGATAGTAATTCATAAACCGTGCAAGCTAAGGCATAAACGTCATCACGCGGCCTTGGCTCTACACCGAAGAGTATTTCAAAACTCGCATAAGGTGTACTAATGGTGTCTGATTTATTTGTATTTGGAAAAAATACTGTGTTTTTAATATTATATTGCTGTAGATATCGCGCAATACCAAAATCAATGACTTTTACAAACTTTCGCTTAAGGTTATAAAAAACATTGGCGGGTTTTAAGTCTGAATGTACAATACCCTCTCTATGAGCATAAGAAAGCGCGTTCACCATACCCAAAATGATAGGTTTTGCTTCTTTAAGGGAAATGCCGTTCTGGTGATTTTTAATAAATTGTGTTAATGGAATACCTTGCGGCAATTCCATCACCATGAAAACGGTGTGGTCAGTGCGACTATGTAGTCTATAAGCCCTGACAATATTAAAATGTTTTAGGCTTTTATAGCGACCAAATTCATCTACCAGTGCTTTGAACGCATCACGATCTACTATGAAATCTTGGCTCAAAAACTTGAGAGCCAGATGGCGATTAGATGAGTCCTTATCCTCCCTGAGATCCACTGCTTTCCATATCACGCTCATGTTACCTTTGTTGATCACTGTTTCCAAGCAATAATGTTTTTGGATGATCATACCCGGTTTAATATCCTTATAAGCCTCCCTTTCGCTATTAACCTCTTTTTTATTTTTCATCATATTACCAATTCCCAATAACTCAACAAAGTCCGTTGCAAGCTACTATCATTGTCATCGCTCACCATAAAAAAATAGTCCCCCCGATGGTGCGTAAAACCCTCGAAATTGTCTATCTGCCACCTATCAAAAACAGCAAGCTGTGAGAATTTGCGCTGATTTCCTGATAACCACAGTCGCTGCAAACTGATAACCACTGGTCGAAAGATAGACGAATACGCCCGTTCTAATACTAGGACTGAGCCATCTTCTAAAGCTTCTAAGGCGACTACCGCACTATTGGGGGCAGGATAAGCTGGAAAAGTCCATTGTTTGTTATCAAGTGCGTAAAGGGTATGTTTATGTTGTCCGTTGAGAGAGTCAACAGTATTTTTTCGTTTCAAAGGCCATTCTGACGCGGTGAGAATCCCTAAACGCGGATGCACTGTGACAGCTTCAAGCGCTTTGTTGGGTTCATAATAGTTTTTAATGTTTTGTAAAACAGTTGGCAAAGTATAATCGCCTAACAGCTTGCCTTTTGGTGTAAATCGCGCAATTAACGGCTTGCCTTCAAAGGAAATCACTAATTCACTATCCCCCGTCACTCCGTTATTTCCGTTTAAAATGGCTAAGCCTTCGGAATCTTTTGACTGCTTAGTTTGCAACCGATAGGCGGACAAAGGTATAATATTAGTGAGTGTATTCTGAGTAATGCCGGGGCGCAGATGAAACAGATAGCCTTTATCTGACACTGCATATAACAGTCCCTCATCTTCATCCCACGCTAAGCCTGATAATTCTGTCAATTTCAAGCCATTGATTTTATTATTCGCTAATTCTAGCGTTCCTCGTAAACGTATTTCCATGTCAAGCTGATGCTGCTCTGACAAGATAACGGGGCGGCTAGTGGCACAAGCCGTTATTATCACTGATAGAATGAATAGGGTAAATGGTTTGAGATTTATCATGCGACTGTAGTAGGCGATAAATCACCTACTACGAACCGGCACGATATATAAAGTTCGTAGTAGGCGATTTATCGCCTATTATTTAATTAATTGATTTAATTCAAAAATTGGCATAAGAATAGCGAGCACAATCGTTAATACAATACCACCCATCAATAAAATCAGCAAGGGTTCAAACAAGCCCAACAATACGCCAATCAAAGTTTCAAGCTCACGCTCTTGCATGACAGCGGCACGCTCTAACATCTTTTCGAGATTACCGCTAGTTTCGCCGCTAGCGATCAAGTGCAGCGTCATCGGTGGAAATAAACCACTTTGCCCTAAGGCAGCGTGTAGGCTGCTCCCTTCGCGGACTTTTTGAGTCGCCTCTTCGACGGCTTGACGTATAAGAAGATTAGAAATCACTTGGGCAGTGATACGCAAAGCCTCGGATATAGGTACGCCACTTTCTGTAAGTATGCTCAGGGTGCGAGTAAACCGTGCCACATTCGCGCCCCGTTCTAAGCGAGACACTAAGGGAGTGTGCAATAATAAACGATGAAAAGTGGCTAACGGCAACAGATAGCCCAGTCCCGCGCCCGCTGCTATCAGCAACAGCAGCAGCCAGCCGCCCCAATCTCGCAAAAAGTGGCTAAAAGCAATCAGGGCGCGTGTCAACCAAGGCAATTCTTGATTAATATGATTAAATACTTGCACCACTTGCGGCACGACGTAAGCCAATAATCCTACCACCACCAATATCGCAACGCCAGTGAGTAAGGCGGGATAAAATAAGGCTAATAAAGTTTTTTGTCGGATATATTGACGATTTTCTGTGTACTCGGCTAGCCGTTCTAATACTAAGTCTAAGTGCCCAGACTGTTCACCAGCAGCGACAGTGGCGCGATACACTGATGGAAAAACGCTAGGAAAATCGCTTAAACCGTCTGCCAAGCTATGCCCCTCCAACACCCGCGAACGCACGGCTAATAGCAGCGTTTTTAAACGGGGTTTTTCGCTTTGCTCAGAAATGGCCCGTAGTGCCTCTTCTAAGGCTAAGCCGGAGCGTACCAAGGTAGCCAATTGACGAGTCAGCAGAGCTAAATCGGTCGCACTAACGGAGACGCGACGGTGTTGACGCTGGGCAGTGGGGCGGATAACTTCATCTATGAAAAGCGGCGTTAAGCCTTGTTCACGGAGTTGTTGACGCACTTGTCGAGGCGTGTCGCCTTCTAATACCCCTTTGCGGGTGCGTCCCGTTTTATCTAATGCAGCGTATTCAAATGCACCCATAATAAATTATCAGTTATCAGTGCAAAGTACCCCTTGCACTCCAGAGTTCAAAAGTTCGTAGTAGGCGATTTATCGCCTACATGTTTTATAAAGGAACCCATATGCGTTCAATAGTCATCACATTACTAATACTGTGTAGCACCTCAGCTACAGCCGCAAAAAAAACCTTCCTACAAATCGATCCGGGCGGACATAAAGCATTAATTAAGGATATTGTTTTCACGCCGGATGGCCGTTCGCTCGTCTCGGCAGGAGACGATAAACTCATCCGCGTTTGGGACATAGAAACGGGGCAGACGGTGCGAACGCTGCGGGGGCAAATCGGCGCAGGGCATGAAGGCAAAATTTATGCGATGGCACTGTCCCCAGATGGGCGGTGGCTGGCAGCGGGGGGATTTATGGCCGGAACCAATACCGAAAAAGTAGGCACTATCCGCCTCTACGACTTCTCCAGTGGTCGTTTAATCGCGCTCCTTTCGGGGCATACGAATGTCGTGAATGCTTTAGCATTTTCCCCCGATAGTCGCATCCTAGTGTCGGGCAGTGCTGATTTCAATGCCATCCTTTGGGATGTCGAACAAAGGCGGCAGCTCCGCACTCTGCAAGGACATACTGATGACATTTACGCCGTCGCCTTCACCCTCGATGGGGGGCGCGTGGTGACGGGCAGTTCAGACCACACCCTGCGTCTTTGGCGGGTGCGAGACGGCAAGCGAATTGCCACACTCAAAGGCCACACCGATGAAGTAGTAGCAATAGCGATCTCTCCCCAAGACGGCATCATCGTTTCTGGAAGTGGTGAAAGTGATGATTACAGTATTCGCCTTTGGGATGGGCAGACGGGACGCTTTATCAAAACTTTGGCGATTCAGCGCACGCAAGTCAGTAGCCTGTCTTTCAGTCCTGATGGGCGTTATTTGGTATCAGGAGTGTCAAAAGGCAAAGTTTGCTATGTCCGGTCATATCCCAGCGGCAAGAGACTTCTCAATTATAGAGGCCATGATAATATCGTATTGGCAACCGCCGTCAGTCCCGATGGGCGTTGGGCGGCGACGGGTGGCGGTTCTAATCAAGAAATTCTCATTTGGTCGCTGCCCGATGGTAGGTTAAAACAGCGCCTAGCCGGGGTGGGTGCGACTACTTGGGCGGTGGGATTTTCAAAAGAAAAAGAGGGTCAAACGCTGGCTTGGGGGAAAACATATAATCAACAAGGCTTTCATCAAAATAGGCTAGGGCGCCTAGAATACAGCCTCGCTCTCCCCACCTCTCAGCGTCCACTCGGTGCCCCCAGAGAAGTCAATCTAAGCGTGGATTTCCTTCGCGCACAAGACCAATGGCGTGATTGGACGCTACGCACAGCAGATCAAAATGCTATTCTTGAAATCTACCACCAAAAGGTTCTCAAAGCCAGCATTGAGCGAAGCTCCAGCGATGGTTATGATCACCGTTCCTACACCTTCACCCCCGACGGACAAAGCATCATCAGCGGCGGAATGAACGGCGTCCTCAGCGCCTACAACCGCGAAGGTTCCAAGATCGGCGATTATGTCGGACACTCCGGCGATGTCTGGGCGGTAGCGGTTTCTCCTGATGGACGCTTATTGGCTTCCGCCAGTCATGATCAAACCGTCCGCCTCTGGAATGTGCAAAGCCGCGAAAACCTATTTACCCTCTTTCATGCCAATAATGGCGAATGGGTTGCCTGGACACCCAGCGGACATTACACCGCTTCGCCTAATGGCGATAAAATGATCGGCTGGCAAATCAACCTCGGCGCGGACAAAGTTGCCGATTATGTCACTGCCGCTCATCTGCATCAATCTTTATACCGTCCCGACATCGTCGCCAATGCTGTGCGTCTAGGTTCTGTCAAACAAGTCCTTGCCCAAGCGGGACTCACTGACTTTAATCTTGAACAAACGATTGATGAAACCCTAAAACGGAATTTTGCAATGTGGGTGATAGCTTTTTTTATCCTGTTATCGTTCCTAATCATCTTGATTTTCACCAAAATTTTTGTGATGATAATCAATTGATTTCATTTTTTTTTGGAGTCCAAGATTTATCTTGGACTACCTTATTTAGGCTTAATTTATCATGTCCACAGAAATAGAACTAAAACTACATATAGCCCCCAAAAATGCCGATAAACTCACGCAGCACCCGCTATTAAAATCGGCAAACCACAAACACTTATACAACACCTATTTTGATAGCCCAGCGCATGACTTATTACAGCGCGGCGTTGGCTTACGGGTACGACGCATCGGTGACAGACGGCTGCAAACCCTCAAAACTGCGGGCAACGCATTAGGCGGCTTACATCAACGCCAAGAATGGGAAAATGACATTACTGGCGAAACGCCAGATTACAGTCAATTCCCAAAAGGTGCCTTACCAAACTGGTGTGCCAAACCAAAAAACCTTGAAAAAATAGGGCCCCTATTTACCACAGATTTTATGCGTACCACTTGGCAATTGACATACGATGGAAGCGAAATTGAAGTAGCACTCGATCAAGGCGAAATAAAAACCCAAACAGCCTCCATTCCACTGAGCGAAGTTGAATTAGAACTCAAAACCGGTTCACCTGATAAACTCTATAAACTTGCACTCAAGTTGCAAGACACCCTACCGCTGTTCATTGAAAATAAAAGCAAAGCGGAACGGGGCTATGCCTTGCATAAGCCTAAACCCTTCACATACCGCAAAGCCGGCGCGGTGAACTTAAATCCCGACATGACTGCCGAACAAGCCTTTATTCACATCATCTGGCACTGTCTTGGACACCTGCACGCCAATGAAGATATGGTTTTATATGGCAAAGACATTGAAGGCGTTCATCAAATGCGCGTCGCTTTGCGCCGTTTGCGCTCCGCTCTCAACCTTTATAAACCATTGATTCCTAACAAAACTCATGCAAAATTACGCCAAGAACTGAAATGGATTACCAGCATTTTAGGCGTAGCACGCGACTGGGACGTGTTCGCGCTCAGTTTGCAACAAATGCAAGCTCCCTCCCTGAAGGGTTTACGAAAGACGGTGGCAAGACTTCAAGCCCGTGCTTATGTTGCGGTGCGCGATGCTTTGCGCTCACAGCGTTATAATCGCATGTTGCTAACATTGGGCAAATGCTTGACTCAACGCCCTTGGCGGAAAGCGACAAAGTTATCACGTCTGGACAAACCCGTCCGTAAATTTGCGAGCCAGATTCTTGATTCACACTATCAGGGTGTGTGCCGACAGGGTGAAAACTTTGCTCAACTGAATGCTGAAGAACTTCATGAACTGCGTATTTCCATTAAAAAAATGGCATACGGCAGCCGCTTTTTTGCAGAACTTTACCCACAGAAAGTTGCTCGCTCTTTTACCAAGGGCTTATCACATTTACAAGACGAACTGGGCATTCTCAATGATGGCAATGTTGCCTCCGACTTGCTCAATAAAGCTGGCTTAGATAAGAAAGCAGCGGTTCGACAATTTTTAAATGGCTGGTATGCCCATCAACAGATGATACACTTAGCCCGTTTGGAAAAGGCTTGGCAAGCCTTTCTTGAACAGAAAATTTTCTGGTGAGAGAAATGCAACAACTCTCCAGTGCAGCAACAAGCCTTAATCAAGTCAATCCAGCCATAAAAACCGTTTTACCTCAATTTAGAGGTAAAACCGTTCTCGATATCGGAGGCGGAAAATATGACGCAAATAAAATCTACGCTGCTGGACTAGGCGTTAAACTATATATCTATGATAAATTTAACCGAAGCGAAGCAGAAAACGCCCAAGCATTGGCTTGTAATCCGAACGCGATAGTTTGCAACAATGTATTGAATGTCATTGATGACGGACAAGCGATGCGAAACTTGATTGCTTTATGTGCTATCTATCAAGTACGCTGTTATTTTACAGTACATGAAGGCAATAAATCCGGAATCTGTGGAATATCAAAAAAGGGATGCTGGCAGCGCAATTGGAAAATGGCAGATTATGTACCAATCTTAAAAAAATATTTCCGTAGCGTTGTTTGCGAGGGTAAAATTATTATTTGTGAGTAGGCGCTAGTTAAGGTATTTTGGAGTCCAAGATTTATCTTGGACGAACACTCGCCCAAGATAAATCTTGTTGCATGAAGCCGGTTTAAAAGTGACTCTGATTGAACGTAGCAAAATTGGGCAAGAATCCTCTTGGGCGGGAGGCGGTATCATATCTCCCCTCTACCCTTGGCGCTTCCCCGCGCCCGTGACAGCTTTAGCACGTTGGAGCCAAGCACATTATCCCGCGTTTGCAAATGATCTTTTAAAAAATACGGGGATAGATTCGGAATATACTCGCAATGGATTGTTGATTCTCGATACTGAGGAATATCCACAAGCGAGCGCTTGGGCGGAAAATAAAAGTCATTTAGAATTACTTGAAAATGAGAACTTGCGCGATTGTGAACCAGAATTAGGAGATTATAAAAAAGCCTTATGGTTGCCTGATATAGCTCAAATACGCAATCCCCGCTTGCTTAAAGCTTTAAAGCGAGCATTAGAATTAGCAGATATACCCTTATTGGAACAACAGAAGGTGCAGGCTTTACGGTTTGAAGCCGACAAAGTTATTGGCGTTGAAACTGAAAAGGGCTTCATTGCTGGCAAACGGGTTATTGTGACAGCAGGCGCATGGAGTGCCCATTTACTCAACATCCCTTTAGCTGTGAAACCGGTACGTGGACAAATGATCTTATTTGTGACTCCGCCGAATTTGGTTTCACGCATTGTATTGGGGAAGGATCGCTATGTGATACCCCGTCGTGATGGAACTGTACTGGTTGGCACAATACCATTAAGTTAAGGACAAATAATTGATTTTTAAATAAAAAATCTGTGCTGGACGGTGTTTATCAGTTGTGTGGAGCTTAAGGAGCGGAGCGGATTTCCCGAAACCATCATTTTAGTTTCGGGAAATCCGCTCCGCTCCATTCCCGAAACAACTGAATAAAATCAATATTTTAAGCTTAACTTAATGGCATTGACTGGTTGGCAGCACTGTGGAAGAAGTCGGTTTTGATAAAAGCACCACTGATTCCGCACGAGAGGATTTAAAATCAGCAGCTTTTGATTTGATACCGCG
>JBDLJY010000164.1:0-14372 GCA_039714115.1 Pseudomonadota bacterium | reverse complement strand
AAGAAATTAAAGCCCCAGTGCTACCTGAATCGGTTGCCGATGCCACCTTATTAAACTGGCATAAACATCCCGGTGATGCCGTGCAAGAAGGCGAAAATCTGGTCGATCTTGAAACCGATAAAGTGATTTTAGAAGTGGTGGCACCCCAAGCTGGCACTTTGATCAAAATTATTAAAGCCGATGGCGAAAATGTCTTAAGCTCCGAAGTCATCGCACAGATTGATACAAGTGTTGTCACACCGAAACCCACTGTTGAGCCTGTCGAGACAGTAGTGGCACCCGTGAAAACCAGTCCGGCTGTTCGCAAAATGGCGGCTGAACAGAGTATTGAGCCATCGACTGTCCCGCATTATGGTGATCGCGTCACTAAAGCGGATATGTTGCAACAGCCAAAATCTTCCCCTATTTTAGAAAGGCAAGAGAGTAAGAATGAGCGCCCAGAAGAAAGGGTGCCGATGACGCGCTTGCGAAAGCGGGTGGCAGAGCGATTAGTCAATGCTCAACATGATCACGCCATTTTGACGACTTTTAATGAAATCAACATGAAGGCGGTGATAGATTTACGCAATAAATATAAGACGCAATTTGAAAAAAAGCATGGCGTTAAATTGGGCTTTATGTCCTTTTTTGCCAAAGCCGCGATAGCCGCCCTGCAAAAATTCCCCGTCATCAATGCCTCCAGCGAAGGCGATGATATTATTTATCATGGCTATTATGACATTGGTATCGCTGTCAGCACGGTACATGGTTTAGTGGTACCAATTCTGCGCGATGTTGATGCAATGTCTTTTGCTGAGATAGAAAAAGGTATTACAGATTTTGCTAGACGCGCCCGCGATGCTCAGTTGAGCTTGGATGATTTGACGGGGGGGACTTTTAGTATTACTAATGGCGGTGTTTTTGGCTCTATGCTATCGACTCCGATTCTTAATCCACCGCAAAGTGCTATTCTAGGTATGCACACTATTGTTGAGCGTCCCGTCGCAGAAAATGAGCAAGTCGTCATTCGCCCCGTGATGTATGTGGCATTATCTTATGATCATCGCCTCATTGATGGACGTGAAGCGGTGCAATTTTTGGTCACTCTCAAAAACGCGATAGAAGAGCCTAGTCGTTTATTATTAGATATTTGAAGGAAAAAAAAGGAACAAAATAATGGCAGATTTTAATGTGATTGTAATAGGTGCTGGGCCGGCTGGCTATGTTGCTGCAATTCGTTGCGCTCAACTGGGCATGAAAACGGCGTGTATTGATAAATGGATTAATCAGCAGGGTAAATCCTCTTTGGGGGGTACTTGCCTCAATGTGGGCTGCATTCCTTCTAAAGCTTTGCTGGATTCTTCGCATCATTATTATTTTATGCAAAAAGAGGCGGCTGCACATGGCATTCAGTGCGATGGATTAAGTGTCGATGTTGCTACTATGCAGGCGCGGAAGGCTCAAGTCGTTAAAATGCTCACGCAAGGGATTGCCTCTTTATTCAAAAAGAATAAGGTAACATCTATCGAAGGCGCGGCACGTTTAGTTGGCAATCAAGAAGTTGAAGTCACTGCCCATGATGGCAGCAAGCAAACGCTGTCTGCTGATAATATCATTATCGCCACAGGTTCGGTGCCGGCTAAAATTCCCGTCGCGCCCACCGATGATAAATTGATTGTGGATTCGGCAGGTGCATTGGCATTTGATAGTGTGCCTAAACGCTTGGGTGTGATAGGGGCGGGTGCGATTGGCTTAGAATTGGGCAGTGTGTGGAGTCGATTAGGTAGCGAAGTTACGATTTTGGAAGCTATGCCCGATTTTCTGGCGACTGCGGATCGGAAAATTGCTCAGCTTGCTCAGCGAGAGTTGAAGAAACAAGGCTTAGATATTCACTTAGGGGCAAGTGTCACTGGGGCAACGGTTGCCAATAATGAAGTCTGCGTGTCTTACAAGGATAAAAAGGGTGAACAACAATTAGTTGTGGATAAACTTATCGTTGCGGTGGGGCGTAAGCCGAATACGGAGGGTTTAGGTGCGGCTGAAGTGGGCATCCAAGTCAATGAGCGCGGTTTTATCGAAGTTGATGATCTCCGTCAAACGGCTGTGCAGGGGATTTACGCTGTCGGCGATGTTATTGGTGGGCCGATGTTAGCGCATAAGGGCTCTGAAGAAGGGGTGATGGTGGCTGAACGTATTGCGGGGCAAAAAAGTGAAATGTCTTATGATACAGTGCCTTTGGTTGTTTATACTTGGCCAGAAGTGGCTTGGGTGGGTAAAACTGAGGCGGATTTGAAGGCGGCGGGTGTCGCGTATAAAGTGGGACAGTTTCCTTTTGCTGCGAGTGGTAGGGCGCGGGCGCATGGTGATACGACTGGGATGGTTCGGATTGTTGCGGATGCTGAGACGGATCGTCTTTTAGGTGTGCATATTTTTGGTATATCCGCTTCAGAACTGATTAGCGAGGCGGTGGTTGCAATGGAGTTTGAAGGCAGTGCTGAGGATTTGGCTCGGATGATTCACGCGCACCCGACTTTGGCTGAGGCGGTGCATGAGGCGGCGCTGGGTGTGGATGGGCGGACGATTCATGCTTAAGTGTGTTATCACTAACGAGGTGACATCATGAGTATGCACAATCCTGCCCATCCGGGCGAAATCCTTAAAGAATTGATTATTGAGCCGATGGAACTATCTATCACCGAGGCTGCGCGTCATCTTGGCATAAGCCGAAAAACGCTTCATCTTGTGCTCAATGAGCGTGGCGCGATCACACCAGAAATGGCTTTGCGGCTTGAGATGACGTTTGGCAAACCTAACGCCGCTCATTGGTTAAGGCTACAAAACGCTTTTGATATTTGGCAAACCCGACAGCATTCTACTGATATTCAGGTGATACCATTTGAAGTTTGTCATGCGGTTTAACCATCCTTTGGTCACGCCGCGAATCGAGATAATTGTGTCGCTTATGTTAATACCTTCGCCAATTATCGAGTGTTTTTTTTGTTTCGGGAAATCGTGGCCTCATTCCCGAAACAACCAAATTGGCGAAGGTATTGTTATGTATGTAGAACACCATTTGAATTCAGCAAATCCCAAGGCAAGAATAAAGGGATTGGCCCGTCTCTATAAATGAAGTACAGGGATTAACGGAATAAACGGATTAGCTCTAGGCTCTGCTTCACCACAGCCGACAAATCCTGAATGTAGCAAAATCTCAGCCGAAGTCTTCGTTTGAGTACGCTTGGAGCGTTCATAGTAAAAATCAATGGCTTGTTTAACGACTTCAGAAATGCTGGCATGAGTCGTTTGGGGGTTGCAAACCCCGTCCGGCACAAATCGGCACCCCAAAAATCAGATTTTTTTAAAAAATCTGATTTTTAATCGTGCATTTGAACATCGAGTCAAACGTCACGGATGGGGTTGCAAACCCCGTCCGGCACAAGTGGGAACCCGTATCGGTTACAAATCAGGCCCAACTCTAATATGCAAACGCACAGGATAGGAAGCTTCACTCAAAGCAGTTGCCACATCAACGCGAATCAAGCCCACCACCGAATGCCAACGCACACCCACTCCCGCCCCTTGTTTAAGCGATTCAGAAAAACCATTGAAGGCATTGCCTACGTCAAAAAACGCCGCTAAACTCCATTTTTCCAAAATTTTATGCTCATATTCCAGACTAGCTACCAACAAATGTTTGCCGCCTATCACTTCACCTTCTTCGTTTATTGGTCCCAGTGCCTCATAATCATAACCCCGCACACTGCGATCACCGCCGGCAAAAAACCGTATTGAGGGCGGTAAGTCATGAAAATCACCATTCAATAAGGAAATATCGCTATAGCCTACCTCGCCCCGTGCAATCACCCGTCCGTCTTCTAACACAGAACGAATAAAGATGGTATTTAAGTGGGCTTGCCAAAAAGACGTATTTGAGCCCACGTCACTCAATGCCCCTCGTATATCCAACTGTATTTTGTGCCCGCGCCGGGTATAAATGGGATTATCTCTTTTCAGATAAGACCAACTGATATAGGGCATCAGTAATTTAGAATGTCCCGTGTCGTTGCCGATCTTATATTTTTCATAGATATAATATTCTATACCAATAATTTCGCTTAGCTTGGTACCAAACCGAGTGGCCTTATGATTTTTGCTGATACCGAGCAACAAAGTTTCACTCTCACTGGTATCGGTAGTCTCATCTTTGTAACCAGTAGTGATGGCTAGAAAATCGTCAAATTGCTTACCTGTTGGAATATAATAACGCGCAGTCGCGCTTTTACGTCTTTCTGCCCACTCTGCTTTAGCAGAAAGGCGATGTCCACGACGATTAATATATCGCCGTTCCCATCCAAGGCTACCCCGTACCCCCGTATCTGTGCCATAACCTATGCTTGCACTGTATTTATTGCGTTTACGGGGTACTAGACTGACTTCTACCGGCATACGCAAATCCTTAGTAAATGAAGTACGCGCCATATCGATATCTGCCCGCTCAAAATACTGACTGTTAATTAAAGCTTTTTTAAACGTTAACAAAGCACTGGTGGTGTAATAATCGCCCGGCTCGAAGCTTGAAAACCGCTGCAAAAATGATTTGTCAAACTTATCTTTATCTTGTTTAAAGATTATGTCACCAAAGCGATAGCGTCGCTTGCTGTCAAAAGATAACAGAACGTTGGCAGTGTACGCCTGTTCATCAATACGGATTTCATTTTTAGTAAACTCGGCATCAAAATAACCACGTTCTTCGGCAAGGTTGCGTAAAATGCGCTTAGCTGTTTCATATTTAGGGTGGTTGAGTTGGTCACCAGTTTTCACAGGAAAATCATCGAGTTGCTTTTCAAAAACTTTATCCTGTTTAGCATCTCCACTGAGATTGATTTCAGCCTTTATTTTGAGAGGCTCTCCTAATTCAATCTTATAGTGTGCTTTCCACACCTTTTGCTTGGGGGTTAATTCGGATGTTACATTGACATCATAATAACCAAAGGGCTGTAAAGCTCGTTTGATTTCGTCAGGTGCTTGTTTATGTAAACGCTTAATACGACTGTGTGATAGACGTGGATCATTTTTTTTCTGCTCAATGCTCAGAACTGCTCGCACATTGTCAAGTAATTCGCCTTTTACGCCGTCAATCTGAACATCTACTGTATAGTCACTGGCATAGAGATTATGACAGAGTAGTAACAGGAGTACTAAACTAATTCGCTTGCTAAAAATAGAGAACATTTTTTTGAGTCTCCATTTGGATTACGAACGGTAGGCGATAAATCGCCTACTACGAACAGTTTATCAAGTCGTTCGTAGTAGGCGATTTATCGCCTACTTTCTTTGCAAAGCCCGTTTAAGTCGTTCTACACTGCGTGTTTGCCCGATCAAGTAAACCGTTATATCAATCGGTGGAGATACAGTGCCACCAGTCACGGCAACCCGTAACGGTTGGGCAATTTTTCCTAATTTGAGTTCATATTGTTCAGCCACCGCATGGACGATAGCATGAATCGCTTCGGCATTCCACTCCGTCAGGCGCGATAGTCGATCACATAAATCTGTTAGCGGCGTATGAATGGCTGGCTTGAGGTGTTTTCGCACCGCCTTCTCGTCAAATTCAACCGCGTCGGTATAAAAAAAGCGGCTATTTTGTGCCATTTCCTTTAAAGTTTTCGCTCGCTCCGCTTGTGCCTTGACGATTTCAGTTAAATGGGGCCCTTGCGTAGTATCTATGCCTAAGCGATCACACTGAAATTGCAAATGGGTTGCCAATTCGTCAGGGTTGCCGGTTTTAATATAGTGCTGGTTTAGCCACACTAATTTTTCATTATTAAAAGCCGCTGGTGAACCTTGTATCTTATTAATGTCAAATAAATCTATCATCTCCTGCCGAGAAAAAATTTCCTGATCTCCGTGTGACCACCCTAAGCGCACCAAATAATTGAGCAAGGCTTGTGGCAAATAGCCCTCCTCTTTATAATTCATCACACTGACGGCTCCGTGTCGTTTAGACAAACGTTGCCCATCATTGCCTAAAATCATCGGCACATGGGCGTATTGCGGCACTGTCGCGCCTAAGGCTTCTAAGATGTTGATTTGACGTGGTGTGTTATTTAAGTGGTCATCCCCACGAATGATGTGGGTCATTTGCATATCCCAGTCATCAATTACTACTGTTAAGTTATAGGTGGGTGTGCCGTCGGGGCGGGCAATAATCAGATCATCAAGTTCACTGTTATTGAATATGACGGTGCCTTTGATTAAGTCTTTGATGATGACTTGCCCAACTTTGGGATTTTTAAAGCGAATGACTGGTTTAACGTCGCGGGGTGGTGAGCCGGAGAGATGGCGACAATGTCCGTCATAACGGGGTTTTTGTTTATGCGCCATTTGATCGGCGCGTAGATTTTCTAAGCGCTCTTTAGAGCAATAACAATAATAGGCTTTATCCTCTGCCAATAGTTGTTTAATGACTTGACGATAACGGTCAAAGCGTTGAGTTTGATAAAATGGCCCTTCATCGGGTGCCAAGCCGAGCCATGCCATGCCTTCGAGAATGGCATTGACGGAGGCCTCTGTAGAGCGCTCACGATCAGTGTCTTCAATGCGTAGGATAAATTGCCCTTTGTGCTTGCGGGCATATAGCCATGAAAATAGGGCGGTGCGGACTCCTCCGACATGTAAATAGCCCGTAGGGCTGGGGGCAAAGCGAGTGCGAATTGTCATCTGTTTTTCAGTTATCAGTTAAGATTTCAGTTTGATAATAACAAACAATGCAACGGTATTAAAAAAAAATTTGACTTGAGTCTGATGATGCTTTAGAATGCGTCCACCGTTTAGGGCGATTAGCTCAGGGGTAGAGCACTGCTTTCACACGGCAGGGGTCGCTGGTTCAAATCCAGCATCGCCCACCAAAAATACATGTCAGGGGGTTAACGCAACTGTGTTAACCCCCTTTTTTTTTATTTAAAGTTCAATCGGTGTCAAATTTTCCCCCGGATCAGTCGGCAATTCTATCGTTGGTTTATTGTCATCGTGGTTTGGGGGTGAAGGAGAATTGCCGAGCCATAATTCAAAATCTTTGCCGTACTTTCTCACCAATAACGCGACTAGACAAGGCGCAGTCATACCAGTGATAGCGCATAAGCGTTCTACAATTTCTACCGTTTCCTTGCCTATCAGTGTGATAGGCATTTCTTCTTTATGAATATTCATTGCAGCATTCCTAAGACACTACAAAATTGCGGTTGTTGTTTAGCAATTTTAAAGCGCCCAGCAGTTTGCTCGACGAGCGGCTTTGCCAACACCGCCGAGCCCCCGACAATAACAACTTCGCCAAGCTCCGGCAACCATCTCGCCCAACTGATTTTAAGTTTATTGCGAATATCATCCAACCATTGGGATACATAACCGGGAAATCTATCCGCAAAACTAATGCCAGTGGTACCATAAATGAGGGACTCATCGGCTATGGCATCCATAATTAAACTCAACTGCGGAGTCGTATCCTGGCGGATAAGTTTTGGATGTTGAGCCACTAATTGAGCTAGTTGATAAGTCCCAGCGACAATGATTCTCGCATCTCTAATGAGAGTCCCGTTTTTAGCGTATAATTGTCCAATGCCCGTTTTACCGCCCAAATCAAGAATGCCATTAACGCGAGCATATTGGAAGAATTTCTGAGATAATACCCATTTAAAAGCACCCAAGGTTTCCGGTTGGACTTCCACGCTTTGAATCTCAATCTTCATTTCTTCAGCATTGCGTTTAATCTTATGGACACCAGTGAGTCCTTTGACTATGGCTTGGACTTTTTCTTGTTGCAATTCGTTAGGGAGAGCGCAAACGAGGCGCTCAATCGTTACTGATCCGCTGCCTTCTATCATGGCTAAAACCAGTTTGGGCGTGATAAAGGCTTTTTCAGATTCAAAGGTGGGATGCCCTCCTAAGTCTTGAGCGACATGCCCTATCGCCCAAGATTGCTTAATGAGATTGGTGTTGGCACCTTCTAAATAGTGGATAACAACGGAGTTTTTGTCCGAGATCGGTGTCTCCCACTCTTCTAAGTCTTTGTGGCATGAGGGAAATGTTTTAATTGTTCCATTGCTTGTGCAAGATTTGAGTAGTCGGTTGCCTACATCAATGGCTAATTGTATTTTTCGTTGCGGTTTTAATTTAAACATATTTTTATTTTACAGTGACATTAGTACAACTAATTAAGAAATAAACGAATTTTTGAATTAAGGGTTAAGGCGATAAATCGCCTACTACGAACTTATCATTCTAATGGTATTGGGTTTGAAATCCACCTTCCGTAGGTCTGAGTTAAATATATTTTACAATCTTATTCTTTAAAAGTGTTTTGTTATTTGCTAATATGCGTAGCGATGAATTAATTCACTGATGCCTGCAAGGGCCCTAATAACTTGATAACTGAAAAAGGAATATTATCATGCGTGACAAAATCAAATTAGTCTCGTCGGCAAAGACGGGTCATTTTTATACCACCACTAAGAATAAGCGCAGTACGCCCGATAAGTTGGTATTCAAAAAATACGATCCTGTGGTACGTAAACATGTGGAATACAAAGAAGCCAAAATCAAATAAGGAGCGTTGATATGCCCATCATTAAAATGACAGATTTAGATCTCGCGGCTAAACGTGTCCTCATCCGTGAAGATTTGAATGTGCCACTGAAAAATGGCAAAGTTGCCAGCGATCTCCGTATTAAGGCTTCGCTGCCTACCATCAAACATGCCCTCGATGCTGGCGCTAAGGTGATATTGATGTCTCACTTAGGCCGCCCAAAAGAGGGCAAGTTTGATCCCGCCGCTTCTATGGCACCCGTTGCCAAGCATTTGGAAAAATTGCTTGGCAAACCCGTGAAATTAGTCAAAGATTGGTTAGATGGGGTGAAGGTAGGCTCTGGTGAAGTCGTACTATGTGAAAATGTTCGCTTCAATAAGGGCGAGAAAAAGAATGACGATGAGTTGTCCAAAAAAATGGCTGCCATCTGTGACATTTATGTAATGGATGCTTTTGGCACCGCGCATCGCGCCCAAGCATCTACACACGGCGTTGCTAAATACGCGCCCGTTGCCTGTGCCGGCCCCTTGTTGGCTGCGGAGTTAGATGCATTGGGCAAAGCTTTAGACAATCCCGCCCGCCCGATGGTCGCTATTGTCGGCGGTGCTAAAGTATCTACCAAACTGACAGTGCTTGATTCCCTGTCTAAAGTGGTCGATCAACTGATTGTTGGGGGTGGCATTGCCAATACTTTTGTTGCAGCGGCGGGTCACAATGTTGGCAAGTCTTTGTATGAAAAAGATTTAATAGATGAAGCAAAAAAACTTACCGCAGCAGCACAGTCACGGGGCGGCGATATTCCCGTGCCAACTGATGTTGTTGTGGGTTCCACCAGTCCCTTTGAACAAGCGGATGCTCCTGCTACGCTTAAAGCAGTTAATGAAGTCACTGATAATGAAATGATTTTCGATGTTGGGCCCCAAACATCGGCCAAATTTGCGGAAATCCTCAAAACGGCGGGCACCATTGTTTGGAATGGCCCTGTGGGTGTGTTTGAATATGATCAATTTGGTGCCGGCACTAAGGCGTTGGCAGAGGCGATTGCTGAAAGTCACGCGTTTTCCATTGCCGGGGGTGGCGATACTTTGGCGGCTGTGGATAAATATGGCGTTACTGATAAAGTGTCGTATATCTCAACAGGCGGTGGTGCGTTTTTAGAATTTTTAGAAGGTAAAAAACTGCCTGCTGTTGCTATTCTTGAGGAGCGTGGGTAAGCCACATGCGAAGAAGAACTAAAATCATCGCTACATTAGGACCATCTACTGATGATCCCAAAATGCTGGATAAAATCATCCAAGCCGGCGTTGATGTTGTGCGCCTGAATTTTTCCCATGAAACGGCAGAGACTCATCAGCGACGCCTAGAAGCGGTGCGTAAATATGCCAGTGCTTATGGGCACCCTATTGGCGCGATAGCGGACTTGCAAGGCCCTAAAATTCGTATTGAGGGCTTTAGCATGGGCGAAATCACTCTCAGCGAGGGTGATCAATTTGTCCTTGATAGCATTTGTCCAAGTGATGCCGGTAATCAACAACGTGTGGGTATTACTTATAAACAATTGCCTAAAGATGTGCAAAGTGGTGACGTTTTACTGTTGGATGATGGGCACATTGTTTTAAAGGTTAAACAGGTTGTTGATACTCAAATAGATTGTAAAGTTGTCGTCGGGGGTAAGCTGTCTAACCATAAAGGCATCAATCGTCAAGGCGGTGGGCTGTCAGCGGATGCTTTAACTTATAAGGATTATGCTGATATTGCTTCCGCTGCGGCTATGCAGGTGGATTATTTGGCGGTTTCGTTTCCCCGCTGTGCTGGGGATATTCATGAAGCCCGTGAGTTGTTTCTGGCTGCGGGTGGTAAAGGCGGGATTATTGCTAAGATTGAACGTGCTGAGGCACTTGCTAACCATGAGGAGATTATTAAAGCGTCCGATGCCATCATGGTAGCACGCGGCGATTTGGGGGTTGAAATTGGCGATGCTAATCTGCCAGCCGCTCAAAAGCTTTTGATTAAAAAGGCGCGTGATTTAAATAAGGTGGTAATTACTGCAACGCAAATGATGGAGTCTATGAGAGAAAATCAGATTCCGACTCGTGCTGAGGTGTCTGATGTAGCTAATGCAGTCTTTGATGGCACAGATGTGGTGATGCTGTCGGGGGAAACTGCGGCGGGTAAATACCCTGATAAGGCGGTGATTGCTATGGATAGGGTGTGCCGCGAGGCGGAAAAAGATCCTTTGGTACGACAAGCTGGTCATCGCTTAATACGTCAATTTGGGCGCATTGATGAGGCAGTTGCGATGGCAAGCATGTACACGGCTAATCATTTGAATCTTAGGGCAATTGTGGCATTGACGGAATCCGGTTCAACGCCGTTGTCGATGTCGCGCATTAATTCGGGGATTCCGATTTTTGCTTTGTCGCGCAATGCGAGTACGCGCAGTAAGGTTACATTATACCGGGGTGTGTATCCAATTGAATTTCATGATATTTCTCAGGTGGATACTGTGCAGGTTAATCAGTTGATGATTAATGAGTTGCTGGAGCGTGGTGCTGTCAGTGAAGGCGATTTGGTGATTATTACTAAGGGTGATTTAAAAGGTGTTTCGGGCGGAACGAATTTAATGAAAATCGTTTGCGTTGGTAGTGAAAAACAGTAGGCGATAAATCGCCTACTACGAACGGCACCCTTCAATTATCTCGAAAGTTATGTTTCGGGAATGAGCGGAGCGATTTCCCGAAACAACTAAATTTAGCACACTAAACTGTAAACTACTTTTGAAGGGTGCCCTACGAACATTAGGAAAATGGCGATTTATCGCCTATACACATAACTTAGGTAGCAACTTTAGGATAATTTTATGCTTATTTCTATGCGTCAACTGCTCGATCATGCGGCTGAAAATGGTTACGGACTGCCCGCATTTAACGTTAACAATATGGAACAAGTCCATGCCATCATGCAAGCGGCTGATGCAACCGATAGTCCGGTGATTATGCAAGGCTCAGCAGGTGCGCGTTCTTATGCTGGTGAACCGTTTTTACGTCATTTGATTGCAGCAGCCGTAGAAATGTATCCACATATTCCTGTGGTTATGCACCAAGATCATGGCTCTGAGCCTGCTGTCTGTCTGCGTTCCATTCAAAGCGGCTTTAGCTCCGTAATGATGGATGGCTCTTTAATGGCAGATATGAAAACGCCTTCAAGTTATGAGTACAATGTCGATGTCACCAAAACAGTGGTTGATATGGCTCATGCGGGTGGCGTATCTGTTGAAGGTGAATTGGGCTGTTTGGGTTCATTAGAAAGCGGTATGGCGGGTGAGGAGGACGGTTCCGGTGCTGAAGGTAAATTGTCCCGTGACCAATTATTGACTGATCCTGAACAGGCGGCTGATTTTGTGAAGCAAACGGGTGTTGATGCTCTGGCTATCGCTATCGGCACTAGTCATGGTGCTTATAAGTTCACTCGTCCGCCTACGGGAGATATTTTGGCGATTGATCGCGTCAAAGAAATTCATGCCCGCATTCCCGATACTCATTTAGTCATGCATGGTTCTTCTTCAGTGCCACAAGATTGGTTGGCAATGATTAATAATTACGGTGGCGATATGGGGCAAACTTACGGTGTGCCTGTTGAAGAAATTGTTGAAGGTCTCAAACATGGTGTGCATAAGGTCAACATTGATACTGATTTGCGTATGGCATCCACCGGTGCTATCCGTAAATTCTTACATGAGAAGCCTTCCGTTTTTGATCCGCGCAAATTCTTCAAGGAAGCCACCAAGGGTATGATGAGTATCTGTAAAGCTCGTTATGAGGCTTTTGGTTGTGCTGGCATGGGATCTAAAATCAAGGCGGTTTCTTTAGAGAAGATGGCTGAACGCTATGCTAGTGGAGAATTGGCTCCGCGAGTTAATTAGTTATGTTAAGATAAACTTGCGGGGGAAAGTAGTCATTTTGCCCCGCAGGTTAAGTGGCGAACAGCCAATTTAAAACAAACAGACTCAACACAACCACGTTCTAATCCTTTCTTATAAACAATCCCTGTAGTTATGTTTGGAAATCCCTGCAACACTCAAAACCAAACTACAAGGATTATTTATGCGCTAAGAAAGGATAAAAACATACCAATTATCTGAAGTATCTGGTTTTTTTGTTCATTGCGCGGAGCACAAATATCTCATAACAAAACGGACAGACTTAACATAACTTAAAATCTTATCCTTTCTTATAAAGTATAACACAGATTTATGAGGGTTAGAATTTGAACTATAAGGCAGCTAAAAAACAATATAACGAGCTTAGAAATAAGGTTTATCAAAAAGTAGAGAAAGAGTTAACTGATAGATTTCAAAAACCGGTACAATTGACCCACATAGACATTAACGCATTAAAAGCTTGGCAAAAAGAATGGTGTCCAAAGTTAGCCGAAAGAAAGCGTTTCACCGAGGAAGAGTTGTTCTGGAATTGGGTTAATACAATACGAGAAATGTTTAACGTGCCCAGTAGATTTGAGCTTGCTATATGGAGTGACAATATTCTGTGTGGATTAGCAATAGGTAAACCTTCAAAAGGCCCTGCACATAATGCAATTTATCGTTTACAAGGTTCACCTATCAAACATCCCTTAGAAGGAAAAATCATTACCATAGCCATAAAAACTGGAACGGAATATGCGAAAGCACTGGGTAAAAAACATTTAGTATTAGTGGAGCCATTGGAACATCTGGTAAAAATTTACCAACGGCATGGGTTTACATTTAAAACCTCCAAAAATTACCCCAGACGTTATTGTATGAAAGAGGTATAAACATGACCGATGATTTAAAAATACCTTACCTGAGTGATGAGGAAGAAAAAGAGCTATTTTCAGATTATGCTTCTGTCCTGCTTGCGGCTTCAAAGCCATTTGATAAGGAGGATGAGCGTTTACTATATAACCCACTTGAATTTGACACCGGAGATGAGGATAAAACTTTTGAAGGTGAACTGCCTCCTAGCCTTGAAGAAGTGGAAAAAAGGTTGAAAGTGGACAATCTAAATTTGCACAATGCCAGTTCAACAGAAACGATGGCGCGTACACAACGTGCATTAGCCGACACGCCCATTCGGGAGCTTCGACAAGCGAGGGATTTATCCCAAGAGCAATTAGCAAACCTCTTGCTTATGGAACCAGCAAGTATTTCTCAGTTAGAACGTGGCACGGATATGTATATTAGTACGCTACGCCGTTATATAGAAGCGAGGGGTGGAAGACTTGATATTATTGCCCATTTTCCTGATGGAGAAGTGCGAATTAAGCAATTTGCTGAAATTGTGGCTTTTAAGGGAACGCTGTCGAATAGGGAGACGGTGAGTTCGGTAATAAAGGATAAAAACATACCAATTATCTGAAGTAACTTGGCTCCGCGCCCTCAAAATAAAAAAACGAATTGTCTATATTAGTCCCAAGATAAATCTTGGACTCCTTTTTCGGAGTCCAAAATTTATTTTGGACGAGTTGTGTTTTTTTTCGAGCCTTAAGATTTCTTCAGATAAAAAATCCTCTTATCATCATCAAATTTCTCAATCGCATAGCGGAGCATAACCCTCGGCATTTGTTTATAATATTTATTGAGAAACTTTTCCTCAACGATTTGGTTTCGTTTTCCCATTTCTCGTAACATCCAACCTACTGCTTTGTGGATTAAGTCATGTTTGTCATTGAGCAGGATTTCTGCTAATTGGAGGCTGTCTTGAAACTCATTGTTTTTGATAAAAGTCATAGAGGCTATCATAGCTATTCGTCTTTCCCAGAGACTACTTGAGCG
>JBDLJY010000163.1:0-14386 GCA_039714115.1 Pseudomonadota bacterium | reverse complement strand
TTGGGTTTGGGGTAGGTGATAACATCAGTACCCATGACAGAGTTGTGATAGTAGTGTTATTAGTTATCACTTATGTCAAATGCCTTTGTCAGATGTACCCGATGGATTTGCGACGCGGGTTATGCAACAGGTTGAGGCGGAAAAGATTCAAGCAAAGCCTAAATTCGTACTAGCGGGAGATGAAGTTGTACAGTTTATATTGGGATTATTGGGGTTATTGTTAACCACAACCAGTCTGGTGCGTTTTATCTTTAGTGCGTGGCTTATTACGGCAGTTGCCAATTAGTGGGAACCTTTTTGCCGGTGGGCTGTATAACGGTTGTTCATAGTCAAAGCATGATGCCTTCTGTGATGCGCGGAGATTTTTTATTTGCCGATAAGCGCGTCAATTGCCCCGGCTGCAAGTATAAAATTAAGCACGGAGATGTTGTGTTACTGGTTTATCCAAATGATCGTACTCTCATTTATATTAAACGAGTCATTGGTTTACCGGGCGATATTGTCGAGCTTCGTGGTACAGAAGTGTGGCTTAATGGTGTTTTAATACGTGCGAATGAAATTAAAGATTTTGGTAATGAGACACTTAATGCGTTGCTAGAAAGCCATATTGCTTATAGTGAGAAGTCTGAATCTGGCACATATCCTGTTTTATGGAAAAAGGATGCTGCCAGAGATGAAATGACGATCAGGGTACCTAATGGGCAAGTCTTGGTATTGGGTGATAATCGGGATGCTACCCATGATTCACGGATATTTGGCACAGTTCCCTTAACGGATGTTATCGGTAAAGCTCAACAGATTTGGTTTTCGTGGGAAAATGGTGTCCGGTGGGAACGGTTGGGTAAGTCGCTTGATGTCAATTCAGAATAAGTAAGGCGATAAATCGCCTACTACGAACCATGCTTTAAAGTTCGTAGTAGGCGATTTATCGCCTTACCTACGAAAGTTTATTTATGAGCGATCCCTTTTATAATCGGCCCCACGATGGATGGGGCCCCTAAAAAAGAGGTTTTTTCAAGTTGAATTGAGTTGAAGCCGGCTTGCTTTATGACGCTTTCTGTGTTCCTCGTTAAATGACAGTTTCCGCCTATGATTTTCCAAAATGGTTCAATTCTTTTTTGCCATTTGAATAATCTTGGATTGTCTTCGGCGGCAACATGTTCTATAAATAGGAGTTTTCCATTTGGACGAAGAAGACGCTTTAATTCAGTTAGGCAATTTAGTTGATCTGTGACGGAGCATAAAACTAAGGTGGAAACGATATAGTCAAAAGATTCGTCGGGAAAGTCAATTGACTCTGCGTTGTTGTGAGCCATTGAGATATTGTCTCTGCCAGCGTCTTCAATTCGCTTGTTGAGGTAATGGCGCATATTTATATTAGGTTCGGATAAAACGAGCTGATTAATGGTGTATGGATAATATTTAAGATTGACACCCGTTCCACTCCCAATTTCTAAAATATCTCCACGGACGTTTCCTAACAGTTCTGTTCGCCACTGGCTTAAACATAATTTTTCAGTGTTTTTCATGGCAGCATCGTAAAATTTTGCCATGAAATATGATCGGATTGATGTCATCGTTCTCCCCTGGTACCCTAAAAATTAAGACCTGCGGGGAGACCAATACCCCTCGTTAGAAAAATTAACCCGCAGGTTTGCCTTAACTTAACTTAGCTCATGGCTTTTTCTACCAAAGCTCGCAATTTTCCATCCGTAGGCGTTTTTTGCCCGACCAAATAAGCGTACAATTCCATATCAGGCAATTCTAGCAAGGCTTGAAAAGTTTGCTGCTCTGCTATCGGTGCCTGTTCATAGCTTTGCTCAAGATAGCGTATCAGCAAGACATCTAATTCTTTCATGCCGCGCCGACAACGCCATTTGAGTTTTGAAAATTCGCCGTGCAAGGTACACTCCGGTACTTATTGACAGTATTCCTCATTTGTTGAGACAGAATGGATATCGACTGTTGCGCCGTTACGGATAACAAACTCACTGAGCCCTATCTCGCTGTTTGGATTTCCCCAGTCATAAGTGTATCCCAACCTTGTCCAAGGATAGCCGTCTTTACCATAGGAGCTACTTTTTAAGTCATTAAACCATTGGATATAATCCTCTTCAATCCTCACAAATAGCCCTTTGTTGGGGAAATTTAATTCCGCTTCATGGTCTGTAATTTCAGGGTCTGGACTAGGGCGAAATAGGTCATTTGGATTGACCCAGATTTCTACAAACCGGTTTTTGCCGTTATTGGGCGGCAAGCCTAAAAGCTGTTCAAGTCTGAGGCTCGGTTTGGGGGGTGCGTGCGTTTTGCAAAAATTGCTTAATTCTGGCACGGTTGTTATCCAAATGTCTCGCGTGAGTTCCATCGCTTTGCCTACTTGGTTGTCGTATCCATCCCAAGATGTCCAGGTGACGACTAAAACACGCTTGCCATCAGGGTATTCTTTCCACTTCAAGCGGTTATCCCTTTCCACAATGGCAATGAGTCCTTTGGAAATTTCATGGGGTTCTGCTATTTGGGCATCCTTGATGGCTTTTTGATAGGCAGTCTGAAGGCTTTGATCCTCCGTGGCATTGCCAGCCAAATTCAAGAATACGGTTAGAAGACAGAAAACGAGCCATGAGTGGGAACCTCTTTTCATAATACTACTCCTGTTTGTTAGTTATCAGTAGATGTGCAAGGTACGCCTTGCACTCCGGTACTTATTATGGCAGCCGGACGAGGTTTGCAACCCCGTCCAGCAAAGAAGTAGAAGGAGTCCAAGATTTATCTTGGGCGGGTGCTACCAAACTAGGGAGGCGGAAAAACCCAGGTTCCCACAGTACTGCCTGTAAAAAGCTCCCCAGTATGCGGATTAACAGCCATAGTACGCTGGCCGATTCTGGGCAGGTTATTGGAGATATCCTCCCAGCTATTGCCACCGTCAACAGATCGCCAAATCCATGGTATGCCGCTGGCGAACATCCCAGCGTAGATGACCTTTGGATGATTGGGATCTATGGCAATGCTTCTAACGAAATTGCCCGCTTCAATCCCGCCAGCGAGAGCTAATACCCCTGTGCTGTGCCACTCTTTGCCGTCAAAAATGGCCAGATCACCATTCTTGTCAATGGTATAAATCCGGTCAGGATTCACCGGATCCACTGCAAAAGTTGGAATCCGGTCAAGTTTTTTGAATTGCCAGCCCGGCTCACTGTACAAGCGCCAGCTTTGTCCTCGGTCGTCGGAACGGAGAATCTGTAGCATCTGATCGTTCATGGCGTAAACAGTATCCGGCTGGGAGAGGCACATCCCTAGAATCTTAGAAGAGCCGAAGCTACCGAAATCGATGTCTACAAAGCTTTGGCCAGCATCATGGGATATCTTGTTGCCGGCATAAACTAGGTTGGGTGCCTGGGGATGAAAGGCTACAAATTCATTCATTTCAAACATATCCTGGTATCTCTCGCCCTCTTTGGGCTTTTCTACCAGTTCCCAGGTACTGCCACTGTCTTCGGAGCGCATCAGGGTAGTCCTGAAATAGGTGCCAATGGAGGCGACGATTATCTGGGAGCCCTCAATGGGTTGCAAACTGCCAGAATAGGTGCCTATCCAGGGGATCTTTTTGATCGCGCCTTCCTCTCCGCAGGGGATTTCCCTGATCTCTCCACCATGGCCCTCATTAACGACGCAGGTTTTGTACCATCCCCAAGCCTGGTTATTTCGCCGCACAAAATAGTCGGTGCCGGTAGTGGTTATGGTCATGCCCACGTCAAGGTTGAAAAATGCCAGCCTTTGCGAGTCAAAGGGATCAAAGGCTACGCCGTTGTTATACCAAGCCCAGGCAAAACCGGTGAACAGGGTAGAACTGTCTTTGAATATCTTGCCGCCGTCTGTGGTTTTCCAAAGTGTGGCTAGGGAATAGGCGACAGCTTCGTTCGGATTCTTGGGATTGCTAACGATTCCCGTCAGTTCTCTCTTGAGAGCCCTTTTGTATTCTCTGCCCAATCCAGGCGTGACAATGACTTCCATATCTTCCCAGCTAACTCCGCCATCATGGCTAACTATGGTTTTGGTTTGTCCGACAAGGTAAAGAACATCCGGGTAGCCTTGATTCATAAATACCCGGACAGCGTCATAAGATTTTAATTCGGAAAAAGTCGCGCCTCCATCTTGGGAACGGTAGAGCCCTCCCGATTGGGTGACATAGATTATCTGAGGGTTTTGGGGATTGATGGCTATGGCACTGACGGCTTGCTGAGCTGGGAGATTTCCCAGTGGTATAAAATTTTTACCTCGGGCATCGCTGATAAACAGTCCACGGTTTGAGGCGAGGTAAACAGTCTTGCCATCGGTGGGGTGGGTTTGAATGGCGTAAACCGTGGTATGGCTTGGGAGTTTGCTGACTGGTGTCCAGGTGACTCCCATATTTTCAGAGCGATAGAGCCCGCCTTCATCAATTTGCTTGACACTGGGTTGGCTGGCTGGAAAGGCTACATACCAGCGCTTTGCTCCGGCAGGCGCGATAGTGCTTGGATCGTATGCGATGTTATGCTGATAGATGCGATGGTGGCCGGAGGAGTAATTAGTCTTCGCTGGCAGGACAAAGTCCCAATTATCCCCGCCATTGCTTGAGCGGTATAAGCCTTGATGCTTTTTGCCCAGGAAATTCCAGCTGTTAGTGCTGACCAGAAAGACGGTTTTCGGATCAATAGGATCTACTTCGATTGATTGGCCTTTATTGACCCACAGGCCCTTGTCAAGGGCTTTTTCCCAGGTATTGCCACTATCTGTGCTGCGCCAAATGCCGGCAACATCGTGGGAAAAATAGATGATCTCGGGGTGGTTGAGACAACGGGCGATACTGTGCGGATGCTGCTCAGCTTCTCCACCAAGCTTGCCCTGGAGAAATTCCTCTCTTGTGCGGATCGGCAGGACTCGCCATTCAGCAGGCTGAATTTGAGGGGATGATTCGAGTGCTACGGTGCCGCTGGAGTTGCCAAGGCTTAGCAGTATTAGGAGTCCTTGGGCACCGATTTTGAGATTTGAAAGTTGCATGTTGTTCATATTAGTTTGTTAAGGTTTGTAGGCGATAAATCGCCTACTACGAACTTACAGGATAGCATATATGTAGGTTCGTATCGCCTACTTCTATAAAAATGGCATAATATTTGCTATTTATAGAAACGAGATTTGATTATTTAATAGGGTTGTTTTTTTTACTTAAAAAGGAAATATTAACGATGTTTAAAAAATGTCATTCATGGTGTTATATTGTATTATTAGGGCTATGTCCTTTAACGCAAGCGGCAACTGACTGTGCAGTAGTCACTGAAATTCCATCAGCGGAGTGTGAAGCCCTTATCGCTCTTTATAATAATACTAATGGTGCTCATTGGTGGGATAACGCGGATTGGAATGTGACAAATGCGCCCTGTAGTTGGTATGGTATCAAATGTAGCGGTGGACATGTAACGGGACTCAATCTGTACGATAACCGACTCAGCGGAACAATCCCAGCAGAACTGGGAAATTTGAGCCATTTGAAATCTATCAAACTGTACAAAAACCAATTCAGCGGATCAATCCCAACGGTACTGGGAAACTTGAGCCATTTGGAGATTATCGATCTGTCTTCTAACCAACTCAGCGGAACAATCCCAGGGGAACTGGGAAATTTGAGCAATTTAAAGTATCTATTCCTGTCTTTCAACCAACTCAGCGGCTCAATCCCAACGGAACTTGGAAACTTGAGCAATTTATTATATCTCTGGCTGTCTTCCAACCAACTCACTGGATCAATCCCATCTGGGCTAGGAAATTTGAACAATTTACTGTCTATCGGGCTGTACAAAAACGAACTGTGCGGAAATATCCCAATTTCGTTAATGAGCCTGAATAAGATATGGGGAGTAAATTTCAAATACAACCACTTAACGGCTTCTGATCCTGCCCTTATCGCTTGGCTTGATAAGCTCAACCCGACTTGGGCTACTACTCAAACTCCCTGTTTTGCTACTGAGGTTAAAAACGATCTTATCGTTGATTTTGGCGACACTTATGGTATCCAGGTTTGGGTGAATAACAGCAATTGGGTTCAGTTACATCATATATCAGCCGAAAGCATAGTAACAGGAAACTTAGACGGTAACGCTCAGGATGAAGTGATTGTCGATTTTGGTGCCAGCTATGGTATTTGGCTGCTGATGGATAACAGCGATTGGTTTCAATTGCATTTCTTATCGCCAGAGAGCATGGTGGTGGGGGATGTCGATGGTAGCAGTGAAGATGATGTGATTGTCGATTTGGGCTCCGAATACGGGATTTGGATGTGGAGAAATAACAGCGAATGGGTTCAATTGCATTCAATCTCGCCGGAGAGTATGGTGGTGGGAGATATAGATGGTAGCAGTGAAGATGATGTGATTGTCGATTTTGGTGCCAGCAATGGTATTTCGCTGCTGATGAATAATAGCGATTGGGTGTCACTGCACGCTTTATCGCCAGAAACTATGGTGACTGGAGATGTCGATGGTAGCGGACAAGATGATGTCATTATCGACTTTGGTGCCAGTTATGGTATTTGGCTGCTGATGAATAATAGTAAATGGGCGTCACTGCATTTTTTGTCGCCAGAGAGCATGGTGGTGGGGGATGTAGATGGTAGCGGACAAGATGATGTGATTATCGATTTTGGTGCTGAGTATGGTATTTGGGTGCGGATGAATAACAGCGAGTGGTTTCAATTGTATTCCTTATTGCCAGAAAGTCTGGTGACGGGAGATATAGATAGTAGCGGACAAGATGATGTAATTGTCGATTTTGGTGCCGACTATGGTATTTCGGTGTGGATGAATAACAGCGATTGGGTTCAATTGCATTCTTTGTCGCCAAAAAGTATGGTGATGGGTTTACTAGATGAAATGCAGTTGTTGTCAATTAATCTTGGGGAAAATGCTGTACAATTGCCAATTTCTGAGGTTATAGAGTTACCGCCAAGTGTGCCAGAAAAAGTGTTGCCTTGATGAAAATAGGAGTCCAAACTTTAGTTTGGTTATTGTTGTTTCGGGAATGGAGCGGAGCGGATTCTCTGCCGGACGGGGTTTGCAACCCCGTCCGGCAGAATATTTTAATACAATCAATCATTTATCCTTAACTTAATGGCATTGACCCCCCGCTTGCCCACCTAAAAACACTAATCCGCTGTACTAGGATTAAGACATAAGGCAGACTAGATAATATTGAAATCACCAAAACAAAATGATAGACTACGCCCCCGCAACCCCAACGATAAACGAAAAAGGCAATGTTAAACAAGTATGCATTAGTATTAATAATGATATCACCATTGGCGCAAGCTGCATTTGACTGTTCGGCAGTCACACAAATACCATCTGCTGAGTGTGAAGTTCTTGTGACTTTCTATAATAGTACGGGTGGTGATAGTTGGAGCGATAACAGCGGATGGCTTGAGACTAATACGCCTTGTGGTTGGAAGGGTAGCGAAAATTGGACAACTAATACCGGCTGGAAAGTGACAAATAACCCTTGTGAATGGTACAGAGTGAGTTGTCGGAGTGGGAATCTAACGGGATTAGCATTAGTAAGTAACAACCTAAAAGGCACTATCTCAAAAAAGCTCACCAAATTAAAAAAATTAGAAATCCTATTGCTGAATGACAACCAACTGACTGGGAAAACCCCCAAATCCATGATGAAGCTCAAAAAGTTGACGTACCTAGACATAAACGACAACTGCCTAAAGCTAAAGGTATCAAAGAAATTAGGAAAATGGCTTAACAAACTCAATCCCGGTTGGGATGATACTCAAACTAATTGCCTTTATTAATATTAAGGCTAGAAATCCTATTTTTTAAAAAAATAGGATTTCTTAGTTCAAATTGAGCCCCAAAACAAGAGTACATGAGCAAATTCCCTTATTTCGTCAATTCCTGTACTATGGGTTTATGTTGAGTTAGTCTGTATTGTTTAGAGAAACTAGATTTCTCCTCGCGTCGAAATGACAGTCTTTGTGCTGGACGGGGTTTGCAACCATATCCCACCCTACAATATCTACATTTAACCCAGGCTACGCTCGCTACCATCTTTAAGTTTTAGTTCAGTTTCAATGGACATGATAAGAAAATGGTAATTTAGAAAGGATCGCACATTTTTATAATCGGAGAAAATAATTATGATGACAGTTAATGAAAAATGGCAAGAACAAGTTATTAGTTGGGAATATGACTCGTCAGCAAACCCAAATCTGGCAAATATTCCCATCCAGGCTTTTCCTGCTCAACTACATGAAGAAGGTGAAAGTCGTATTATTGAGCTGGATTTATCGGATGTCATTGGAACAGCTTATCCGGCGACAACTCCAAACTTACTCGCTAATTACATACGCATACAAAAAGGTGAGAGCGTTAAGGCTGCGGTTAATTCTAGCTCTGAGGTTTTCTTTGTTATGCGTGGTAGTGGTTACACGGAGACTGAACAAGGAATTGTTGAATGGAAACAAGGAGATGCTTTTACTTTACCAATGAATAGTGGAGTAAATCACCATGCTGATGATAGTGGTGATGCAGCAATTTGTTGGGTACATGATGCTCCAATGTTAAATTATGTTGGAGCAGTTCCGTCCAAACCTCGTTTTCAGCCAGCTTTTTATTCCAAAGAATATCTTGATGGAGAAATAGCCAGGATTAGGGAAGCTGGTATTCGTGAAAATCGCAACCGTAATGGAGTCATTTTAGGAAATCCAGGAAGTGAGAAAACACGTACCATGACACCTAGTTTATGGTCTTTATATAATTTGTTACCCAAGGGTGCGATACAGAAGCCACATCGTCATAATTCTGTTGCAATTGATTTGGCAGTCTATGCTAAACCGGATGTTTATACCATGATCGGTAAAGAGATTGATGCCGAAGGTAATATTATCAATCCAGTTAAGGCAATGTGGAAATCCAACACGGTTTTTGTAACACCTCCAGGTTGGTGGCATGCTCACTATAATGAATCTGATGAAGATGCTTATGTTTTTCCAATACAAGATGCTGGTGTGCAAATTAACATGCGTACACTTGATATTCAATTTGTGAGAAATTAACCGCATCTGTTGTACTCCGTGTCATCATAATCAACAAAAACACGGAGTACAAAATTATCCCATGTTTCCAAACATTTTAACAAAAGCGGGTAGCAGAATGGTAGTATGCGGCTCAATGCCATTAAGTTAAGCCGCCTTATACCATAAGGGATTGTACGATTAACTACGATGGGATTGAGTACAAGGAAAAATCTTGAGTTGAAAATGACACTCGCCATGCGTAATAATTGGGGTCAGAGTAAAATGAATTATCGCTCTCTGATAACGTGGAGAAATTTTTCGCATCCCAGTCTCCCACATCAAGATCGTCGTATGCCCTACAAAAAGCAAAGCCGCAAATCGTACTTGAGTCAGTCCCCAATCTTCACGCTTTTGTCTAAGTTCTAATCCTGTCATTTTTTAAATTATTGTTTTTAATGAAATTGTATTTTTAGCCATTTTTACAAATTTTCACAATATTAAATTATTGTGAAATATTATATCTTGAGAGCAAGGGTTGGCAATTTATGTAGGGGCAATCCTTTATGGTTGCCCGACACGATATGGCATTGAGACATGGACTGGCCTTGCATTGCACCAATTAAAAGGCTCACAACAACCCACACCCCCGTTATTAATCCCGCCTCTGGCACCGTCTCCTCTGGCAGCGAAACCAAAAACGGTTGCTGAGTCTTGCCCCGCGTCTTTTCAAAATGGATTTCAAACTGCGCCCCTTTAAACATTAATGACTTCTCTTTATCCGGCTTACGCAGATTGATCGAAGCATTGAGCACATCCTCATGTTTTGAAGTCCCACGTTGAGCCCTTGTTTTATTAGAATGATTAACAAAACCAACGGTTATTCCATCAGCACGGCACTCAATCAGCCAATCTTGTACTGGTTGAAATTCCTTAGCCGAATTCTCATCTATACCACCAGCTAAAGTAGATAAATTGTCCATAACAGCCGCTTCAGCACCCGCATCATTAATAAATTTTGTAGCAAAAGCTTGGCCTTCGGGCGTAGTAAGATTAATGCGCGTCTTAAAAAGATAAGGCGTAAAAATACTCAAATAGCCTTTTTGTGGCGTAACACCGTGCGTCTCTATCATGCGCTTGATGCGAGACTGTACCTCTTCGGCTCCCATTTCACCGTCAAAATAGGCAATTCGTCTAGCTTTGGGCGCATACCATCGGCCATCAAACATGGGTGTACCAGTAGCAATTGAAAATGCGATTTCCAAAGCGAGTTGAGATTTACCGACACCACGCCACGCATGAATCATCCAAATGTCGCGGGTAAAAAGCCAAGGAAAGAGCATGGGTTCTTTTTTGGGGATGTCCATTTTTAAAAGTTCTGTTGCGTCGATGAGTGTCTCTTGGTGAGAGTGGAGTAGGATTTTAGCCTCCCTTAAATTTACGAGTTTATCTGAGTCGTTTAAGTCACGATGAGTCCAAATCGTATCAATTTGGCGATCTAGGGATTTGTCTTTGACGATCCGTGCATACGCGATGAGGTTGGATGCTGCTGAGTTCTGGTGTAGGCTTTTGGTTAGTGTACTTAAATAGTTACTGCCGCCAATGGTTTTGAATTTGCTTTCGGCTTGTAAATGGTCGGTAAGTGTAATGGGATCGGGATGTTGATCTTTGGCGATGACTGATTTTATGGCGGTGAAGATTATTCGATGTTCAGGTAAAAAAAAATCTTCGGTGGATAGAATAGCCTGAATGAGTGACCATTCTAAGTCATCAAACATTAAGCCGCCCAGTATTGATTGTTCGGCTTCAAGGGAGAACGGCTCGGTGGTTGTTGAAAATGGTTGATTTTATGGTTTGGATCGTTTAAAATATACAACACTTACTAGGAGGAGCCGTCCCCGACAACATCCGTGAAGACTTGATTTATCACAATTTGGAGATGGTACGCCATGCTGAGTATGTCATTTGTGCTCAATCCTTAATTTCTGACTTAACCCTTACATTTCTTAAACTTGCAGGACGTGATGACATCGTGAAAGTGGTAAATACCCATCAACCTTGGAAAGAACTCCCTATTGATTTCTTTCGGAAAAAGGATAAAGCCTTGGAGCGGCTTGTTGAAATCGCAGATAAAGGTACGCCGTTTTTGTGTCCATGCAATTCGTCGGGGCAAGCGTTACGCAATTTTCTTGAATTAAACAAGCGTCATCCTGAGAAAAATTATCTACTTCTCACTAATGATACGGCTTCGGAGCCAGAACAATCTGCATTTTTGAGCGATTCCAATAAACATGCTCATAAATACGATGGAGTGATTTTTTCTCCAGTACTCGAATCCGGTAATTCGATTGATCATCCACATTTGAACGTCACAAGCTCCGTTACTTCGTTTCAGGAGACAATCGGTTTTTGTAGTGCTGCCGAGCGGGTTGGTACGCCGGAGTCTTTTATACAGATGATACTCCGGGGGCGCAAAGCCAAACGAATTTCGCTATGGGTTGATCCACAAAAGCGTGATTTGCCCATCACCGATGAAAGAGTGGCTAGAGAAGCCATCGGACGCTTTGATATAGCCGCTAAATTCGTTGAAAAAGATGAGGGCAAAAAAGACATCGTTTTTGAAATGACCCCTGCCGTTGAACTCGCCATGAAAGCCAAAGCGATTGAAAACAAAAGCAAAAATACGAGGCGAACCTTGAATGCACCCGCGTAGTTCTGGATTTTGAAGGAGCAATCTATTAGTACTTAAATATGTGAGCAGATGTGCTCAAATGTGTCCATAAAGAGCACATATAGGTTAAATGAGTTTGCGAAACTGATTATGAATCAGAAAACTTTATCTTTGTGCTGGACGGGGTTTTCTCGTTCCCACGCTCCGCGTCAATGCCATTAAGTTAAGATCCATAATCAGGCTGACATGTATCCAAAACATGGCAGGTCGTTGTAAATTAAAGGGCGTCGAAAAATTCACCTGACATGTTTTTGACACCTGTCAGGTTTGTCTTAACTTAATGGCATTGACGCGGAGCGTGGGGATGCCTGCACTGGACGCGGAGCGTCCTGCAATGAGAAAGCAACACACAAATCCCTTTATTCCGTAAATCTCTGTACTATCAAACAAAACCCAGTACAGGGATTGACGAATATAGGGATTAAAACAACACCACACCACAGGGAATTACGAAGCCCCTGATTAACCCCCACCAAAACTGACAGACTACAAACAACGTCAAGCCCAAATCCCTGTATTCGTCAATCCCTGTGCTATCTTTTAAGCCTAGAAATCCTATTTTTTAAAAAAATAGGATTTCTTAATACACCCAGTACAAGGATTGACGAAATAAAGGGATTAACCCCCCAATAAAACTAACTTGAGCATTGAGAGAACTTAGATTGGTTTTATCCTTTCTTATAAGTAATCTCTGTAGTTATGTTGTGATTTTCTGCCGGAGCAGTTGCTCCGTAACGTCAATCCAACTCCCCCACAGAGACGGA
Source organism: Pseudomonadota bacterium (assembly GCA_039714115.1). Classification (GTDB taxonomy): domain Bacteria; phylum Pseudomonadota; class Gammaproteobacteria; order Beggiatoales; family Beggiatoaceae; genus Thiomargarita. Next base: position 1,842 of record JBDLJY010000163.1, on the reverse strand, counting down.
GCAAAAAAAACCAACTTGACAAAATGACAACCCAATGAAAAAATGATACATCTATTTAATCACAAGGACAAATTAAAAATGAGTAAGATAAGACTGATAATAATACTACTAAGTACAACAATACAAGCGCAGGCATTTGATAACTGCTCGACAATCACAGAAATACCAACTGTTGAATGCGAGGCACTTGTAGCTTTATATAATAGTACAGATGGTGATAACTGGACTCGTAATAGCGGGTGGCTTGAGACTAATGCGCCTTGTGGTTGGTATGGAGTTACGTGTAGTGGTGGACATGTATCTGAACTCCATCTGCGTTCCAACGAACTCACCGGCACAATCCCAACATAATTGGGCAATCTGAGCAATTTATACTACCTTTTTCTGTATAACAACCAACTATGCGGAGAAATCCCAACAGAACTAAAAGAAATTAGAAACCTTGTTACTGGATGACAACGAACTGACAGGAGAAATACCCAAATCACTGACGAAGCTCAAGAAAATGATATATTTGGATATAAGTGACAACTGCCTAAAGACAAAGGTATCAAAGAAATTGAAGAAATGGCTTGATAATCTAAATCCGGGATGGGAAGAGACACAAACGGAATGCCAAAGCCAGTACAGGGATTGACGAAAACAGGGATTAAAACAGCACGACAGCACCGGGATTTTTATCGTCCGTTTGATTTCCGCACGTCGTGCAACCCATAAAGAGAGGCAAAACTATGAAAGCAGAATATGATTTCAGCAAAGGTGAGCGTGGTGCCGTCATTCCACAAACAGGAAAAACACGCTTAACAATTTATATTGATGATGAAATACTTGAAGCCTTTCGTGAAATGGCGGATAACGCCGGAATTGGCTACCAAACTATGATGAAGCAAGCACTACGAGAATATCTTGCCAAGTCGAAGCCATTACTTTTTGAATCCTTGCACCAAGTTATTCCAGATGAATTACATGCTATCGGGTAAGACGGTAATCCAACCAATGGAGGTATTTATCGTTCCCACGCGAGACAAAGGAATGCCTGACTGGACGCTCAGCGTCCTGCTAAAAGTCAAAACCGGGCAAAGGGTTTTGATTTTTATCGTTCCCACGCTCAGCGTCAATGCCATTAAGTTAAGACAAACCTGACAGGTATCAAAAAACCTGTCAGGTTATATTTTACCTTAAATTACAACGACCTGCTGGGTATTGGTCTCCCAGCAGGTCTGATTTGGGGGGCTTAACTTAATGGCATTGACGCTCAGCGTGGGAATGCCTGCACTGGACAAGTTCCCTACGGGACGTCCTGCAATGAGAAAGCAACACACAAATCCCCTTTATTCAGTAAATCCCTGTACTATCAAACAAAACCCAGTACAGGGATTGACAGAATAAAGGGATTAACCCCTCCCCAACGAGTTACAGCGCGGGAAAGTGGACTGTTTCAGCCACCTTGCCAGATGCCGGTGATTATAATATCGCGATTCAAGGTTTTTATGCCAAGGGCTGTTTAAAGTTGCTTTGCGTCAAGCCATTTATAATAATTATACCGTTAATGAAGAAAGGACTTGAAAAATCGTCGAAGTCCTCAATATAATATGATATATTGACACAGACTGGCATATAACGCAACGAGTGCCCAGACTCGAAGGTGGATTCCTATTTTAAACCCTCTGGAAATAATTATGACGGCTCACACCATTACCCTTACTTTACCTGAATACGTTTATAAACTGTTGCAGGCGCAGGCTCAATGCCATTAAGTTAAGGACAAATAATTGATTTTTAAATAAAAAATCTGTGCTGGACGGTGTTTATCAGTTGTGTGGAGCTTAAGGAGCTGAGCGG
>JBDLJY010000162.1:0-14468 GCA_039714115.1 Pseudomonadota bacterium | reverse complement strand
GGGCAACCACAAGGGATTGCCCCTACAAAGGACCACGTTTTATGTAGGGGCAATCCTTTATGGTTGCCCTTAACTTAATGGCATTGAGTTAAAAGGAGACTAATTTATGACAAAAATGACAGGAAAAACCTACGGCATACTAAAGCGCCTACCACACTATTACAACGCAGACAGCGAATTGCTATTGCCATTCATTGAAATATTCGGGCAACGCTTAGAACAAACAGAGACACAACTCTATCAAGTTCTACGCGCCCATCATGTAGAGACAGCGGACAACCAAGGCTCTCATGGCTACACCGCCTCGCCAGAAAAACGAGGCGACTTAGACAAAATCTTTGCCCTCTACCTAGAAAGCTTAGGAGGCACCTCACAACTAGTCAAAATGAATCCCCATTTTACGGTACGCTCCTTCAATATCCAGCGGCTTGCCCGGCGACTGATAGAAGATCAGACACCGTTTATCGCCTATCTAAAAGCAGAATTTTTCAAACCCGAAACCTTGGATATGCTTAAACGGTACCATATAAAATCTAGTGAAGATATTAGCGAGGAAAACATACAGCCACAATTCGTGCTTGACTTACTTTTGGACAAAACCCCCATCACTCAATCTATACATCACCGCCTCTCGCCAGAAACCAAGCAATTACTACATGCCTACGATGGCGGAGAAAAACTGCCGCCGCCCCTCAAAAAACGCCTCGCAACAGACTTAAAAAATAAAATTCTGCGCGATCCATCCTTTTGGAGAGAAAATTATAAAGCCCTAGAAACGCCACAAGGCGATGATTTAGTACGTTCAAATAGAAAACTACTAGAAGCCGCTTTAGGAAAACCAGCGCGACAGACTCCCAGCTTCAATGAAGTGCAAGAAACACTGCTTAAAGAATTCAATCAACTACTTGACAAAGATTTTCACCCCGAACGCTTTCCCCACATTTTTGCAGACTGCATATCGCAGCAAGAAGACACAGATTGGAAAAATCGCCGCTGCCTTGAATTAGCATTTCCTCATGAAATTGAAAAAAGTTATGCACCCTATCGAGAAAGGCTACTGCATTTAATACAAGTCTTGCGTCAAGGCGCCTCCACCCGACAAGGCATTATCGACATCGTTGCCGCAAATCTAGGGATTGTCGGCAACGAGCCAGACGCGCTCGCGGCAAAGGCACAAATTGAGATCGAAGAATTTTTGCCCAAGCAGACACCGTTATTCACTGCTCAGCTCAAATTTTATCAAACATTTACAATTAATAATAATAATCTTGCAGCGCAAACGCCAGAAATCACGATCCTCTCTCACTTTAAGACACTCAACAATATCAAGATCGTAGCGGAAGATTCTGAGGAAATAGTTAGTTTTAAAGGAAAAATGACTATAGGGGAAGAGCTAGTTTTCAAAGCAGATTCCGTGTTACACAACGGAAAAACCCTCGATAAACAGCAACTACCCACCGTCCCCCCCGGACAATCGAAGTGGCGTTTTGAAGCGGAAATCGTTGCCGACGATGAAACCAGTTACCCTGTTGGGCGTTTTGACAAAGCGAGCCAGTTTGACAACTCAATTTTTGTGACTGATGCCCCGGTGGTATCTATAACAATCAACTCATATCAATACACCTACGGCGCTTTTACAGTAATAATTCCTTGGCATATACAAGGATTTACCGACAAATTCGCGGAGACAGCAGATCATCCCCGACATCAAATCCTTACCCTAGTCAATCGCGTCAAAGCAGCCGGAGTACATGCGCTGATTGCCTACAAACAGACATTTAAAGAAGAACAAGAACAATCAGTCACATTAAGACTTGAAATACAAAGCTTCAAACAATCACACGACATAACGGATCACTTTGAAATAGACAGTCGACAATCCAACCGCGAAATACACGAAATAGCAGATAAACTCATACTATCGGGACGTTTTGACTACACCTATTTTGACAGTTTAAATAAGTTTGGGTAGCAGGCGATAAATCGCCAATTTGAATTGTTGTTTCGGGAATGGAGCGGAGCGGATTTCCCGAAACAACTTTTAAGAGGAAAACCATAACATGATGACAGAAGATTTAAACATAGCCGGGCGTTTAACCATAAAAAAGTACACGCCAGATAACCAGCTGATAGACGAAATCAGCGTTCACAACGACATTACAATTGATGGACGCGAACTGATTGCTCGGCTTTTCAACAAAGATATCCAAGGTGATATTAAGCGGGTATCGAAAATCCGCTTGGGCAGATCGCAGGACAAATTTAATGCTCAGCAACATAAACTGTTGGATCCTGTGACAAATACGACGGATGGACAAATTTGGCAAACGGATATATCGAAAATTGAGCAAAGTCAAGTTCAAGAACGTATCATATTGCGACTAACCGGCGAATTAGGCGAAGACGATTGCAATGACGAATTGCGTGAAGCGGGACTATTTACCGCAGATGACGTAATGTACAACCGCGTGACATTTGATACCATTACCAAATCTAACCAATTCAAATTGACGCTGGTATGGGAAATCACATTTTAGACAGACGTCCAAGATAAATATTGGACTCCTACAATGGAGATAAAAAACAATGGCTTACGAATATAAGGAAAAAAGTGCCGGCGATTTAATCGAATCTAAGGACTGGAATGAAATGGGAAAGGAACTGCAACGGCTGGGTGAAAAAAAAGCACGCGAGATAAAGAGTGCTACCGATGAGATTAGTACTGATGCCACTGAATGGGAAGATATGCCAGACATGGCAATCGAGATAAGCACCAATGACAACCCGGTTTTAGTCTTATTCAATGCAGGAGGCGTGCAACCAGCAAGCCAACAGCGTGGGATAACAAGTCAATTTCGCTTATTGATTGACGATGAACAAAAAGCCTATACACTACATGAGTATCAATACGGCGGAACGCAATCAAGAGATGTTATGCTCAACTGGATGGGCACCTTATCCAAAGGTACACATACGATTCAAGTACAATGGCGAGTAGAAGAGAATCAGGAAATCAAGGCTTGTTATAAGAATGCCAATAGAAATTTAATGGCTGTAGAATTATAAGCCTAAGCCTCTGAGTCTAACAGCTCAAGTCACCTAAAGGTGACTAAACCCGGTTGTTTCGGGAATTTCGCTCCGCGGATTTCCCGAAACCATCGACCGAAAGTTCCCTAAAGTATAAAGCTGCTTAACTTAATGGCATTGACTTGGCAGGAAATATAGCTATTCCTGGAGGAATCATACATTATGGAAATAGAGGAAAAATCGGCAATGCAAAGTCTTTTAATCCTAACAATGGCGAGAATGGTTTATGGATAGAAGGAAGTAACTCTGGAAGGGATGGTGAAAGTGGCGGCATTTTTATGAATGACAATACCATCCGCTTGTGGAGTCCAAGAGATGATGATGTATTAAGGGTTTACGACGAAGATAACTTTGAGAGTCCACTTTTCGTCATAAATAGTAATGGCATCCAAGTGAAAGGCGCGATCCGTATAGGCGATTGGGAGATAGTTGATGAGGGTTCTTTAAGATGATTAAACACTTGCCCTACTATTTTGTCAATTTTCTATTGTCTGGTGCGTCCTACACACCTGCCCCAAAAGGTAGGACGCACCCTACAAAACCAAATTGACAAGGTACGACTACGATAACGTGGACAAGTATTTTTTGATAAGCTCTGGCGGAATGCCTTCTAGGCGTTTTTCAAGAGGAATTCCTTCCAGGCGTTCTTCATCAGGAATTTATTTTAGGATTTCTTCATGAGGAAGTTCCCTTAATATCTCCTTAGGAGAAACACCCCTTAATCTCTCCTCAATCGGCAACGACTCAATAAAGGGTCTTGCGTAATCACGATAATAATCATCCCAGGTGTAAGGCATAACAACACCCTCCTTTAAATACAAGAGTTGTCCGTAAATAAAAAGTCAAAACCAGACCTGGCAGGCTGATCATAACAAAACCTGCCAGATCAAAGTCAAAACCAGGTCGAAATAAGAGGATTGACCTGGCAGGTTTGGGTTTAACCTGCCAGGTCTGGTTTTGTAGGTTAATACATTATGGGCTGCTAAGTATTCTAAACCATCAGGTAATTTGTCAATCGGTTTTCCGTCCGATTTTTCGATAATCAATATAAGTTAAACTATTCTGTGCAGGACGGGGTTTGCAAGCAATGGATATTCAAGAACTAGCGATTGCTGTATAATGGCTGCTGCAAAGCCGTGCCTGAGTTACACCATTGTGCTGAATTTGGGGCCATGCACGTACATCATGGAAATGGATGTCCAAGATAAATCTTGGACTCCTATTTAATTAATGTGGAGGTTTTTGTGGCAAAATTGTTTGTGATTATTGGTGCCGTCAGTGGATTTTTGAGCGTTGCATTAGGTGCCTTTGGCGCTCACGGACTCAATGAAAAAATAACAAAACACTTTATGGAGATTTACCAGACGGCTGTTCAATATCAAATGTATCATTCCTTAGCCTTATTATTAGTGGGTATTTTAGCTATTCAGTGGCCTGACAATGCTGGCCTACGCTGGAGTGGGTATTTGATGATTGCGGGTATCACTCTATTTTCAGGAAGCTTGTATGTCCTAAGCCTTACTGGTATACGTTGGTTGGGCGCAATTACTCCTTTGGGTGGCATTGCGTTTTTAGTGGCGTGGTTTTTATTGGCTGTTGCGGCTTATCAAAGCTTATAGCTTCACACTAAGCCCCCAAATCAGACCTGCCAAAAATTCACCTGACAGGTTTTTGATACCTGTCAGGTTTGTCTTAACTTAATGGTATTGGATTGCAAATCCCGTCCTGCTAAAAAATGACTATTACAACGACCTGCGGGGAATTGCCTCCCCCAAGAACTGAATTAACGGCGGCACTTAGTCTAACAACTCTTGATAAAGTGACACATACTGCTCTGCACTCTTTTGCCAACTCAAATCACGAGTCATACCATTGTATTGCAACATGTGCCAAATCGTTTTCCGATGGAAAGTTTCCAAAGCGCGTTGCACACAAGACAATAACTCGCTAGAATCTTCCTCTTCAAACACAAAACCAGTCGCAATTTTTTTCTTGATATTAACCTCAGTAGCATCTACCACCGTATCTGCCAGCCCCCCAGTCTCCCGCACTATCGGTATCGTACCATAGCGCATACTATACATTTGATTCAATCCGCACGGTTCAAATCTGGACGGCATCAGGAACATATTAGCACCCGCTTCAATTTGATGAGCTAACTCTTCATCGTAACCGATGTTCACGCTGAGGCGTTTAGGATAAAGTTTGGCTAACTGTTGCAAACGTTCCTCCAAGTCCGCATCGCCACTACCGAGTATTACCAATTGTGCCCCACTCTTGAGAATTTCCGGGATAATGGGCAATAACAAATCTATGCCTTTTTGTTCAGTCAAACGGGTAATCATCCCCAAAAGAGGAGCTTTCTTCGACGGTGGCAACCTGAGCTTGGTACGCAAGGCTTGCGTATTGCGGACTTTGACCGGCAAATTCTTACAATTATAATGACGGCTCAAATAAGGATCACTCTCCGTATTCCAAGCCTCCGTATCAATGCCATTGAGTATCCCAGTCAAATTACCTTTGCGTTCTTTGAGCAGCCCCTCCAAGCCACAGCCATGCCTTAGCGTTTGAATTTCTCTAGCATAAGTTGGACTGACAGTCGTTATCCAATCAGCATAATATAACCCAGCTTTGAGAAACGAAACTTGACCATGATATTCCAACCCAAACATACTAAAACTTTCCGGCGGCAAGCCAAACAACTCTACCACTTCTGGGCCAAAGATACCTTGATAAGCCATATTATGTATGCTCATCACCGTCCGTGCGCCATGTTTAGGATTAAACCTTGAAAAGGCCGGCACTAAACCGGTTTGCCAATCATTACAATGGATAATCTGCGGTTTAAACAACAAACTATGATTACCGAACAAAGCCGCAACCTTGGACAACATCCCAAAGCGTAAGTCATTATCACACCAATCTTTTCCGTCAGAATCTTGATAAGGACCACCATCGCGCTCATATAACTGCGAACATTCAATCACATAAACCGGTGTTATTCCACCAGGCATCGTCCCAGCTAACAAACGGATAGGTTCTTGCAAAGGGTACAATCTTATATCCTCATGTACCTCAATAAGCGAAAGTTGCTCAAGCACAGCAGGATAGCCGGGTAACAACAAACGCACATCAACGCCCAATTGTCGCAAAGCATTAGGCAAGGCATAACTCACATCACCCAAGCCGCCTGTTTTAACCAACGGATAAGCTTCCGAAGTCACAAAGAGTACACGCATTATTATCTCCTATCTTTGTGATAAGCCAAACCCGTACCCGCAGGAATTAAGCGACCTATAACAACATTTTCCTTGAGACCACGCAAGTCATCACGTTTGCCTTTGATGGCGCTGGTCAGTAGCACCCGCGTCGTGTCCATGAACGAGGCCGCCGAAATGAATGATTCTGTCGCTAATGAAGCCTTAGTAATGCCCAAAAAATTACGTTTCCAAGTCGCACGTTTTCCAGAACGCTGTTTATTTTTGATAATAGCAACTTTTTTATTTTCGTCTAATAACCGGCTTTCATGGACAATTTCTCCACATAAAAACGGTGTGTCGCCCGATGCCACAATGGTGACAGTACGCAACATCTGTCGGATTATCACTTCAAAATGCTTGTCGTTAATCTTAATACCATGATTAATATAGATTTCTTGCATTTCGTTGACAAGGTATTTCGCCAACTCATTGATGCCCTTCAAACGCATAATATCCTGAGGAATAGGCTCACCCTCCACAATGACATCGCCTACCTCTACCGTTTGACCGCTAACAACGTTCAGATGTCGCCATTTGGGAATATAGAACTCTTCTGCATGCCCATTTTCATCGGTGATGATGAAGCGATGCTTAATCTTAGTCTCCTTACCAAAACTGACTGTGCCAGAGCGAAGGGCTAAGATGGCAGGTTTTTTGGGAAGACGAGCCTCAAATAAATCGATTATGCGGGGTAAACCGCCGCTACGAATGTTACGAATGTTATCTTGCGGAACTATTGCTATAACATCTCCGATATCCACTCTTACACCATCCTCGACGTTAATAATGGTATTTGGTGGTAAACTAACAACTTGTTTGGAATCATCCAAATTAATGTCTTTATTAGGTTTATCAACGACTTTGAGTCTAGGCTGCAAGTTTTTGGTATGGAATGGCCACGGTTTCGGATCTTTCACATGATATGTGATCAGTCCGCTGTCTTCATCAACTTCACGATTGACGGTGACACCTTCAAAAATATCGACAAAACGAATATAGCCAGCCACTTCAGAAATGATGGGGGAGGCATCGGGATACCAATGGACTATCCTTTGCCCAGCTTCAACATGAGCACCGTCATTGACAGACAGTATGGCACCATAAGGCACTTTATGACGCGAGATTTTTCTATCATCCAGGATACTGATTTCGCCAGAATGGGAAATGTTAGTAAATTGATAATTAAAACTTGACGAACTACCGTCCTTCTGCCGTTGCAGAACGAGCTTAATATTATGAAATCGAACCTCTCCTTTGCAATTGACCTCAAGATGATTGATAGCCCCTGTTCTTTTAACAATATCCCCAGGTGTATGCAGCGTGAGTTTGGTACCGGACTCGCCAATAGATTGGGCCGCTACCACGCCGATCGCTTCACCAATATTTATTAAATGTCCACGCGCCAAGTCACGCCCATAGCACATTGCACAAGTGCCTTGCTGAGATTGGCAAGTCATCGGAGAACGCACTTTAAGCTGAACTATCCCCTTTTGTTCAAGAGTTTCTACCCGCTGCTCATCAAGTAAGGTACCCGCCTTGATAAATGGTTTTTTGTGTTTATGTATAAAAATATCTTCAGCGACCACACGTCCAAGTACCCGGTCACTCAAGGATTCAAGGACTTGACCATCTTTAATCAAGGCCGTTAAAGTCAGACCGTCTGTTGTGCCACAATCTTGCTCAGCAATGATGACATCTTGAGCCACATCAACCAGCCGCCGCGTTAAATAGCCCGAGTTAGCCGTTTTTAAAGCCATCTCTGCCATGCCTTTACGAGTATTGTGACTAGAAAGAAAATACTGATGTATATCCAACCCTTCACGGAAATTAGCCGTAATAGGTCTCTCAATAATCGCGCCATCAGGCTTAATCATCAGACCGCGCATGCCCGCAATTTGACGAATAGGTGTTAAACTTCGCACACCTGCGTCTATCATCGTGTACAACGCATTTTCATGCCTTTTTGAATCCTGAGGCTTTAATTGATTCAACATCGCTTCAGCCAGCTTATCATTAGTTTGTGCCCAAATATCAATAACTTGATTATAACGTTGACTGTTGCTTATCATGCCGCACCTATATTGCCCTTGGACTTCTTTTCCAGAAGCCTTGGCTTCTCTAATGAGATTAGGCTTTTGTTCAGCTATGACCAGATCTTCAATACCCAGACTGATGCCAGAACGAGTGGCGTAGCTAAAACCAAAATGCATCAACTTTTCAGCAAAGTTGATGGTATCGCTCAAACCAAAACGGTGATAACAGGAATCAATCAACTTCAACAGCGTTTTCTTCGTTAAACAGCGGTTTATCAAATCAAACGGCAAGCTGTCTGGCAGACATTGTGAAAGTATTGCCCGCCCGACGGTAGTTTTCACACGCTCTTTTTCAAGACGAACTTCAATTGAAGCCTGTAAATCAACATCCCCATTTTCATAAGCGCGTTGTACCTCATTAATATCCACAAACGCTATCCCTTCGCCACGCGCTCCTGTACATTCACGGGTCATAAAATACAAACCCAAAACCATCTCCTGCGAAGGCACAATCAAAGGCTCACCATTAGCCGGTGAAAAAATATTCCTGTTGGACATCATCAAGACACGAGCCTCAATCTGTGCCTCTATAGACAAAGGAATATGCACAGACATCTGATCACCCTCAAAGCTGGCATCAAACGCCTTACACACCAGCGGATGTAAGTGGATAGCCTTACCCTCAACCAACACCGGTTCAAAAGCCTGAATACCTAAACGGTACAAAGTCGGCGTCCGATTGAGTAGCACCGGATAATCCTGAACCACAGTTTCAAGAATTTTCCAAATTTCCGGTATTTTTTGTTTAACCAGCTGTTTAGCGGCATGAATGGAAATCGCCAAACCGCGTTTTTGCAACTGATTTAACAAAAACGGCTTAAAAAGCTCCAAAGCCATCTCCTTGGGCAAACCACACTGATGCAATTTCAAGGAAGTATCCACCACAATCACAGTACGCCCTGAATAATCTACCCGCTTACCCAACAGATTTTGGCGGAAACGGCCCTGTTTACCCTTAATCATGTCGGATAAGGACTGAAGCGGCTGCTTATTGCCTGTTCCTGTAACCACCCGATGCTGTCGACCATTATCAAGCAAGGCATCCACCGATTCTTGCAAGATACGCAACTCATTGCGGATAACGACTTCAGGCGCCTTCAAATCCAACAAGCGTTTAGTCCGGTTATTGCGATTAATCACCCGACGGTACAACTCATTCAAGTCAGAAGTGACAAAACGCCCCACGCTGTCAGACGGCACTAATGGACGTAAATAGGGCGGCAAAACTGGCAAAACTTTTAACACCGTCCACTCTGGTTTGTTGCCAGAATGCAAAAAGGCTTGAACCAGCATCAAGCGTTTTCTCGATTTTTTCTTGAGTGTTTCGGATTGACTGTTATTGATTTGTTCACGCAGTTTCTCTTCTTCAGCGGCTAAATCGAGGGAATGTAATATCTCATAAATAGCCTCTCCCCCCATTCGCGCATCAAATTCTTGTCCATACTTCTCCAACGCATCCAAATAAGCCGCCTCTGTCAACAACTGCCCCTGTTTTAAAGAAGTCGAGCCGGGATCAATAACGATATAATTTTCAAAATAAAGAACACGCTCCAAGTCACGCAGAGACAAGTCCAATAACAGCCCAATACGAGAAGGCAAAGATTTGAAATACCAAATATGAGCAATGGGGGCTGCCAGTTCAATATGTCCCAGACGCTCACGGCGCACTGATGCCTTTGTGACTTCAACGCCGCATTTTTCACAAACGATCCCCTGATGCTTGAATAATTTGTATTTACCACACAAACATTCGTAATCCTTAACGGGGCCAAAAGTCCTAGCGCAAAACAACCCATCGCGTTCAGGCTTAAAAGAACGATAATTGATAGTCTCCGGCGTTTTAATTTCCCCATAAGACCATGAACGAATCTTTTCTGGGGAAGCTAAGCCTATACGAATCCTATCAAAATCTTTTATGTGACTTAGTGACTTTAACAAATTTAATAAATCATCCATTGTTTAAGTTATCAGTTATCATGTAAAATAAAATCGCCATAAGTTGGGCTCCCTTGCATTCGGTGAACACAACATAAAGCTTTTGATATAATGAGTATTAACCCATCTATATACCTGAAGTAGGTACCTTGCAGTCTCAAAATCAGACGGGAGACCAATACCCCGCAGGTCGATAATAATGTTTTTCGATATATATCTTAATTTATCTATTTAGAGAAGTCAATAACTTTTAACTCCTCTTATGAAAAACCCCAATCGCATTTTCCTCTATTTTTGTATCGTACTCAGTTACCCATTACAGGCTGCCACTGTTGAGACTAAAGTCCTTAGTCAACTTAAGGCAACAAGTCAAGCTCAAGTGATAGTGACATTGCATGATCCTGTGAGTGTCTACAGAGGCGCAGTATCAGATAAACAGCACCGGGAATTAGTCGCGCAGGCACAAGCATCCGTATTATCAGCCAATCATTTGAGATCGGCTAATCACTTCAAATTAAAGCGGCAATATAGCCGCCTTAGCTGGCACTATCACAGCCAAGGTGCTCGCTATTTTGCAAAATCATCCCCAAGTCGCCTCTATTCAACTAGATAAACAACGCAAGTTGAGTCTGGATAAAAGCATCCCTCACATTCAGGCTGATGCAGTCCATGCACGCCCTTACACTGGCAAAGGTGTCACTGTCGCCGTCTTAGATACGGGTATTGATACGGATCATCCAGACTTGGCAGATAGTATTGTCGCGCAGCATTGTTTTTCACAAGCGTCATGCCCACCGTTAGGCACAAATGAAAGTGCTGAAGATGATATTTTTGGCGGAGGGCATGGCACTCACGTTGCGGGGATTATCACCTCTCCGCGTGGCAGCAGGCGTTGCCGCCTTAATGTTGCAAGCTAACCCCGCGCTAACTCCTACCTTAATAGAAAGTGTCATGGAAAATAGCGGAGTGATTGTCACGGATGGCTTTACTTTTCCGCGTGTTAATGCCCTTGCCGCTGTGGAGATGGCGCATCAATCCTACGTTGCTTTTGATTTTGCGGCAAAAGGTTACAAAATTGATGAGACGGGCGGTGCGGTGACAATTGAAGTGAGCCGTCTTGGTAGCGACAATGGGCGGGAGTAAGCGAACAGACATTTATTGATGATTTTTTTGTCTTTAATATAAGGCATGGTGTTGAAGAAAGCGCTGACTCAATCACCATTGAAGTGGCGCGTCATGAGGGCAGTAAAGGCGTTGTGTCGATAGACTATGCCACTGTAGATGGCAGTGCTACAAAAAGCGGGCAGTGATTATATAGCCACCCAAGGTACATTGACTTGGGGCACCGGCGACATGGACAATAAGGAATTGATAGTCCAAATTTTAGATGACTGGGTTTTTGAAGGAAAAGAAAGCTTTAGCGTGGTTTTATCTAATCCTACCAACGGCGCAACGCTAGGCGAAAACACTGAGACGACTGTAGTCATTGCTGATAATGAGCATGGCATTGGTATCACGGATAGTAGCTTTGAATCCGACTTACCACATCCCGTCTGTGAATTATATGACTTCTGACGGCTCTGCTAAAGCCAATTTTGATTATATTCCCGCGAACGGGATATTGACTTGGGCGGATGGCGACACAAGTCGTAAATCCTTTAGATGCCTATTTTGAAAACGAGGAAACTTTTAAAGTCAGCTTAATCAATCCCACAGGCGGCGCGACTACCTATTTACATTTTCCGGCGACAATCACCATCGTCAATGACGATGCCCCGATGGTGGGCATTACGGATGGCAGTTTTGAACTAGGCACCCCCAATCCGGTTTGGAATGAAATAGATAGCTTGGGCAGTTCACCCATTTGTAGTCATGCCACTTGTGGTCCACCTGATTTTCCGAGCCAGGCACATAGGGGCGAATATATGGCATGGCTGCAAATACCTAGCGCGGAGGGCATTGGCTTTTTACAAGTCAGCCTGGATGACGATCCCATTTTTAGCGTGACTGAGGCGGATGTTGCCGATTATTCTGACTATACCCAAGTGGCGGTGGACATCAGTGCTTATGCTGACGACGGAGATCATCATCTAGGCTTTGATGGCTCCAGTGGCTCAATCTCTAACTATATATAAAAACCTATAATTTGAGGATCAGAAAATGCACAGCACCACATTGACTTTAGACAATGACATTGCGGCAAGGTTAAAACGGCTGAGCCTTATGCGTAACGATAGTTTCAAACACACTATTAATAAGGTATTACAGGTTGGTCTTAATGTCATTGAATCGAAGCCTATTCGTCAGGATAAGCCTTACCGAATTAAGCCAGTTCATCTGGGTGCCAAATTACCTAATTTGGATAATGTGGCAGAAATTATTGCTGCAACTGAGGGTGAATTGTATAAATGAGCGAAACAAAAAATATTTTGGTAGATGTTAATCTGTTGCTTTACGCTACTGTGGCAGATTATCCCCAACACTTTGCGGCGCGTACTTGGCTGGAGGAACAATTTAATGGAAATGCTCAAGTTGGATTACCTTGGCTTAGTTTATTGGGATTTGTCCGCATCGTAACTAATCCACGTATTTTTGATAATCCATTAAGCATATCAACAGCTTGGACACAAGTTGAAGAATGGTTAGCATTACCCAGCGTTTGGATACCGCAACCTACTGAACAACATGCCAAAATTTTAGGCAACTTGCTTTGTGCATCAGGGACAGGAGGCAATTTGGTGTCTGATGCACACTTAGCGGCTTTGTCAATTGAACATGAATTGGTACTTTGCAGCACAGACCGAGATTTTACCAAATTTCCAGATTTGAATTGGTATAATCCCTTGTCAACAAATTCACAGGAAAAATGATTGTCTGATTGGAGTCCACCTTCGGTTTGGCTGAGTTCCAAACAAAGCCTGTAGAGAGATTTCTTTAAAGTAGAACTGACAGGTTTTTAAAATATAAACAATAGGTAAAAAATTACCAAAATTAGATAAGATTAGATGGGATTCAGTAGGCTATGTGCAGAATGAGCATAATCAAATCACGGGATTAGGTTTATATGAGTGTGGTTTAAAAGAGTTGCCACCTGAAATCTGAAATCTGCAAAACTTAACTGAGCTTTCTTTAGAAGATAACCAGTTCACTCAGTTTCCCAAAGCACTTTTAGACTTAAATTTAGAGGTTAAATGGGACTCGTTTTTCATAGATGATGAAAGCATCCTTGTCGAAAACAATCCCAACCCCACCAGTGGAAATCGTCAAACAAGGCAGACAAGCCATTATTGACTATTACGCCGCATCGCCAAACTCCACTGCTGGGATTTTGGCAAATGCTAAAAAAACCAATTGCACCAGCTACGAACACTATGCCCCAAAACTCGCAGACAACGGAAAACTACACCGTAACGATCTCAAAAGTCTGCTGAATAACCAAACCTATCCAAAGCGTAAACACGACTATCTCCTAGAATTAATGAAAAAGTTTGAACTGTGCTACGCCCTCAATAACAACGAATACCTATTACCAGACTTATTTCCCATTCAAGAACCCGAATTTTAATTTGACGCAAAGACTGGACAAAATCGTGACCCTTTTAAAAACACAGGGCATTCAACAAGAAAAAGATTTATTAGATCACATAGATGAAGTAGTGAAAGTCAATCCGCAAATGTTTGGAGTATCAGTTGATGTCAATGCGCTGGTGAGGAAATTGTTTAAAAAATAGAGCCAGTGATTTGTGTGATTGATGAAAAGAGCCTTCACAAAAATCACCGTTCAGACTTGATAAGCCATCCATTCATATTTCGTTGACAACAAGGGATTGCCCCTACATAAAATACGGTCTGTCCTCTGTAGGGGCAATCCTTTATGGTTGCCCGACACTCAGAGGTTTGGGCCAAAATATTTATCTCAAGCCCTAACCATTGGCTCTGAGTGCCATCTAAACACCAAGTCAAAGAAAGGTAAATATTGCTTGCGCTTGGTGATACCCAAATATTATTGCCACGCCCTCTACCGGCTGTTTGTTGTTCTGCCTGAAATACGTCCTTGTAGTGGTGCGCCTATTTCGTAATCCGTTTCCGCTTT
>JBDLJY010000161.1:0-14604 GCA_039714115.1 Pseudomonadota bacterium | reverse complement strand
GTTTTTGACACCTGTCAGGTTTGTCTTAACTTAATGGCATTGATGCCTGGCAACCCATAGGAACAACAATAGAAGTGCCATCATAAAACAGTAAACGTTTAAATGTATTAGGTTTTTTAACCCAGGATAATCAGTTTAAATCATTTTGTTTTGACTGTTCCGTTGATTCAGATATTGTTGTGGCCTGTTTTGATAAATTTTATGAAATTAATTCTACTAAAAAACGCATTATTCTTTTAGATAATGCCTCAATGCATACGAGTTATAAGTTTATAGAGAACATTGAAAAATGGGAAAAAAAGGGTGTTTTTATTAAATTTTTTAACCTTGATGAGTATTAGTAGTCATTTTATTGTTTTTTCATTAGATCATAAAATTCATGGTTCAGTACTTACTCAAAATGAGCTGTTTCAAAGCCGGAGCCTTCGACGAAGTAGCCTTATGGACATTATCCAAAAATAATTTATTACCATCTTTATTAAAACTAACTCAAAAAATACAGGAACTTATTCGCATTGGATCTTTTTTATAGGGTGAGTATCGCTCCGCGAAACCCACCGATCTAAATCGATCAACAGATCGATCAACAGGCTGATCAATTTTTTTCATGCCGACCTAATGGATATGTTTGTGCCCACTCAGACACCATTTCCAAAAACACTCCTTTATCATATAGCGCAATTCCACTTGAAAAGTTTGCTAACAAATCAGTAATTCGTTCCCAAACATCATCCGAAAGCCCCTCTAACCTTTCTAGTCGCTCCAAAACCGCAGGCAAATCTTGGCAAACCACATCATCCACAATCATCTTAATCAATGCTTGTGGATCACCGCTCACAAATTTCGGGTTCGGCGCGTTAACCGATCTAGCTTGTTCAATAGGCCGATCATTTTTTTCATGAGCGTCCTTATCCCAAATTTCCGACACTTTTTTTAAGGACTTTGGCTTGACGCTGTACACTGTGATAACCTCTTGTTTTTCTTGATGGCTAGTTTCAGACCCCCCGTCTTTATTAGGATTTACCGGATAAACTTTATTTTCAGATTTATCCGGTAAAACCCGCGTTTTCATTGGGCTCCTATCACCAGCCCCTTTTAAATTCAGGAACTTATCAAGAGGCATTCGCTTCTTATGTAGATCAAATTTCATGGCCTTAATCCACTTGCTAACCACCTGCGCTGATGGCGCGTCCCCACTAAACTGAGCCCCCAAACCATCGCCCATCAAACTCAACCTGTCCATTTTCAAAACGACCACCCAACGACTGAAAAATCCCAGACCTGATAATCCAGCGCGTCCAAAATCCATGCGCCTCACTGTTTTGAGGGCGATTTTCTAGCAAATACTGAGCAACCGCTCGCGCATGTTCAAGGCTCAAAACCGCCTCACCCAAAGCATTAATAAGCTTTTGCCCCTTCCCCTCATTCCAAAATCTAAAAGCCGCGTCTCTCTCCTGATCATCTAGTTGATCCAGATCTAAAACCAATCTCTCTTCCAAATGAAAACGCTCTACTTGATCGCGTTCATCCTGAGTAGCCTTACTAGACTTATCAATCTCCCTACATTGAGAACGTAAGATTTTTCCAGCATTCGCCACTCGCGCATGATGCTCACTCACTAAATCCTTTTTCGCCTCTTTCAGAGACTTTTTAATCTCCTCATCGCAAGACTCAGGCTCCCTAACCCTCAACTCACACCCCATACTATTCAGAATTGCGTAAACTTCGGCCTGCGTATTATTCTTAGCAGCCGCTTGAGCAGCCCTAGCCTTAGCCCGCAAAATCACATAATCATCGTACCGAAAAGCAAACCGACCATCATCCAACTCCTCAACCACATCCACAGCCCCCGTCGCCGCCTTATACCGGGCCGCCTCCTCAGACAAATACTGCCTATAATCCACAGCCCCATACTCAACCCGAGAATCACACCACACTGCACCCCCCTTTAAATGCCGCGACCTAAACATCATCTGAACAAAACTATCCGGTGCCCCAATACCCATCCCAGCATCACAAAAACCCACAACATACTCAAAATGCCGCGTATTAATTGACACACCTTGCTCCAACACCGGCGAATGGATCAAAATATCCCAATCTCTTACTCCCTTATTTAAATTCTCAAGGAGCTTTTTTTGAGCTGGCTCATTTACATTATCGCTATCAACCTCAAGAATCCTTTTACCGGGGAACTTCTTTCTTAAGAATAGCTCCAACTCTCTAGCGAACTTAGCGGAAGTGCAAGGCACGATTACAGGTTTTCCCTCTTCCACCAGCCTACACAACTCCTCAACACAATCCGCCTTCACACTAAAGAAATCCAGCGGAAGACTCCTATAACGTTGGAAATCATTACGCACAACATGAATATCATCGCGCTCGCAAGACTTCAAAAAATCCCACGTCAACTCAGTGATTTGAGCCTGAGCACAAACAACATACTCCGCGTTTCTCACCACATCCCTCAACAAATTGAAAGCATCAACACGCGCAAAATCATTTTCAAAAGAACCCGTAAAGATATGGTGGAGATTTAACTCAACCTCATCTAAAACGACGCAATCAAACTGCTTATCTCTGGCAAACGTAATCAACCAACTCCTGCTGACTAAGGCCAAGCTTTTTCAAATGAGCTTTTGAGAACTCAAGCACAGCCTTAACAGCCTTTTGCGGATTCCCAAGCCGATACCTAAACTTAACAACCCGATCAACCTCTTTCCAAAACGACTTTAAACCTATGTAATTCAACCGAAATTCATGCCAATTTGACGGCGCGTCTTGAGGCGAATCCAACAAATCATCAACAGCTTTATCACCGCCTAACTGCCACAAGTCCCATAAATCCTTGGGCTCTCCAGACGGCTCATAGCCTGAAAAATCAGGTATTACGTACTTGCCTCCAGACTTTGTCGCCGCCTCAACGCCCTTCAAAACGCCGCCATTATCCACGCCTTTTTTATATTTGTGCGCGTCATTGTCACAAATAACCAAGACTTGAGACTTTAGAAATTGCGCCTTGGCCTCTTGTGCAATTGCGTTCAGATTCCCTGCGTCCAGTGCAACAATGACAGGGACTTGCTTGCGATAATAAGCCACCACGCCATCAGCATAACCTTCGCAAACAGGAAGTAGCCCAGCGTAGTCCTTATCAATTTCGCCTAACAAATGGCACGCGCCGCCTTTTTTCGAGCCCCACGTAAAGTCCTTATTATCACCACGCCCCTTAATATCCCTATCATAAAACCGCTGAATCCCCACCGGCTCCCGATTCTGAACTGGCTTAGACAAATCACTGGCCTTAACCAACTGAATAGCAGTAAAATTGCCATGCTTATCAGTACCATACCGAACCGAACCACGCGGTATAAAGTTGATCAACTTTTTCTTGATCAAATATACAGCCTGATCACCATGAGGATCACTAGACAACCCGCCATACCTAGCTAAATCACGCTTAACATTCGCGGCTTTTTGAGCGGCCTCGCGCTCCGCTTCAGACTTATGTTTAGCCTTAGCATTCTGCGCGTCTCGTTGATACCTTGGCCTTAACGTGCGAATATCACCAGCGTAAAAGCTCTACTCGATAAAGCCCTAAAGCAACAAGCTTTGCGAGACTATGACATATTCTTTGACAGGAGACCTTAATGAAATACGACAGACGAGCATACTCATGCCATGTGCTATGTAAAATGGAACTAACTCGGCAAATTAGCCACTTATTCAGTGCCTCCATGCGTATTATCAGGGACTTGACAAAAGTGACTACTCACAGGAAATGGCCGGCTGCGAACTCGCCATATTCGACTTGTTGGAAAGCCCGCAAGTCCAAAAAGTCATGGAAAAAGCTATAGAAATGGAAGTCAACAAACGAATGCTATTGTTCTTTAAATGACAAGACGGGTGTCTGCGTAAGACCCCCCAACCTAAAGGAGAAACCTAACCATGAAACTAGATCCAACAGCCAGAGCAGCCCTACAAAGCCATATCGGAGAAACGCTGGAAAATTTAGGGACGAAAAATACCGCGCCAGAACAACAATTATTAACTCAGATCAAAAAATGCCTCAAGGCCAGAGGAGAATTTGGCTATTTTCCATTAATACCGGCTGGATATTATCTTATTTACCCAAACTCAAGTGAATATGTGTTAGTTGACACAGAAATTGTCAAAACACTTTTTTCACGCGGATTAATAGAAATAGACTCAGAACGATAAAATAATCAGCGGCAATGCTGGTACAAATTAGCCAAAGAAGCAGTGGCGAAAAAAACGAAGATAACTCCAAAACTGGCTGAATTAATTGAATTCCTAAAACGCGGAATTCGGACCGCAAAAGAAATGGCAGAAATCTGCGACCGAACTGCCAGTAGTATCGGCCAAATGCTACGCAAAATGCTAAAAAACGGACTAATAAAAAAAATAAAGAGAGGCGTTTTTGAAGCATTAAATGACGCAAATGATGACGCTCAACTAACGTTCGACTTACCTTTAAGGGCGAACAATACATCAAAATTTGAACGGTTGAGAAGAAAAGCAGCGGCGGAATTCGCGCCATTATTTGCCTAATTTGACAACTTACATTTTATAAGGAAAAAATGCTCCTAATAACAATCAAACTTGAAAGTAAGGTGAACCACGCTCACACAAATTGGGTCTATACAAACTGGGATGACTTTGATTCAGACATACCATTTTAGCTTTCTGAAAAATTGTCGCATCAGGTCACTCGTATTAATCACAAATAACATTCCGGAAGGGTAATAAATATGTCTATCGTTTTTGTTGATTTAAATGAAGATGATTATCATGACCCTGAAGATTTTGAAAATGGAGAGGATGATGAAAGTTATATCAATGAAGTACAGGAGCTGGAAGATGAGTATCCACGTTTTGAAGCAGACTGTGAATGGTGCAAAAGGAAATTAATTTTTTTACAATTTGATGTGGGTTCTGAAGAAAATTATCAGAAAGTACGTGAGCGTCTAAATAAGTACCGAACCATGAATTTTAATGTATTTTATCGTTCCCACGCTCCGCGTCAATGCAATTAAGTTAATGATAAATGATTGATTTTAAAAAACAAAAATATATGCTTGAATGGTTTCGTTGTTTCGGGAATGGAGCTACGCGGATTTCCCGAAACAACAGAATCCCTTATGGTATAAAGCGGGTTTATCATACTGGCATTGACGCGGAGCGTGGGAATGCCTGCTAGGACGCGGAGCGTACAGACATTTTTCTATGGTGCTAGCGGAGAATTGATGAAATATAAAGATCCGCTCGGCAATATCGGCAGCAGTGAATTTAATAGTGATTATCAAATCACAAAAATTATTCGACCGGATGGATTATCAACCGCCATCGGATATGATCGGGCGAACAATTTAAAGGAACCATTAGGGCAAATAACGGCCTTTGATTATGGCGATTTTGATCGTATGACGGCAGATGCCAAAGTTCATACGAGTGATTATAGCTATGAGGATAATTACCCAAGAAAAAGCCAACTGCGGCACCTTGCAACTCAATGCCATTAAGTGGGCAGATTAGCCCATACATGTAGGGTCAATGCCAGTATGATAAACCCCTAAAATTCAGACCTGCCAGGTATCCAAAACCTGGCAGGTAGTTTTCTATTCCGATTGACCTGACAGGTTTTTGACACCTGTCAGGTTTGTCTTAACTTAATGGCATTGACCTTGCAACCGTCACCAGCACCAAACAAGCGCCAGCCATAGAAATACTTGACCAACAACGTCTGCGTTTTATCACCGACACAGGACTTATGATACAAACTCATCCAGCGGTGCAAGCGGTTTTATCCAACCAGACTCACACATGTTATAATGTTCATTTTAGTCACCAACAGCCGCGGTGGCTGACTTTATCAATAACCTTAACCTGCGAGATCGCAAAATCAACAGATGTTTAAACCTCTTGCTTTTTATATTGGCTTACGCTATACACGCGCTAAACGCCGTAACCATTTCATATCCTTTATTTCTTTAACCTCCATGCTAGGTATAGCCTTAGGCGTAACCGCGCTCATCACAGTATTATCCGTGATGAATGGTTTTGAAAAGGAATTACGTCATCGCATGTTAGGAATGTCCGCGCATGTAGTAATCAATACCATGAATAATCACTGGAATGATTGGCAAAACTTGGCAGAAAAATTACGCAAGCGACCACAAGTAATGGGTGTCGCTCCGTTTATACAAGGCCAAGCTATGGTAACATACAACAAAAATGTCGAAGGCACATTTTTGCAAGGCATTTATCCTGAACTTGAATCCCAAGTTTCTCAAGTCAAAGACAAAATGGTAGCCGGTAATATAGATAAACTCAAAGCCAGTCAATTTGGCATAGTGATAGGAGAAGAATTAGCGCATGCACTAGGAGTTTCGGTTGGTAATAAAATTACCTTGGTAGTACCCAGAGCTTCGGTGACACCAGTTGGTGTATTGCCCCGCATGAAACGCTTTACTGTGCAAGGTATTTTTAACGTAGGTATGCATGAATTTGATAGCGGCTTAGTGTTATTACACATTGAAGACGCAGCTAAATTATTGCGAATGCCGGTGGGCAGCATTGAAGGCTTGAATATCAAATTAAATGATATGTTTATAGCTAGAAGTTTTAGTCGTACTTTGCAAAAAGAATTGCCCCCCGGTTATCGCAGCTATGATTGGACTTATCGCCATAAGACTTTTTTTGAAGCTATAAAAATGGAAAAAACGGTGATGTTTGTGATTTTGACCTTAATAGTTGCGGTAGCAGCCTTTAACATAGTCTCAACTTTAGTAATGGTTGTGACAGATAAACAGGCGGATATTGCCATTTTGCGGACTTTAGGTGCTACTCCTCGCACCATCATGGCGATTTTTACTGTGCAAGGCGCGTTAATTGGAATATTTGGAACCTTATTAGGACTAATAGGCGGAATCAGTTTAGCCTTAAATATTGAAACTATGATTCCGGCGATTGAAAATTTGTTAGGCATGAAATTTCTTTCTTCAGACATATTTTACATTAGTGATTTACCGTCTGATTTACGATGGCTTGATGTTTATAGGATTGCCGGATTATCATTAATCATCAGCCTGCTTGCAACCTTCTATCCGGCTTGGCGTGCATCACGTACCCAACCTGCTGAGGCATTACGTTATGAATGAAGCCGTATTGAGTTGTAAAGATTTGCAGAAAAATTTTAAAGAAGGCGGGCTTTCCGTTGAAGTTTTGCGCGGTGTAGAACTAAACATTGCAGCGGGAGAACAAGTTGCCATTGTGGGCAGCTCCGGCTCTGGTAAAAGTACCCTTTTACATTTATTAGGTGGCTTAGACAATCCAAGCCAAGGAGAAATCTGGATTGCCGGGCGCCAGATAAACAGCTTAAATCCTGCTCAACGTGGTTTATGGCGCAATAAAAATTTAGGTTTTGTCTATCAATTCCACCACTTATTGCCTGAATTTACCGCCTTAGAAAACGTATGTATGCCTTTATTAATTGGTGGCTCATCCATTGCTGAGGCACAAAAAAAAGCGGAGCAAGTTCTCACTGAAGTAGGTTTAGAGCAACGCCTTAAACATAAACCGGGCGAACTATCAGGCGGAGAACGGCAACGTGCAGCGGTAGCACGCGCTTTGGTGACGGAACCGAAATGTGTATTAGCCGATGAAGCTACTGGCAATTTAGATCACCGCACGGCTGATCAAGTGTATCAACGTATGCTTGAATTAAATAAGGCAGTCGGGACTAGTTTAGTACTAGTAACCCATGCACCAGATCTTGCGAAGCGTATGGATAGAACCTTGCGCTTAGTTGATGGAGTATTAGTGGAAGAAACTTAAATCAGTTAACAGTTAACAGCATTTTATTCCAGGGGTGTTACCCCTGGCTATAATATTTTACCCCTTTGGGGTAATCACTTCACTCAAAATTCCTTTTACCGAATTTCAGAATTTAGTACAATAAACACTATCGGAAATAAGTTTCTAGGCTATGAGTAAAATTTAGTTATAATAATTTCAGACAATTCCAATGAAATAACCGATAATGTTATCCATTTTGAGGTTGGATTTGTACGTTATATTGAGGCAGCTGCTTAAGTCATACAATCTTTTTTTCTCGTTCCGCAGCGTAAGCCGGGGAATGCCGTGTTTATGCAAAAGCGCTGTCCTTCAACAATTAACTTAGCGAGCGTAGGGTGCGTCCTACGCACCATCTCTCCACGAACCATCGTTATGGAACGCCCACCATGGACCTCTTATACCGCTGGTCGAAACAGCGACATCAAGACTGTGCGTGGGACGCAGCCTACGCTTGCTTTTGGTATTATTTTCATTGGTCATGGTTACAATTCCTTTATTTGATAGTATCATATACATGGATATATAAATTAGATAATAACATACATTGAAATTTTAATCTCGTTTTGACTTTCCACATGGATGATAAAACCAATGAATCCCTATCAAAAAACTAATAATTACGCACGAGCCGCCTTTCGTTCGCGCCAAAAGGCGGCTGGCTATACTGAACGCAACATCATTTTTGATGCCGAGACGTTTGAGCGATTGGAAAAATTAAGATTTCACTTTTCCAATAAAGTCACAGAGGGACGTACTTTGGCATTAAAACAAGCACTGAAACTTTTAGAGGTGGCGTTGGATGTGGAGTGAGTACCTGTACGTGCTGGACTATTCATTGTTTTTTGAATCGTTTTTTTTCTATTAACTTTATTGCATTCTTTGTGTTATTTAAAACACTTTGCTTAATTTTTTCACCTATTTTTCTGTCTGAATCATAATTTTCTGAATTTGATAATTTTCTGAATGCATCTTGCTTGGTTTTAGGTTTTATTCTGGGGTGGTGAAAATCAGGTGATTTTGTTTTAAAAACTGATCCTGTATTAATATCGGCATTAAATTATATAAAAAATAGTCACTTAAATAACCATGTTTTCATTAACACACATAACACATGACACACAACAATCACTACCCCAGTTTTATTCTGTCAATTATCAAATTATGAAAATTATGATTCAGACAAGGGTTCAGCCTGCCGTTGCCTGTAATAATGCGCGTAACCGCCCCCCCTTCACAGGCTTCCAATTGTTCCCAACTTCCCATTTCCACGATTTGACCATTTTCCATCACAGCTATTTTATCCGCATGGCGCACTGTTGATAGTCGATGGGCAATCACCACGATAGTGAGTTCACCATGCAAGGCATCAATCGCCTGTTGAATGCGTCGTTCATGCTCGGTATCTAGGGCACTGGTGGCTTCATCAAGAATTAATAATGATGGCTTGCATAATAGAGCACGCGCTAGTGCAATGCGTTGGCGTTCTCCCCCAGACAGTCGCACTCCTCGATCACCAACCACTGTATCAAGGCTGTCTGGCAATTCGGCTATAAATTGATCTGCCGCTGCCAGCCGTAAAATTTGCCACAGTTCCTCATCGCTGGCTTGTGGGCGTGTCCACAGCAGATTGGCTCGCACTGTGTCATTTATAGGACAACAACATAAAGTAACGATTTTATTTTGGACAAAGAAGCCACTAACAAAATCTACAATTTTTATGCAAAATAATCTTCAATATATTACACTTTAAGACCTATTTTGCATTAAAGTGGAAGATTATGTTTTACCGTAAAGCCGTTGATGATTTAAAAAACTGATATAAACAACCTAGTAGCCTAATCCGTGGCGCACGTCAAGTTGGTAAAACCACTGCGGTTGGCTGCTCAAGCAAGAATTGGGTGTGAGCTTATTCTTGTTTGCGTTATTTCTATGAGGATATGCCCAATTTAGCTGTTATCCTCACCGGTAGCTTCTTGCATGAATTGAATTTTCCAACCCGCTTCTTCCAAATAACGAACCAATTCGGAAACTGTGCAAAGAACTATAGAACCACCAAAGGTCGTTCGGTCTCCTGAATAACTGTCTGCGGCACAATTCTCTGACAGAATTAAACGAGAGGCACTGGAACGCAGTCGGCGTAGCAGTTGGACTTTGTTGCGAATATGGGAAATCATTTCAAGGCTGAAGATGACATCATATTCGCCATAAAATTCATCTATATCTTGTTCCAAGTCTTGCTGCAACACATTTAAGCCTTGCTGCTGGCAATATTCTACTTGTGTGGTGCTAGATGTGATTCCGGTTACAGAGCTAATAATAATATATTTATTGAAAGTTTTCATTGAAAATTTAAAAAAATCAATCGAACTAGCGTTTATAAGATATAGTATAATTTTAATTTTGATTACAACAAATATTCAGGAACATTCAATGACGACTGCATTACCATCTCATGTAACCGCATCCCAAGAGGTATTATTTCAATCATTGGACGATCAAGCCATTTGGCTTGATCTTTAAAAGGAGTGCTATTATGGCAGTGATGAAGTTGGACTACGCTTATGGCAGCTATTCACCGAACTGAATGATGTCGAGGCGGTTGTGGCGCAAATGCTGGCAGAATACGATGTGGACGAAGAAAGTTTGCGTATAGATATAGCCCATTTTATCAACAGTCTTGCTGAGGCGGGCTTGGTGACGGTAAGCTAAACGCACCGGAGGCTTATGAGATAACGCCACTTTAAGCCATTGCCATTAAGTTAAGATTTAGTATATCACTAGAATCGGCACGATATGGCATTGCTGTCACCACTAGAAATCCGATTTTTTCAAAAAATAGGATTTCTTTAACCGCCTAGCGACATCAAATTCAAAACTGCTCAATTTTTGAAGCCGTAGCAATCCCTTGAGCCTGACAAAACTTACGCGCATCTTCAGTCAAACCGCCTAATGATAAAAAAGCTGGCAAAATCTTTTTATCAGCAAAAAGTTTCCCATAAACCTCAACCTTTTCTTGAAAATCTTGGAGGGTAGTCAAGCCAATTTTGGTTTTAGTTTTTTTAACCTCAACCAAAACCACCCGCCCACAACTGGATTCCGCCACCACATCAATTTCCATCCCCTTGCCATCTTCACGCTGCAAAATCACACGTTCTTTCACATTGATAATATTCAAACGACTTGTCTCAATGACATTGGCAAAAAACTCCGATAAAGCAAAGCGTTTTCGACTCCGAAAAGCCGTGGCTAATTGATATTCCGCCAATTTGCCAGACAAATTATTGAGCAAGCCACGCAACTTGCGGTTTTCAGCGGTTAGGGCTTTGACTTGTTTTTGAAAATCTTTTTTCAAGTCTGGCGCAAAACCTTTGATTTCCTCCTCAAAGCGATTTCGCAAAATCAAATTAAGGGTTCCATCTGATAGCCCCTTAAATTGAATATCAGAAACCCCTCTATCAATCAAATCTCCCTCACTCAATTGCACCAATCGCTGTTGAATTTGCTCAAGACTCAAGTCAATGTCCAACTCCTCCTTGATATCCTTTGGAGTCCAATAACGATCCGCATGTTGACTCAAATGGAGTAACAGACTTTTGGCATATTTTCCATTCACCTTTTGCAAAGTCAATTGAAAATACTCATTCCAAGTGTCTGACATTTCAGAACGGCGGTAGGAAATTTCGTAGTTCACCGTCTCCACTACCCCATCAGCCGTCGTCAAATCTTTGTCTTCATACTCACTTTGAATCACACAAGAGATAAAAAAAGGATCAGCCATGCACAATTGATTAATCATCACTGCCGTTTCATTGGTGATAGCTTCTTGCCCAAATTCGGCATATTGATAAACCGCTTGCAAACCTTCATCTGGGGTGAGATAGGGAGACATGTAGATGCGCTTGAGTCGTCCCGCTTCTAAATATTTCTCTATCACATTGACTAACCAGCCGACATAAGAGCCGGTTACTAACATGGGGGCTATTTTTGACTCTGATAGAGAATGAAAACTGCCTGCCAAGGTTTCAATAGGACGAGTTTGATAATGCTGATCGGGATAAATATACTGTGTAATATTTTGAAATTCATCCAGTATGACTAAAAACCGTGTATTCAAAATGGCTGCAAAACGATGGGGAGCTGAGCAGGCGGTTTCCCACATCGAATCATGCAATCCCATTTGTTGGTTTTCGAGAAGCGAATCCACATCTTCAACCAACAGTTCGTTTGAGTTTGCCAAACCGTATTCTCTAATTTTTTTCAAAGAAAGTGGCTTATTGACTAAGTATGTTTCTCTTTGAAGAAAAGAAATATACTGTGAGGCAAAATGACAATAGTACTTGATCGCAAAATCTGGATACCAAGCTTTATTTTCAGCAATATCAAAATAAAACGGAATCACGCCTAGATTTGGCTCACTCCAGAGTTTGTTGAATATCCGTTGCACAAACACAGTTTTGCCACTTTTCCGACGCGCAAGAATGACTCTCGACTTGGACATTCTATTAGGTATCAGAGAAAGCCATTTGTCAAATTGACGAAATTCTTTTTCACGACCAACCAGCAAATCGGGATGGCCGATTTTTTCAATTAAGGGATGTTGCATATTAAGTTATTTCCTTTAGCTTGTGTATGTTGGCGCGAATTCAAAACTGCTCAATTTTTGAAGCCGTAGCAATCCCTTGAGCCTGACAAAACTTACGCGCATCTTCAGTCAAACCGCCTAATGATAAAAAAGCTGGCAAAATCTTTTTATCAGCAAAAAGTTTCCCATAAACCTCAACCTTTTCTTGAAAATCTTGGAGGGTAGTCAAGCCAATTTTGGTTTTAGTTTTTTTAACCTCAACCAAAACCACCCGCCCACAACTGGATTCCGCCACCACATCAATTTCCATCCCCTTGCCATCTTCACGCTGCAAAATCACACGTTCTTTCACATTGATAATATTCAAACGACTTGTCTCAATGACATTGGCAAAAAACTCCGATAAAGCAAAGCGTTTTCGACTCCGAAAAGCCGTGGCTAATTGATATTCCGCCAATTTGCCAGACAAATTATTGAGCAAGCCACGCAACTTGCGGTTTTCAGCGGTTAGGGCTTTGACTTGTTTTTGAAAATCTTTTTTCAAGTCTGGCGCAAAACCTTTGATTTCCTCCTCAAAGCGATTTCGCAAAATCAAATTAAGGGTTCCATCTGATAGCCCCTTAAATTGAATATCAGAAACCCCTCTATCAATCAAATCTCCCTCACTCAATTGCACCAATCGCTGTTGAATTTGCTCAAGACTCAAGTCAATGTCCAACTCCTCCTTGATATCCTTTGGAGTCCAATAACGATCCGCATGTTGACTCAAATGGAGTAACAGACTTTTGGCATATTTTCCATTCACCTTTTGCAAAGTCAATTGAAAATACTCATTCCAAGTGTCTGACATTTCAGAACGGCGGTAGGAAATTTCGTAGTTCACCGTCTCCACTACCCCATCAGCCGTCGTCAAATCTTTGTCTTCATACTCACTTTGAATCACACAAGAGATAAAAAAAGGATCAGCCATGCACAATTGATTAATCATCACTGCCGTTTCATTGGTGATAGCTTCTTGCCCAAATTCGGCATATTGATAAACCGCTTGCAAACCTTCATCTGGGGTGAGATAGGGAGACATGTAGATGCGCTTGAGTCGTCCCGCTTCTAAATATTTCTCTATCACATTGACTAACCAGCCGACATAAGAGCCGGTTACTAACATGGGGGCTATTTTTGACTCTGATAGAGAATGAAAACTGCCTGCCAAGGTTTCAATAGGACGAGTTTGATAATGCTGATCGGGATAAATATACTGTGTAATATTTTGAAATTCATCCAGTATGACTAAAAACCGTGTATTCAAAATGGCTGCAAAACGATGGGGAGCTGAGCAGGCGGTTTCCCACATCGAATCATGCAATCCCATTTGTTGGTTTTCGAGAAGCGAATCCACATCTTCAACCAACAGTTCGTTTGAGTTTGCCAAACCGTATTCTCTAATTTTTTTCAAAGAAAGTGGCTTATTGACTAAGTATGTTTCTCTTTGAAGAAAAGAAATATACTGTGAGGCAAAATGACAATAGTACTTGATCGCAAAATCTGGATACCAAGCTTTATTTTCAGCAATATCAAAATAAAACGGAATCACGCCTAGATTTGGCTCACTCCAGAGTTTGTTGAATATCCGTTGCACAAACACAGTTTTGCCACTTTTCCGACGCGCAAGAATGACTCTCGACTTGGACATTCTATTAGGTATCAGAGAAAGCCATTTGTCAAATTGACGAAATTCTTTTTCACGACCCACCAGCAAATCTGGATGGCCGATTTTTTCAATTAAGGGATATTGCATATTAAGTTATTTCCTTTGGCTTGCCGTTTATTGACAAAAATAGGCGATAAATCGCCTACTACGAACTTGACCACTCCAAGTCATTCCACCTGTTGCTGGTCTTAATCGCTCAATTTATCGCGCTACCGTGTAAAATTAAACTTTGATTAAAATTATTAATGATAACACTAAAAATGATATTATATCTTGATAGAGTTTATTATGACAGACACAAGCATTAAGTTAACAACAAGCATTACTCACAGCGATTCACAAGTTTATGCCGACATGGACGGTTACGGTTTTGATGCTATCGCCAGCCGAATATGCGATACTTCAGTTTTTTTATGAGTCTGCTCAACCAAATCGCCGC
>JBDLJY010000160.1:0-14697 GCA_039714115.1 Pseudomonadota bacterium | reverse complement strand
GTTAATTTTTTATTGAGTTTACAACGACCTGCCAGGTTTTGGATACCTGGCAGGTCTGATTTGGGGGCTTAACTTAATGGCATTGGGTTATCGACAGGCTCAAAGGTGCTGTGCATTATGTCAATAATGTCATTTGGTGTTGGGGTTTACTGTAAAATCTTACATACTTACCTTGTTTAACAACTTAACTGATAACTGACAAATGAATATTTCTGCTGAAGTCAAAACCCTAATAGAATGTTTTCAGGAACCTGCTATCTTACTCAGTCCCGACTACCGCATTTTACCAATGCGGCTTATCGGCACCATTATGGTAAAGAACATCGTTATTGCTATGAAGTTTCCCATCACTATAAGGTTCCTTGTGATCAAGCGGGAGAAAGTTGCCCCTTAAAAGCGACTTTGGAAACGAAACAACCGCAGCATGTGCTACACCTGC
Organism: Pseudomonadota bacterium; assembly: GCA_039714115.1. Classification (GTDB taxonomy): domain Bacteria; phylum Pseudomonadota; class Gammaproteobacteria; order Beggiatoales; family Beggiatoaceae; genus Thiomargarita. The sequence goes on along the minus strand of JBDLJY010000160.1, from coordinate 14,258 downwards.
ACCATACGTCACACGGTGAAAGCTACGTCAATATACAAACATTGCCGATATATAATGATAAAAACGAAATCGTTTACTTGCTTGAAACTATGCGCTGTACCAAAATTGCGAGTGTACAAGCACAGCACCAAGGTTTAGTTGGGCGTTGTCAAACTTTTAACCGTATGTTGGCACTGGTTTATCGCGTGGCTCCCAGTGAAACGAGCGTTTTGCTACTCGGAGAATCTGGAACAGGTAAAGAATTAGTGGCTCAAGCGATACACGCCGCCAGTAATCGAGCACAAGGGCATTTTATACCCGTTGATTGTTCTGTCGGAGATATTCCGTTAAATTTGCAGGTGAAATTATTACGCTTACTGGAAACAGGCATTTATCGTCGTGTTGGCAGCGTTGAACCGCAACAAGCGGATTTTAGGGTAATCTGTGCCACCCATCGTCACCTCAAAAAAATGGTTAGCATGGGTGAATTTCGCATTGAAAGCCAACTGCAACGAATAAATCCTAAACGCCGTTTATCTGTGCATCCTCAAGCGTTGCAAATGTTGCAGAGGTATGAATTTCCGGGGAATATTCGAGAATTACGGAATATTTTAGAACGAGCCAGTTTATTAGCTGAGGGTGACTTGATTTTGCCAGAACATTTACCTGAAGAATGTATGGATAAAACCGAGCAAGAGCCTAAGCCCGTTTTGCCGGTTGTGATGCCGTTGCGTAAGGTGGAACGACAATATTTACAATGGGTGGTACAACATTTTGAGGGCGATAATAAAACCTTAGCTAAAAAGCTTGGCGTGAGTGAAAGAACTTTGTACAGGAAAATGCGTACCTTAAAACTCTTAAGGCTATAAGGCAAGGCGACGGCACTAATACCCCGCAAATGCCATATTGTGTCGGGGCTGGTGGGCAACAAAAACACGTTGCCCACCCTACAATATCTGCTTAATCTAATGATTTTCAGTTCGTAGTGTTTCTTTCATTTTGTCTAGCCTCCGACACGGAGTTTAATATATATAGAGTCAAAATAAAGCCGATCTGGAAAATGAGGTACATAAACGGAATGCGTCAATCCGTTGTGCTACTACGCAACGCTGCTTGCACTAAATCCGGGCAGTTATAATAGGCTTTAGCATATTCTTCAATCCTCACCGCTGTATTACCAATACAAACATTGATATATTGCTCACCCTTTGGAGAAGCCACATAAAAATAACTTTGAGGCAACATAGCAACCCATTCTTTACCTTCATCAAAAACAACCATTTTAATAATTTCTTCACCCGTTGAGAGATTCCATAAACGTATGCTTGTATCCCCACTGCCCGACAAAGCGGTTTTGCCATCGGGGGAAAACGCGACAGAAATTACATAGTCGGAATGTGCTTCTAAGCTCTTAATGACGCGCCCGCTGGATAAGTCCCACCATTTCACAGTATCATCAGATGAACCCGACAAAGCGGTTTTGCCATCGGGGGAAAAGGCGACGGATAATACTCCTGATGAATGTGCTTCTAAGCTCTTAATGACGCGCCCGCTGGATAAGTCCCACCATTTGACGGTTTTATCCCAACTGCCCGACAAGGCGGTTTTGCCATCGGGGGAAAACGCGACGGACCAAACATCGTCGGAATGTGCTTCTAAGCTCTTGATGACGCGCCCGCTGGATAGGTCCCACCATTTGACGGTATCATCAGATGAACCCGACAAGGCGGTTTTGCCATCGGGGGAAAACGCGACGGATTCAACATCTTCAGAATGTGCTTCTAAGCTCTTGATGACGCGCCCGCTGGATAAGTCCCACCATTTGACGGTTTTATCCCAACTGCCCGACAAGGCGGTTTTGCCATCGGGGGAAAACGCGACGGACCAAACATCGTCGGAATGTGCTTCTAAGTTCTTGATGACGCGCCCACTGGATAGGTCCCACCATTTCACAGTGTTATCCCTACTGCCCGACAAGGCGGTTTTGCCATCGGGGGAAAACGCGACGGACTCAACATCTTCGGAATGTGCTTCTAAGCTCTTGATGACGCGCCCGCTGGATAAGTCCCACCATTTCACGGCTTTGTCTGAAGAACCCGACAAGGCGGTTTTGCCATCGGGGGAAAACGCGACGGAATATACAGATGAGGAGCGTGCATCTAAACTATTGATGACACGCTCGCTGGATAAGTCCCACCATTTGACGGTTCCAAATGAACCCGACAAGGCGGTTTTGCCATCGGGGGAAAACGCGACGGAAAATACATAGTCGGAATGTACTTCTAAGCTTTTGATGACGCGCCCGCTGGATAAGTCCCACCATTTGACGGTTCCAAATGAACCCGACAAGGCGGTTTTGCCATCGGGGGAAAACGCTACGGACGAAACGTCATCGGAATGTGCTTCTAAGCTCTTGATGATGCGCCCGCTGGATAAGTCCCACCATTTGACGGTTTTATCCACACTGCCCGATAAGGCGGTTTTGCCGTCGGGGGAAAACGCGACGGACCAAACATCGTCGGAATGTGCTTCTAAGCTCTTGATGACGCGCCCGCTGGATAAGTCCCACCATTTGACGGTTTTATCCACACTGCCCGATAAGGCGGTTTTGCCATCGGGGGAAAACGCTACGGATTCAACATCTTCGGAATGTGCTTTTAGGCTTTTGATGACGCGCCCGCTGGATAAGTCCCACCATTTCACAGTGCCATCTCGACTACCCGACAAGGCGGTTTTGCCATCGGGGGAAAACGCGACAGACAATACCCCTTTAGAATGTGCTTCTAAGCTCTTAATGACACGCCCGCTGGATAAGTCCCACCATTTCACTGTTTTATCCCAACTGCCCGACAAGGCGGTTTTGCCATCGGGGGAAAATGCGACGGACAATACTCCTGATAAATGTGCTTCTAAGCTTTTGATGACGCGCCCGCTGGATAAATCCCACCATTTCATGGTGCCGTCTCGACTACCCGACAAGGCGGTTTTGCCATCGGGGGAAAACGCGACGGAATTTACCCAGTGGGAATGTCCTATTTGCAAAGATAGCTGATCTGGCATAATAGGTTTGGGTTCTATTTTAGATGTAGTTGGTTTTGGTGTTTCTTTCATTTTATCTCGCCTCCGATATGAAGTTTAATATATATAAGAGTAAAAATGAAGCTCTGGAAAATGAGGGTAAAAAAAACAAAGCCGGCAAGGGTTTTATCATTATTATTTTATTTTTGCTAGTATCGAAAATTTAAATCAATAAACTTTTAGCCTCTTTTAAATCGCCGAAACTACCAACCTGCATAGCGGCTTGAGGATAATCCAGATAGTTAGCCAATTTTTTAACTGACGAATAGCCTGATTAAAACATAACAATTATAAAAACTAATGCCATTTGTAGGGTCAATGCCATTAAGTTCAATGTCAGTCTAATTTCTGTCATCCCTATAAACTTTATCGTACCTCAAAACTGAATCGTGTTGTGCCAATGCAATTTCCTCATCGGTGGTGCCGCGATACCATTTTATTGCGGGGCGATTTTGAGTCACTATTGCGGTACATGATGCCCAAACGATATTGTGCTTCAACATGCCGGCGTGATGCTGCTTTGCGATGCCAGTTGAGGGTTTCTCAGGCGATCATGTATCACAAGTTTGCCAGTCTCGTTGCTCTCATAAACAGCGCTTGACTTGGGAGCATAAACTATGTCAATAATGTGATTATAAAAATCAACGATAAAATGACAATCAGACAAAGTATTGTTTTTATTAAATTCTATAATTTTACCCCCATTTTCCAGATCAGTTTCGTCATCAAATAGGCGCGATTTTTGGCAGTCTAACAGGAGGATTTGAGAACAGCGATGACTTTGAGTCTTGAGGGTTTTTGTTCGTTGTGCGTAGCCTACAAAAGAACGTCTTTGGGCTTAACTTAATGGCATTGAGTTATACTTGGACATCAGCCAGCATGGCGAGGTGGAAACCGTAAAAAAAACTTACGCTTTGAGGTGAAGTGAGCGGTAAAAATCAAGTACAACGGATTAACGGAGTGAACGGATTTTTTTTAGGATCAGTTAAACAACCAATGCCGGTATAATTTCTGCTGCCTAAAAATGAACGCAGCGGGGGCAACCACCGTCGTCGCCTTGCCGCTACGAATGATGCAAAGGCAACTATTTTGCCGTCGCGGAATCTATAAAATCCCAATGGAAGGTACTTTGACCATTTAAGTCAATATCCTCTAAGCCATAATAGTAAGTGATGCCAGATTCAACATCAGTGTCTCTATAAGAATAGACGCTAGAGTTGCCTTGGGCTGGGATCAGTCGTTCTGTTAATCTTATGACTGTTGAATAATCACCAGATTTCCAGCCTTCGCCAGTGGCTCGCCATAGATTAAATCCGGCATTATCAATTTCAGCAGCGGTTTGCCATTCTAAGAGTATCCCGGTTTCATTAGCCGTCGCTGTGAAATCGGTTAGGCTGACGAAAGTCGCGTCATCATCGGTAATAGTGACGGTAGCATTGTCTAAATTTTCTCCACTAACCAGATCAGTTAGGGTGATTGTGAAAGTTTCAGTACCTTCAGAATCGCCATCATCAATCATAGTTATTGTGAAGGATTTGTCAGCCCAATCTCCAGATTCCCAAGATAATGTCCCTGTGGTTTGAGTGTAATCGCTGCCGGAGGTGGCAGTGCCGGAGGTGGTGGCGTAGCCTACCGATATTGTGCTGTCACTACTAAGGGTACGGGCGACGGTGATGGTTACTTGTCCTACGTCTTCTGTTACGGTGTAGCTGACAGAAGAGAATTGCAGCGTAGTGGGACAAGCTGTTTGTGTGGTTTCCCAACCGGGGTTGCGGCTGTCAAGCCAAGCAATTAGTTCGGAGTCATCTGCGGTTAGGTGGTTGTTGTTTAATTTTATAAGATATGAAAGTTCCCGATAACTGTAGTATATAGGCAGATCTTTCAATCCTGTTGGGATTTCTCCGCAAAGTTGGTTGTTATCTAAATGGAGTTCCCCTAATCTGCTCAAATTACCGATTTCTGTTGGGATTGAGTTGGCGAGTTGGTTGTTAGACAGCCAGAGAGTCCTTAAATTGCTCAAATTACCCAATTCTTTTGGGATTGAACCACTGAGTTGGTTGTCATACAGCCAGAGAGTCTTCAAATTGCTTAAATTGCCCAATTCACTTGGGATTGAGCCGCTGAGTTGGTTGTCATACAGATAGATATCTGTCAAATTGCTCAAATTGCCCAATTGACTTGGGATTGAGCCGGTGAGTTGGTTTTCAGACAGCCCGAGAGATTCCAAATTGCTCAAATTGCCCAATTGACTTGGGATTGAGCCGCTGAGTTGGTTTTCAGACAGCCCGAGATATTCCAAACTGTTCAAATTTGCCAATTCTCTTGGGATTGAGCCGGTGAGTTGGTTGGCATCCAGTTCGAGCCGCAGTAAATTGCTTAAATTTCCTAATTCTCTTGGGATTGAGCCGGTGAGTTGGTTGTTATACAAAGAGAACCTCGTCAAACTGCTCAAATTGCCCAATTGACTTGGGATTGAGCCGGTGAGTTGGTTGATTCTCAAAGAGAGCCATGTCAAATTGGTCAAATTGCCCAATTCTCTTGGGATTGAGCCGGTGAGTCGGTTGTTATACAGTGAGAGCCTCGTCAAATTGGTCAAATTGCCTAATTCTCTTGGGATTGAGCCGGTGAGTTGGTTGTTATACAGTGAGAGGCTCGTCAAATTGGTCAAATTACCCAATTCTCTTGGGATTGAGCCAGTGAGTTGGTTGGAAGACAGCGATAGTCTCGTCAAATTGGTCAAATTGTCCAATTCTCTTGGGATTGAGCTGGTGAGTTGGTTGTTATACAGAGAGAGCCCTGATACATGTCCTCCGCTACATGAAACGCCATACCAACGACAGGGTGTCAGAGTCACATTCCACCCCCCATTTCGAGCCCAATTAGCACCATCAGTACTATTATAAAGAGCGACAAGTGTTTCACATTCTACAGATGGGATTTCGGTAACAGCCGCGCAGTCAGTAGCTGCATGCGCCAAAGGTGACATTAAAACGAGTAATAACAATGAAATATAAATCTGATTTTTTGACATAATATTTTCTCTTATCTAACAACCGACATTCAGCACAATTTTTTATTGATAGGATAGATTTTATCTATCAATAAAAATCAGGTACGGAATGTCGCTAATATTAATGGCAACTACAATATGTAGCCTACTACGAACATGCCGTATTGTTTAACTTAATGGCATTCGTCTGTGGCATGTACAGACGGTTTTTGGTTTTATTTAAGTCGTTTTAATGAATAGCAAATGTAATGCCAGTTTTTTTATATAGAGTACAACTCATTGATAAATAATATAATTAATTATTCGATATCGGTTTGTCTTCTCCGTAAGTTCTAATAGCTAAAAAAAATCCGTTTATTCCGTAAATTAGTTGTAAATGAGGGTAAAAATAAAGTATAATGTAGTAAATTAACGAAATAAACGGATAGACGCTAGAGTCGCCTTGGGCAGCGATGAGTTGTTTTGTTAATCTTATGACTGTTGAATAATCGCCATATTTAGAACTTAATGGTATTGAGTGTTTGATTTTAAAAACAAATTGCAAAAAAAATCAGATTCGGACAAAATGGATTTGCTTGCTTAAAAAATCAAACTAAGGGTACGGGTGACGGTGACGGTGATGGTTGTTTGTCCTACGTTTTCGTTTCGTTTCCTGCCCGCGCTGCATACGTTGATATGCTTTGCTCCGCGTATCCACCTGATTATTTTGGTGGATACTACATCACGAAAAAATCTCAGCACAGGGATTGACGAAATAAGGGATTGGTGTGTGGGTTGTTTTAAGATTGTCCGTTTTATGTCAATGCCAGTATGAGAAACCGACAAATTATTGATTTTAAAAACAAATTGCAAAAACAAATCGGATTTTTGACGGAGCTTGGCATAGCAAAAAAAATCATCGGACTTGATAAAAAAATCAATCAGTTATCGGTTGATAAGACTGGCATTGCCGTTTTATGTGGGAGTGTGCTCCAGTTGAACTTTTGTTTTAATCCCTTTATTTCGTCAATCCCTGTGCTAGGTTCAATGCCAGTATGATAAACCGGAAATACCACGCAGCGATGCGATTTATCGCGGTTTATCATACTGGCATTGCTCCTAGCGTCGGGACAGGCTCGGGACAAGCTTGGCCGTACATGACTCTACTGATGGTTATTCTATATTATTGTTTTGTCTATCTTTTATAATGTGTAGGGCGTAATTGCATTGTTGTTGCGCTCGCTTTAGCGCATACTAAATAACGGATAAACACCTCCGAAAAAAACGGACAGACTCAATACAATTAACTCTCTAATCCGTTCAAGTTCCCTACGGGACTATGTTATATTTAGTCTCTTCTAACGTTACGGAGCAGGTTGCAAACCTGCTCCGGCAGAAAAATTTATAACTCCTTTTGTTTTGACTTATCCATTCTGAGCCCCAGCCAAGATAAATCTTGGACTCCTTAATCGCTAATGTCAACGGAATATAATGCGTTCGTTATTCCTGTCTTTGTTATTTAGTAGTAGCTATCTGCTCCGTAACGTTAGATGAGACTTTTCTGTCTGAGCAGGTTTACTTTCAATGGCGGTTCGACATAAGGGCAGCGTGTGTGGAAATGACACTCCGCTGGCGGATTATGCGCTGATTAGTGATTTAGGAGTCCAAAATTTATTTTGGGCTTTACCTTGCCGTCGCCGAGTCTATCAAGTCCCAATGAAAGGTACTTTGACCATTTAAGTCAATATCTTCTAAGCCATAATAATAGGTGATTCCCGCTTCGACAGATGTATCTATATAGGAATAGACACTAAAATCGCCTTTAGGTGCGATTCCTGTTAGTCTTACGACGTTTGAAAAATCACTCTCTTTCCATATGGCTCGCCATAGATAATATCCGGCATTGTTAAATTCAGTAGCCGTCTGCCATTCTATAATGATCTCATTCTCTTCTAATGCCATCACTATGAATTCGACTAAGGTGACGAGAGTCGTGTCTTCATCGGTAATAGTGACGGCGGCATTGTCTAAATTTTCTCCACTAATCGGATCAGTTAGGGTGATTGTGAAAGTCTCGTCGCCTTCAGATTTACCGTCATCAATAATAGCTATTGTGAAGGTTTTGTCAGCGGAGTCTCCATCTGCCCAAGATAATGTGCCTGTGGTTTGGGTGTAGTCGCTGCCGGAGGTGGCAGTGCCGGAGGTGGTGGCGTAGTTGAGGGTAGATTGACCTTCCTGACTGCCACCAGAACGGGTGACGGTGATGGTGACGGTATTACCATTTTCATTGATACTGTAGTCGGCGGCTGAAAATTGCACATGGCTGTTAGCTGGCACCTGTAGTTCATAAGCACCTATGTCCACGATGCTATTTACAATACGAGGATTGCCGTCTTGATCTGTCGTTGGGAGTAAAGTGGCGCTGTTATCACCGGCATCAATGCAAGGTGAGCCCGCTTGTAGGTGATAGTCTTCGTCAAATAAGGGATCGAGGTTGTTTAGATTGCTTGGATCCACAAAAATAGGATTTGTGATATGAGAGCCACTTTGATCAAAGTCATTGTTGAAGAGGTTGAGATTATTGTTGCCATTCCCGATATAAAGGTCATTCCCTGATTCGCGGGCTCTATTGTTCCAAATGATGTTGTTGTAAATGTCGGCAGTACCATGAACTGCAAGCCAAACACCACCACCGTGGTTAGCCTCGTTATCGCTTATGGTGTTATTGATGAGGATTGCAGTCTTTGAAGAACCAAAATAAACGCCACCACCTTCACCATTACTATAACCAGCATACACTCCAGCCATGTTACCACTAATAATATTGTCAATGAGAGTTACGGTGCTTGAAGAACCAAAAAGTATCAAGAATAAAACCACCATCCGCCATGTTACCACTAATAACATTGCTAGTGAGGGTTACGCTGCTTGAAGAACCAAAATAAACACCACCACCACCCTCACCACCTACATCATTATCTGCTATGTTATTACTAATAATATTGTTAGTGAGGGTTACGGTGCTTGAAGAACCAAAATAAAGGCCACCACCACCATTACTAAAAAAATAATTAGCCGTGTTACCAGTAATAGCATTGTCAGTGAGGGTTACGGTGCTTGAAGGAGCAAAATAAACGCCACCACCATTACCGATAGGCATAGGCCCACCCGTCGCCGTCATATCACTAATAACAGTGTTACCACTAATAAAATTGTCAGTGAGGGTTGCCGTAGCGGTGCCTTCAATATAGACACCACCACCATTATCTTTAGCCTTGTTCCCACTAACAATGTTATTACTCAGAATCACCTCTCCTTCAGCAGTCTTTATGTACAAACCACCACCGTTACTTGTGGTATTGCCATTTTGAACCGTCAGCCCATCAATCACAAAATCGACAGCAGTGTTACCAATCAATACGAACACGCTATCGGTACTATTCGCATCTATAATGGTATTAGCAGGTTCAATCACCCGTGACGTACAGCCCGCCGTATATCCACCTTCTATAGTCAGATCAAATTCTTCGGCACTGGTAAAAACGAAATTACCCATGTAGGTGCCTTGGACAATTTGAACGTCATCGTCTTCTCCGTTGGATGCCGCCGTCGTCATGGCAATCTGTAATTCATCGGTTGTACTCACACAGAATGTGGCGGCATAAGTGGCATGAGTCATGCAAAACATTACAGCGAATATTAGTAGTGCTAATCCTCTTTTCATAGATAATTCTCCTAGATAACAATTTTATTGGATGTCCAAGATAAATCTTGGACTCCTATTATAGTTAACTAAATAATGACAGTTGTTCGGAGTCCCAAATTGATTTTGGACGATGCCCAAGATAAATCTTGGACTCCTATTATAGTGCAATGCCAATAGGGATGATTGGCGGTTTTTAATTCGTTTATTTCTCAATTAGTTGTACTCAAATTGAGTACTACCTTGCCGTCGCCGAGTCTATCAAGTCCCAATGAAAGGTACTTTGACCATTTTAGTCAATATCCTCTAAGCCATAATAATAGGTGATTCCCGCTTCGACTTCAGTAACATTAATAAGTATAGACACTAAAATCGCCTTTAGGTGCTATTTCTGTTAGTCTTACGACGTTTGAAAAATCACTCTCTTTCCATATGGCTCGCTTTATGTAAAATCCTGCATTGTTGAATTCAGTAGCAGTCTGCCATTCTATAATGATCTCATTCTCTTCTAATGCCATCGCTATGAATTCGACTAAGGTGACGAGAGTCGTGTCTTCATTGAAAGCGTTAGTCACCTAAAGGTGACTGAAACACTCACCAAGCGAGTCACCTTTTTCTGGTGGCGCCAGCGTGGGAACCCAGTCTCGGCGCATCTGCCACGGCGATGAAATTTTTCTTAGTTAACTATATAGTCGGTAAAAATATCTACATTTGTAGACATGTCTATAAAAAAGGTTATATAAATTTAGCTTGACTCAAATGACATTTTCGAGTATTTTGTGTAGCGCGTTTTCAACCGCAGCTCTTGGCCCAATGCCAGTATGATAAACCCCTAAAATTCAGACCTGCCAGGTATCCAAAACCTGGCAGGTCGTTGTAAATTCAATGAAAAATTAACCTGACAGGTTTTTGACACCTGTCAGGTTTGTCTTAACTTAATGGCATTGAGCTCTTGGCCACGTTTAACGTTGGGACTCAATGTGAGTCAGACATAGAGTTTGGAAAACGCTTGGGAAAAAATCGGATTTTTTTGACAACTTAAAATAAGGAATCTTGGAGTCCAAGATTTATCTTGGACTATGGCACCAAACTACATGATTTCCCATTTCAGTCAATGGCGGTTCGACATGCCTACATTTATCCATCACAAAAGGGCAGCGTGTGTGGAAATGACACCCCGCTGGCGGATTATGCGCTGATGGCACATCACCTTCTAAAAGTTTCGCATCAGGCACTATGTCAGGATCGGGGATTGGATTCGCGGCGATGAGGGCTTGCGTATAGGGATGCTTTGGCGATTCAAAGAGTGTCTTTGTCGATGCAATTTCTACGATTTTCCCTAAATACATCACTGCTACCCGATCCGCGATATGTTGCACAACGTTGAGATCGTGTGAAATAAATAAATATGCTAATTTTTTGTCCTCCGCCTGTAGTTCGCGCAATAGATTGATGATTTGCGCTTGAATAGATACGTCAAGTGCTGACACCGCTTCATCGCAGACAATGAATTTCGGTTTGAGTGCCAGTGCCCGTGCAATACCGATGCGTTGGCGTTGTCCGCCGGAAAATTCGTGCGGATAGCGCGAACGATACGATGGCGATAATCCTACTTTATCAAGTAGTTCTTCAAGGCGGCGATCTAAGTCTGCTCCCGTCGCTATCTTGTGGACTTTGAGCGCTTCTCCTACAATATTACCTACCGTCATGCGCGGATTCAGTGAACTATAGGGATCTTGAAAGATAATTTGCATCTGAAGGCGTTTAGTGCGAAGTTCAGCGGTTCCCATCTTTAAAATATCTTGGCCTTCAAAATGAATTGTCCCATCTGTCGGTTCTATCAGGCGGAGCAAAGCGCGGCCAGCGGTTGTTTTTCCACAACCTGATTCGCCGACCAAACCGAGTGTTTCTCCTTCGTAGATATCAAAGGATATGTCATCTACCGCTTTAACCCAATCCGATATGCGCGAAAAAAAACCACTGCGTACCGGAAAATGTTTTTTGAGTTGCCTGACGGAAAGAAGGGGGTGGGTTTGGTTTTGTAGTGTTGTTTTGTTCATTTCTAGTTTCTGTTATACTGTATTTTTTTTCCACATTGTTGCTGGAAGAACGCATTAGGGAGTCCAATTGTAGTGAAGATGCGATGTTGTTCGTAACGAAAACATTAAAATGGTATCGATATGCCAAAAGCTGATAAACTTAAAGAAGAAATTGGTTGGTTAAAATGGGTGAACCGGACAGCATACAAAAAACTTGATGAACTGGAGGAATTATAATGGAATGGTTTGTTGTCATTGTTTTTACTATTTTTATTTCTGGTTTAGTTTTAGTTTCAATAGAGGCTATCAGACATGCGAATAAACCAAAACGCCTAACAAGGCAAAGACGGCTTCGGCTCCTACATCGTAGGGTTCCTACTCACCACCCAATGCCATTAAGTTAAGCCCAAAGACGTTTTTTTGTAGCCCACCTGTCGGGGCAGGTGGGCAGCAAAAACACGCTACCCACCCTACAATATCTACATCGTAGGGTTCCTACGCTGCATATGCGCCGAGACTCGGTTCTCACGCCGGCGCAATGCCATATCGTTGGAGAGGACATAAAGTTCGTAGTAGGCGATTTATCGCCTATTTTTGTCATAAAGCCAACACGCAACCTGATGCCCAGATTTTTGCACTATCAACGGCGGAATGTCCTCTGGACAGCGTTTCATCACCTCCGGGCAGCGAGTAGAAAAGCGACACCCAGCAGGAAAATCTTCCGGCTTGGGCACCGTATCTTTAATAGCAATCAACCGCTCATGTCCCGGAATCGGGAGGGCTTTCAATAAGGCTTGCGTGTAGGGATGCAAGGGGGCTTTGAAAAGGGGACGCACTTCAGTATGCTCCGCAATCTCTCCCGCATACATCACCACAACGCGCTGGGCAAAATGCGCTACAACTCCTAAATTGTGTGTAATCAATAAGATAGCCATCCCCATTTGCTCTTGGAGTTGTTTGAGAAGGCGCAAAATTTGGGCTTGTATCGTAACATCTAAGGCAGTTGTAGGCTCGTCCGCTATCAGAAGATCGGGCTTGCAAGCTAAAGCCATCGCAATCATCACTCGCTGTTTCATGCCTCCAGACATTTCGTGAGGATATTGATCCAGCCGTTGGCGCGGCGAGGATATGCCCACCTTTTCCAATAAGTCAAGAGATTCCAGCCGTGCTTCGTGCTTTGTTATATTATCAACATGCTGGATGAGGACTTCACTGATTTGATCGCCAATGGTAAAAACCGGATTGAGGGAACTCATCGGCTCTTGAAAAATCATGCCGATACGGCTGCCTCGGATTTTTTGGTATTCCTGTTGAGGAAGTCCCACCAGTTCTCGCTCTTTGAGTTTGATACTCCCTTGCATGATGCTACCCGGTTCTTCAATAAGCCCCATAATAGCCAGTGCCGTCACCGATTTGCCACAGCCGGATTCGCCCACTAATGCTACTGTCTCGCCCGCTCTGATGTCAAATGCGATATCTTGTACTACTCGTAATTCGCCTTGTTCTGTAAAGAAGGAGACGTGGAGATTTGCGACATTGAGTACATTCATCTAACGTTTCCTCAATTTAGGATTAAGTGCCTCGCGCATACCTTCACCTACTAGATTGAATGCCAGCACTACGAAAAGTATGGCCATCCCGGGCATAAAAAATAGCCAAGGCGCGTCAAAAATGAAGTTTTTGCCATCAGCTAGTATATTGCCCCAAGTGGCATAAGGTGGCTGCACTCCGAATCCTAGAAAACTTAAAGCGGATTCTGTTAAAATAGCCGTTGCCACGCCTATGATAGCCGAAATTAATACAGGTGCCATGGCGTTAGGTATCATGTGCAGGAAAATGATACGCCATTCTGGTAATCCGACGGCTTTCGCGGCGACTACGAAATCTAGTTCGCGCAGCGTTAAAAATTCGGCCCGTACAAAGCGGGCTGTTCCCATCCAACTGGTGATGCCTATTATAATCATAATATTGTATATGCTAGGCGGTAATAGGGCGACTACGGTGAGTATTAAAAAAAAGGTGGGAAAGCATAGCATGACATCGGTAAAACGCATGATAAGCGTGTCCACAGTAATAAATCCAAGGCGGATGTTGCCATAGAATCCTGCGAGTCCACCAAGCAATATGCCAATAAAAGTCGATAACCCAACCGCTATAAAGCCAATAGATAGCGATACAAACGAACCTTGGAGCATTCTGGCAAATACGTCACGCCCTAATTCGTCGGTGCCGAGTAGGTAAATCCCAAATTGAGGCATATCTTCTGCGGCGATATGTTCGGAGGCAAACGATAATGGTGGCAAAAATTTATCAACCAGTCTAACCGTGGCAGGATCAAAAACGATTGTCCATTCTGTCAAGGCTTTTCCGGTAAGGGCGGCGATAATGAGCAACAGTAGAATTATTAAGCCGAATAAGGCTAATTTGTCTTTTTTGAAAAGTCGCCAAAATTCTTGAATTGGGGTTTCTG
>JBDLJY010000159.1:0-14743 GCA_039714115.1 Pseudomonadota bacterium | reverse complement strand
CCAGACGTCCAAGATAAATCTTAGTTCAGTCGAGAAATAAAGGAAAGCCAATCGTTTTGCAGACTTTTTATTTCGGGTAACTGCTCCAAAGAAAAAGGTGGAGCCAAAGAAATACCATCTAACCAATGATAAGGAGCCATATTGCCAACCTTTTCCCATTCAAAAGAGATATTCTTAACGCCCACCACACCATAACCCCGATTAACTCCAAAACCAATCGCAATGCGTCGATCAGCCATATCGTGCAATAACAACAATAACAAAGTCAAAGCCGGCGATTGCAGCTCCGGCGGAAAACGATCCTCACTCAAATCTAAACTGATTTCAATTGGCTCCCATTGCACATCAAAAGGTTCAATGACACTATACAAAAAACCGTCAGCCGCGCCTCCCGTCCAACGATCAACAGCAAGATGATAAGCCTGCTCAAAAAAAGGCGAATCGCGCAATCCAGCGCGATTTAATGATTCATATAAAGAATTAATCATCCCTGGAGACTGCGCCGTTTCAATCTCTTGCCATTGTTGTGTGCTACAAACTGCATTTTTTGCATAGCAAGTGTTCACGCTAAAACATCCTCTACCCGGCATATAGCGACTATTTTTCTTAGCAGCCTTTTTCGCACCACCAAAAAGCGGCTCCACCAAAGGGACTTCAAGTTGCGCTGACCAATCCCTGGACAAATTTCTGTGGTTTAAAACCGTGCGAATTATCCGCTCCGCCTGAGTGCGTAATGCACCCTTTAAACTACTCCCCGGTAATATTAAAGCAACCTTGTCCGCCGCCACGCCAGAGACAAACGGCAAAGTATCCACCGCTATACCATCATAAGTCGTCTTAACCATCAAAGGGCCAATGGGTGCCCAATCAATGGTGACATGTAAAATATCAGGATGACGACAAACTAAAGGGAGAACCGCCTTCTCGATTAACGTATTGCCATCTAATTCTCTCGATTCCAACTTATCTGACAAATAATTTAAGACAGAAGCCTTCTGATGCCAATCGACTTCACACAACTGAGGGGCATCCA
Organism: Pseudomonadota bacterium; assembly: GCA_039714115.1. Classification (GTDB taxonomy): domain Bacteria; phylum Pseudomonadota; class Gammaproteobacteria; order Beggiatoales; family Beggiatoaceae; genus Thiomargarita. Next base: position 13,710 of record JBDLJY010000159.1, on the reverse strand, counting down.
AAATAATTTGTCCTAAACCGCGACTGGTGCCAGCCCCTAGCCTAATTTGTCCAGCTTGCAAAGCCTTCACCAAGTGGCCCAACATAGCTCGCATAGTATTAGCGAGTTCAATAGGCGGCAATTCGAGGTATAAACACAATGGAAAAGTACTCCCTTTGGGGAGAACGGTATAATCAAACTTCTGGTGCTCAGCGGTGACACCCCAGCGGCGATCAACGCTAATATTTTCCCAGAGTTCTTCTGACAATTTATCTGGTATAAAAACTTTAGCATCTTCAACCAATATACGGCTAGCAGAGTCATGCTGTTGACTCCCCCAAAAATTTTCTAAGACATCGACATTACTAAAAAATCTTTCCATCCAAGCGCGGAACACGCCGGCGAGTGAGGTGCCGGGGATATAGAGTTCTCCCATACCATTTTTCGCTAAAGGCATATCCGTTTCCACACTATCAGCCATACCGCCAACATGTAGTGGTTGTATTGCCCGTAAAATGCCACTGATGGTTAAGCGTTTTGAAACTGATCGAGCCATATTACATTTCCCTCTCTTTTCGTTCGTAATGCATGGCCATTAAAAATAGCGTTCGCACAGCTTCAGCCCACAACTCCTCTTCTAAACTAGATTTAGCATTAGCCCGTATAGTGGGAAATAAATTTTTTAAATCACCTTGTTGTCCCGCCTCATGTAGCAATTCCCAAACAAAGTGCGGAGACTCTAATAATGTCTTTATCACTTTCAAGCCATGAACAGACCATTTCTCTCTACGATTACTCGTTTTAGACAAATGCGCTAACCAACCTAAAACTTGGTGGGGGGATTGCATTCGACTGATAACGGCGCGTAAACCTCCCAATTGATTATTAGGAGGCTTATTTGATTGCCAGCCAAAAGCGGCTCTGCGATTTTTAGTATTTGTGGAAAGCGTCATGGCTATCCGTTGGATATCGGTACGCCAAACGGCGGTTTCGAGGACTCTTACAAAATCCTCATAATCCTTAGGAATAGATAGCTCTTCATTTGGTTCAATCAATGAAAAAGCCTCTGAAGTGGGCAATGTTGACAACTGGGGCGGATTAAAACGCACCTCTCCAAAACCCTCTGCCCGACGTTCTCCTAAACCGCGATACATCAGAGTTTGCAATTTTTCTGGAGCCAAAGTGCCACATTTAAAGACAACGCACGTTCCAGCAGCTAAGCCAATATAAGAAGGGCGGGGTTGTCCCCATTTTTGGTGCCAACCATCTTTGCGGCTGGTACGGGCATTAGCTTGGGAGCGTGATAATGTGACATTAAGTTGAATTTCAAGTTCTTTTTGTAAATCGGTGATATCGGCGCTGGGACGCAAACGGGCATCACGCAGTAATAAGTCTGAACATAACCATACGACAAGCTTGTTGTTATGGTGTTGCATCGGCAGCTTGGGCATGGGTTGACAACTTTCAGCTTGTAGTTGCACCGAGCCATAATCATCTTTTTTCGACTTGCCGACGCGAATATTGGTATTTAAGAGAGTCCACCAGTTTTTTTTAACGGCTTTAAGTTGGTCAGCGACGGATTGGCGCAATTTAAAAATGGAACGTAACCGGGTGCCAGCTTTGATTGCTTGAAAGCTAAAGATAGAATCATCGATAGTGCCGTGACTTGCCAATTGCAGCGGCGTTGTTAAGATACCGGGTAAGCCTAAGGTACTGATATAGCCTTGGCGATGCAATGCTGTCGTTAAGGGTACGGGCTGCCCGCGTGTATCTAAGACTTCTTGATAAGCATGATTGACTTGAATATCTCCATTAATAAGATATGGGAACAATTCCAGCTTAGTATTTCGTTGGAGTATTTGTGTTACTACTCCGAGTAGAAGAGTACCGGGTATATAATCCAAACTATAGACGACATTGCCTACTTCGCCGTTTGGCACTATAACGGGTGTTTTTAGAGTTAAATGTAGGGGCACTTGTACCCAAGCCTCTGTTTGTGAAGCTTTTTTATATTGGGTAAATTGCGGAGTAAATGATGGCGGATTGGGACAAGTTGGCACTTCTGCTTGGCTGAGGATGTTTAGGGCCTCATTTTTATTAATCGCATGAAATTTGAATTCACAACGCCCAGTGCCCCGGCGCCGTTTGCTTCCGAGTCTTTCGACGGTTTTTGCGCCTGCCCATAATAAAGCGTAGGCAGCTTTTTTTTGTGTTTGAGAGAGAGCCCTTTCAATAGATATTTGTGTTTCTAGCACAGCGCCGGCGCGTACCACTTCTGTAAATAATAACTGATGATCGACAGCATAACCGGTTTGACGGTCAATACGCACGGTTGGTTTGATGAAAGTCAGGGCCTCTTTTAAAGAAGGATAGTTTGTCAGTTTTTGACGTAAAGATTTTGGGAAGCGTGCAGCGCGAACGGTTAAACAGGCGGTTTTTGGGACATCAGCCGGTTTGGTTTGAAGCCCAAATAGGGTAATGACCCAGTCTTGCCAGATACCTGCTTTGCCGTCATCTAATCCGATTGCGACTTGTTGACAGGCATCACGCCAGATGCCAGTGATGGTTTTGGCTGGCAGATAGGGTAAGCCATCTTGTGGGTGCCGCCGGATAAGTTTGTCAAGGTAGCCGACTTGCCCAGTACCTTCGCCGATATGCCAGTCACTTAAAAAGTGGATTTCAAGCGTTTTCATGATTTTTCCAAAAAGGGGCGGCTTCTAAAGCATCTAAGAAACGAGTTTCCCAATTGCCATCTTCTGCTAGGCGAAAGATGCTTTTTGAGGGTTGTTCTAACAAGGTACGAAATCCTGGATTGGTTGTTAGGATTAATTTTAATCGTCCATCTGCTTCGTCACGCCCCATAAGTAGTCCTTCGCGTAATTGGTGTAGTTGGCTACTGGGGAGTAGGTGACGACCGTAATCGTCTCTTTTTAAAATCGCACGTATACGAGAGAGTAATCCATCAATGTGGTGTTGTTTTGCCCACCGGTGTTTGTTATCGGCAGTCACGATATAGGGTTTCGCTGTTAGGCGTGTGTTTTGATGGATTGTGAGCTGTTGACGTATTTCGCTTATTTCTGTGAAAGAGGTGTTAGAAATAATGTGGAAATCCATCGCTGAACAGGATTGACCAATGATCCGTTTGTTAAGGATTTGGGTTTTTTCGGTGAGTTCTTCAGCTAAGGTATAAGTGTTGATAAGGGGGAAATGTGGTTGGGCAATGGCAACGCCGGCACAAGCTGATAGAGGGATACCTTCGTAGGAGGTTTCAAAGGCTTTGAGAAATAGATATGTCAATTCTAGGGCTATTTGCCCATCACAAATCAGGCAGAGTTCAGTATTTCCTAAAATAAGGGGGATGATAGGCTTGGATAGTCTATTGATGGCTTCAATCAGTGCCTTTTCGATGGCCTTTTCTAGGGTGAGTGAAAATAATCTTAGTTTATTCAGATAGTTGCGGTTGTATCCTGCTCCGATGTGTTTATCAAATTCTAGGAAAATTTGGTCTATTCCGTTGACTTTCGCATGTACTATGGCAATCCAAGATAAGTTGCTAAACTGTTGAGCGTGATAATCGGAGGTGGCTATTTGTTTGAAATGACTGATGGCAGAGATTTCGGTACCGTCTTTGTCAACTCCTTGGGCGGGTAATCCCGAGTTGGCGCATAATGTTGCTATTGGTAGGCTAGGAAATCTAGCGGAAGGGTAGGGACGACTACTGCGTATTTCTTGAAAGGAGTCATGTAGTTTTTTGACTTGTAGGTGAATCTTATCTGTGTCCCAATCAAAGGGCTCGGAAATGACACCGCAAATATCTAATCCTGGAGCTTCTCGCAGTGCGCGTTCTGTGACTTCGGAGACGATGGTTTGGGCCACTTTTTTATCTTTGACCAGTAGCAATGCTTTGCCAGCGGTTGCTATAATGATTTCTATGGGAATATTAGGGCTTGGTTGTTTCGTAGCAAGGTTTTCCCTGAGTTTTTCGCGGTCATTTGACCATAAGTTGGGGCCTCCGAGATGTTTAACGGCTTCTAAGACGAATTGTGTGCAGGCACGATAGGTGAGCCGTGAAGCGCCGACGTTTTCACGCAGGCGGTTTGTGGCGAATAGGTAAGATTGAATGTCTGAGGTTTCTAAGAGAATGAGGTGCATATGTATTAATTACCATTTTATAGAAATGAAATTTTATGTGAAAAACGGTGGATTTTACTTAATTTTTTTTATATAGTCCAATGGCAATCGGACAGTGCAACCCTGAAAACTGAAAACTGAAAACTGAATATGTATGATCCTTTAAATCATCCTTTTGAATTACCCGTCCAAAAGTTATTTGCTTATTGCGTGACGGAGCGGCCACTTTTTCTGCCGCCGCGCCAGGGCAGTACGCCGGGTACAACTTTAGCCGGTGCGTTTGGTACCGCATTATGGCCGAGTGTTTGTCTTTATAGTAACACGCCAGCGGGGGCTTGTAATACTTTGCAAGAGACTGATGGGCCTCGTTGCCATGATTCCAGTGAATGTATCTTGCCTTGGCTGTATAAGCCTTATTCTAAGATACATCGCAGAAATTTTGCGCGTCCGGTTTTATTACGGGCACTGGAGTTAGAGGGTGCCGCGCCAGTCGAGGTTTTTACATTGGAAGTGACGCTTTGGGGGCGGCATGCGATAGGGGCTCAGGGGGCAGTGAAGGATACTTTGAGTAAAATGGGAGAGTTAGGGTTAAATGACGAGCATGGACCAGTGCGTTTTAGTGTGACCAAGATTGAGACAGAGCCTAGTTTGACTTTAGGGCAACGTATTGAGCGTTTGCCGTCGGTGCAATCAGTTTTGTTGGAATTTAAAACGCCTTTTTTGCATCAAGAGAAAGTCGGTGAGGGTAGACGTCGGTTTCATATGAGTCAGGAGTTACCTATCGTAGGTATGTTGGGTAATGTAGCTTATAATTTGGCCGCGTGGGATATGGAGGATCGCGAATTGGGGGAAGCGTTAGATGCTAAGGCACGACATAGTTTGGCACGGGATGCTAGGGATGCGGCTTGGGAGGCAGCTGAGGGGCTTGTTGTTGTGCGGACGCATTTGTCGCCGGTGGAGATAGGGGAGCGTTATTCGCGTGGTAATAAACAAACGATGTTATTAAAAGGTTTTGTCGGTTTAGCGGAATTGGGGGGTGATTTAAAGACAGCTTTACCTTGGTTGTTGGGCTTAGCACTAGCGGGGGGTGGGCAAAAGCGGGCGATGGGTTTTGGATCGGTGCGGATGTGGTTGGATTAGTAGGGGATAAATCCCCTACTACGAACCGTTCGTAGTAGGCGATTTATCGCCTATTAGGCTGATGGCCCAGCAGCGAGTATTTTAGGCGTAGCTTGGTCAGCGTACTGCTTGAAGTTATCAGCAAACATCCCAGCAAGTTTTTTAGCCTGAGCGTCATAATCTGCTGGATTGGACCAAGTATTGCGAGAGTTCAAAATCTCATCTGGAACACCGGGGCAATGTTTTGGTATTTGCAAACCAAAAAATGGCTCAGTCTCCAGCGGAACATCCTTCAATTTGCCATCCAGAACAGCATTGACCATCGCACGAGTGTAGGCAATTTCAATCCGTTTACCAACACCGTAGGGGCCGCCGCTCCAGCCAGTATTGATCAGCCAAATGTCTGCGTTATGAGTATCCAGTTTTTTGCCTAAGAGTTCCGCATAGCGTTGTGGATGCAGAGGCATAAACGGGGCACCGTAACACGCACTAAAGTTAGGCTGTGGTTCAGTAACACCTCTCTCTGTGCCCGCGACTTTAGCCGTGTAGCCTGAGAGAAAATGGTACATTGCCTGTGCCTTAGTCAATTTAGCAACCGGCGGGAGTACCCCAAAAGCGTCGGCAGATAGGAATATCACATTTGAGGGATGTCCGCCCATGCCGGTTTGACTTGTGTTGGGTATATGAGAAATCGGATAGGAGCCGCGTGTATTTTCTGTAAATCTAGCATCCATTAAGTCAACTCGGCGAGTACTGGCATCTAGTGCCACGTTTTCTAATATTGTACCAAAGCGGCGTGTAGTCTCATAAATTTCTGGCTCTGCCTCTGGGGAGAGCTTAATGAGTTTGGCATAGCAGCCGCCTTCAAAGTTGAAAATCCCGTCATCATCCCAGCCATGTTCATCGTCACCTATCAAGGTTTTTGAGGCATCGGCAGAAAGCGTGGTTTTTCCAGTGCCGCTGAGGCCAAAAAACAGGGCGGTATTACCGTCGGCACCAATATTGGCAGAGCTGTGCATGGGTAGCACGCCTTTTTGCGGCAATAAATAGTTCATCACGCTGAAAATCGACTTTTTGATTTCTCCCCCATAGCTACTGCCACCGATAAGTACCAACTTTTTGGCAAAGTTGACAATAATAAAAGTCTCCGAATTTGTGCCATGCTGCGCTGGACTGGCGTGGAGTTTTGGAGCGTCAATCACGGTGAATTCAGGGACATGGGTGGACAATTCTTCAGGCTTTGCTTGAATGAACATGTTGCGGGCAAACAAGCTGTGCCAAGCATTTTGACTGATAATGCGAATTGGCATGCGATGTTTGGGAGAGGCACCCACATAACAGTCTTGTACGTAGACATCCTGGGCTTGTAGGTGTAACTCCATGCGGCGGTGAAGAGCGTCAAACTGTTCAGCCGCAATGGGGCGGTTGATTTTGCCCCACCAAATGTCCTGTTCTGTGCTAGGCTCTTGAACAATAAATTTGTCGTTAGCGGAGCGTCCAGTGTGATGTCCTGTGCGAACTACCAGTGGTCCGAGGTGGGCTATAATCCCTTCACGCCGTCGGATCGCTTGCTCATAGAGCGCGGGTGTGTTTAAATTCCAGTAGATGTTATTGAGGTTGGATAGCCCATGATGTTCTAATCCGTAGTTGCTGTGTTCATCGCCGCGATGTACGCGCATATATTTCTCCTTATAATATGAATATAGTGAGGTCGAAAAAATTTCGACCCCATTTTAGCATTCAATAACCATTTAGTTTTTTTATGAATTGGGCACCCTTCAAAAGTAGTTTACAGTTTAGTGTGCTAAATGGTTTCGGGAAATCCGCGTAGCTCCATTCCCGAAACAACAAACTGTTAAATGGTTTCGGGAAATCCGCGTAGCTCCATTCCCGAAACAACAAACTGTTAACTATTTTTTCGAGATAATTGAAGGGTGCCATGAATTGTAATAAGGATTATAAATTATTTCACGGTAAGGCGATAAATCGCCTACTACGAACGGCTTTCGAGGCAACTTAACAATAGGAAAATGATGATGAAACTGATAACGACTTATTTATTGTTAATGCTTTGGTACGGCAGCGTCTTTGCCGGCTCACAGCGACAGATTGAATTGACTGATGGTAGCGTCATATCTGGCGAAATAGTTTCTTTTAGTGGAGGTGTTTATACCATCAAATCAAATCATCTTGGCATCCTCAAAATTGAGGACTCAAAAGTTCGGTCGATTCATGCAGAATCGGGAAGCTCAAACTCATCTTTCAGTGCCGCTGATGTACAAGGGCTGCAAAAGATGATAATGAGTCGCCCTGATTTAATGAATACAATCATGTCTTTGCAGAATGATCCGAATGTCCAAGCGGTTTTGCAAAATCCGGAGGTGATGAGTGCGGTGGCTTCTGGTAATATCGACGCGCTTCTTTCTAATCCCTTATTTATGAAATTGGTGGAAAATCCAAAGATTAAGGAGATTGCTAAGCAGGTTGAGGGGAGATAAACGCCTCTCCTGATAGCAATGCCATATCGTGACGGGCAACCATAAAGGATTGCCCCTACAAGAACCGTGATTTTTCGTAGGGGCAATCCCTTGTGGTTGCCCGTCACGATATGGCATTGCTCCTGATAGACAGTTCTTTCTGCCGGAGCAGGTTTGCAACCTGCTCCGTAACCTTTTAAGCAGCAATAATGGCAAAAAAAAATCAAAATCATTTTCCCCGCAAACGTTTTGGCCAACATTTCCTCCATGACAATCAGGTTATTCAACGCATTATCGCAGCCATTGCGCCTAATCCAAAGCAGCATTTGATCGAAATTGGCCCCGGAAAGGGAGCCTTGACGCTGCCTTTGCTAGAACATGGTTGTCAATTGGATGTCATAGAACTTGACCGTGATCTGGTTGAAGTGCTGAAAAAAAAAGCTATTTCATTCAAACAATTACGCATTTATAATGCAGATGTTTTAAATTTTGATTTTAGAAAGTTGCAGACAAATGAGCTACGGATAGTCGGCAATTTACCCTACAACATATCCACCCCTTTATTATTTCATCTCCTTAAATATGCCAGCAACATTCAAGATATGACTTTTATGTTACAAAAAGAAGTCGTTGATCGTATGATTGCAGTCCCCGCCACCTCAGATTATGGGCGATTATCCGTAATGTTACAATATTCTTGTCAGATAGAAAAAATATTTGATGTCAGCCCAAATGCTTTTTATCCACCGCCAAAGGTAGAATCGAGTGTTGTACAATTGAAGCCTTTTTTAAGTCCGCCAGTGGAAGTGAATAATCAAGAACATTTTGCCCATATTGTCGCGCTCGCCTTTTCGCAGCGGCGCAAGATGTTACGCAATACCTTAAAAAGTGTACTTGATGCCAAGGATATACAAACAGCGGGTATTGATCCAATGGCGCGTGCCGAAACCTTGAAGCTTGAAGATTTTGCACGGCTCGCTAACAGTAAGGCGTTGCGCGATAAATAAGGTATCTTGGAGTCCAAGATTTATCTTGGGCTGAGTTGATTTTTTGCACCGAATTGATTAATCTTGTCTCTCCTATTTAACGCCATTACGGAGCAACCATGAGAAAAAAAGCGCTAATCTGCTTGGTAGCCATATTGCTACCACCAGAACTACACGCCAAAATTGACTTAGTCACCTTACCCGTGCGCGATCAGGTTCAGTTGACTATTTACAATGCGGCTGATTTAACACTAGTGCGAGAACAACGCACCTTAACCCTCAAACAAGGAATCAATCGCCTAGAATTTGGCTGGGCAGACACCTTGATTGATCCCACATCAGTTTATTTGGATGCACCACAACATGCAGGAAAAGTAAACTTATTGGAAGTGGCTTACCCCCCTAATGTCAAAGGTAGCGCCATTTGGACAATTGAATCACAAATAGCGGGAGCAGTGCCCGTCGACATCAGCTTTTTTACCTCCGGTATCACTTGGCGGGCTTTTTATACGTGTACATTGTCAACCGATGAAAAAACCATGCGCTTACAAAACTATGTGCGCGTTGATAACCGCAGCGGAGAAGATTATCTCAATGCCCAAACGCGAGTAGTCGTCGGAAAAATCCATTTACTTGATCAAATTGCCGAATTAGCCCAACGCCATCCACCTTATGGTATGCCGAGCAGTATAATGGATTATAGGTATGCTGAGGCACAGGAAATGATAGCAGAAGAGAAAATGATGATAGCGGCAGAGCCACCGAGGCTGTTTAGAGCCGCCCCCAAGAAAATCATTAAAGAAGGTTTATCCGAATATTTCCTCTATAGCATAGAGGGAACCGAAACAATTCCGAATGGCTGGGGTAAGCGATTGATTTCCTTAGATGTCGCAAAACTGCCGGTGCGTGCCCTTTATCGTTATGATGAATATCGTTATGGAAACCAAGCGCAACGCTTATTATTTTTCAAAAATGATAAAGCACATCACTTAGGTGAAACGCCTTTACCTGACGGCAAAGTGATGATTTACCGGCAACTGGCTGACAAACATTTAAGCTATGTTGCAGCCACAAACACCCAATATATTCCCGTTGAACAAGAAGTCGAACTGGATTTAGGCGCCGCAAGACATGTTAAAGTGGAACCGGTTTTAATGGATTACCGAACCGAAAACTATGTTTTTGACTTCAAAGGCAATATATCGGGACATGAACGCATTCAAACATGGCAATTGAAATTGGAAAATAACCGCGAATTGCCGGTAGACATAGAAATTTTCCAACACTTTCAGCATCCACACTGGACAATCCAAAACCCCAACAATCTGCCCGGCAGTTACGAAAAAGTCGATCTAGACACGATCAAATATCGTCTGACTTTGCCAGCGCGTACTAAAGAATATCTGCTGACTTATACGCTCACCTTGTTTGAGGGTGAACGTCGGAGGAATTCACGATGAAATTGACGACTTACTTAATTTTTATGACTGTTTTCAGTCTTTTACTCATTGAAACCAGTTGGGCACGTATCAAATTAGTAGCCTTACCAGAACGCGAAGCAACCGTAGTACGCTTAGACAATCCCAATGCCACGCTGCTTGAAGAAGAGCGTGTATTGACATTACAAAAAGGGCTCAATCAAGTTGACTTTTCTTGGAAAGAGGTACAAATTCGACCAGACTCAATCCGCTTGACAGTGCTAAAACAACCGCAAGCCGTTACTGTGCTAAGCGTCAGCTATCCGCCCAATGAACAAGCCCTAATCTGGGAAATAGCCAGTCCCAGCGGGCAACAAGTGCGCGTCAGAATTAGCTATCTGCTCAACAAAATTGATCGCTTAGTCACCTACCAAGCGGTGGTGCGAAAAGACGAATCTAATTTAGACTTAAGCTCATTTTTAGTCTTAAGAAATTTCTCAGGAGAAAATTTACCCGCCAGCCGCTTTCAACTGGATTATGGCGAAACCTTTGAAAGTGCCGTTTTAAGCGGAGAAACCAAGCGGATGCAATTTTTTACCGCCAAAAAGTTGCCTATCAAAAAACGCTTTACCTTCGACGCAGCCCAATTACCTTGGGATCCCAAACAAGTTGGCGACAATGTCGGCATTCCGGTGTACTATGAATTAGAAAATACCACCGACAACGGCTTAGGCAAACACGCCTTATGGGATGGCAAAGCCCGTTTATATGGTGAAGACGGACATGGCAGCACACTTTTTTTAGGTGAAGATAACGCCAAATTCACCCCCGTAGGACAACCACTCAAATTAACCATTGGAGAGAGCCGCGATATCGTTGTCACGCAACGTCAAATGAGGCAACAACGCCTGAATGAACGCCGCAACGCCAAGCGAAATCGAGTGGTACTTTATGACACTAAAGAAACCATGCAGGTAGAAATCGAAAATTTCAAAGAGCAAACCGTGTTTGTCACCCTCAAAGAGCCGATGCCTAAAGAATGGGAAATGAAAAAAGCCTCTCATTCCTATAAACGGGAACATAATCGAGAAATTCACTTTGACATAACCGTTCCTGCTAAGGACAAAGTGATAGTGACTTATAGTTATTATCGGCGTAATATACGTCCCTAATTAAAAAAAATAGGAATCCAAGATTTATCTTGGACTCCTTGCCAACATCATATTAACATCGGGTTGCAATAGACAAGATAAAAAAATCTGATTTACGTAGAAAAAATCAATAAGGATTTGCATACGATTCATCTAAAAAATGGCTCTACTTGATTGAAGCCGTCCACAGTACAATGCCAGTATGATAACCCCCCCAAAAGAAGACCTGCCAGGTTTCCAAAACCTGGCAGGTCGTTGTAAGTTAAGGTAAAAATTAACCTGACAGGTTTTTTACACCTGTCAGGTTTGTCTTAACTTAATGGCATTGGTCCACAGTAGCGGTGCAATCAATAACGGTCATAAATTCCTAGACCCGATACATTTTTATTAACAAATGTTGCCATTCGCTAACATGCCCCGAAGGGGAGGTATCTCTCAAAGCTTGAAAACATCTCAAGCGCTTCGCTCTCAACAAAAAAATCTCGGATAACCTTGGTTTTCGGTTTATTGATTTTTTTTATTAGATTCGAGCTGATGCACATTCTTTCACAATCAAAATGATGGATTCGTCAAGCATTTTTGATTTTTGTACCAATGTAGGGTGGGCCCGGAGCAGGTTTCAAACCTGCTCCGGGCGATGGTTCTCGTTTTTAGGCTCCTGATCGTGGCACCGCTTGCCCACCCTACTTGTTAATTGCGTAAGTTACCACGCTCAAGCTATCGTGTCAATTATATTGACCAAGCAATTATGGTCCTGGGGGGAAATTCAGGGGCAATCCCCTTACGGGATTGCCCCTGAATTTTGATAATTGGGATGGTTTATTAATGTTTGTTAATAAATAGGGTACTATGCCTCAACCCTATTAGCCAGATAGTCCCTACGTCCAAGATAAATCTTGGACTCCTATACTTCTCAAGACGGTTACAGGATAAAAATGCAGCTACTACCCTCCTCCTTATTTGGTCGCTTAGTCCTAGTGCTACTCATTGGCTTGCTGTTAGCGCAACTGCTCAGTGCCATTATCCTATTCAAAGATCGATACCTACTTTTGTCTAAAACCCAAGAACAATATTTGACGCAACGAATGGCTGAAATAGCACAAGTGCTAGAATCTTTTGCACCCAAGGAGCGGGAGAAAATCGTAGCCATACTCAACACCCTACATTTACGGGTTATTTTGAACAAAGCGACTTTACCCCCAACAAAGTGCCTACAAAATCAAACTCACTTATCTTTTTTCGCTCCTTTTCTGACTAAGATACATCACGACTTAGGGAATGAGCGAACTTTATGTATTACCAAAATCAACGTATCACCCACTTACTCCTTCATGGTCAACATAGGCTTGCAAACCTCATTGCACCCCCCCTTTGTCGCTGAAGTACAATTAAAGGATGGCAATTGGATCAGCTTTGAACACGTCCACCCTGCTCAACAAGACATCGCGACTACCCCTTGGCGACTACTGATCACCTTAGCCGTATTACTAATGACAGTACTCAGTTTATCCCTATTAGCCGTGCGCTGGCTGACGCGCCCTTTAGCGATTTTGGCCGAAGCCGCTGAACATTTAGGGCGAGACATCCATCGCCCACCGCTGCACGAAAACGGCCCGACCGAAGTGCAGCGGGCGGCTCACGCTTTTAACACCATGCAAGCGCGGCTGAGCCGTTATTTGGAAGATCGTGCCCGCATTCTCATAGCGGTTTCCCATGACTTGAAGACACCCATTACACGCTTACGGCTGCGGGTTGAACAATTAGACAATTACCAACTCCGCGACAGTTTTCTCAAAGATTTAAATGACATGCAAACCATGACCGCGGCTACTTTAGATTTTATGCGAGGACTGGAAAACAGTGAGCCAGTTCAACCCTTAGATATCCGTGCCCTACTGGAGAGCCTACAAGCGGATTATGAAGACATGGGGCTATCAGTCGCACTTCAAGGCGACACCCCAGAACCCTATCCAGCCCGTCCCCAATCTCTCAAGCGCTGCCTTGTCAATCTCATCGACAACGCGCACAAATATGGGCAACGAGTGACAATCACTCTCAAAAATAACACCGAGCAATTGCAAATTATCGTCGCAGATGAGGGGCCCGGTATTCCCCAAGCAGCCTTAGAAACAGTATTTGAACCTTTTTATCGTTTAGAAACATCCCGCAGCCGTGCCACGGGCGGCACCGGCTTAGGACTAAGCATAGCGAGAAATATAACCCGTGCTCACGGAGGAGATATCATCTTGCGTAATCGACAGGGCGGTGGGCTAGAAGCCACTGTTAATTTGCCAAAAAATAATGAACCTTTGTTAGGTTAAAACTGATGAATGATGGTAGCATTGTTAGTGTCAATGCCAGTATGATAACCCCCCCAAAAGAAGACCTGCCAGGTTTCCAAAACATGGCAGGTCGTTGTAAGTTAAGGTAAAAATTAACCTGACAGGTT
>JBDLJY010000158.1:0-14746 GCA_039714115.1 Pseudomonadota bacterium | reverse complement strand
GTAGAATCAGTTATGTTTAAGGGGCAAGTTCCCCACGTCACAAATAATTCTTATGACTTTAATTATGATATAATTAAAAAAATTTTGGAGCTAAAATTTATAATTATAAGTCTAGGTTTTACCAGTCTAACATTCCAGACTGAACCACTAATACCTGCCTTCTTGAACTTCCCTAAGTTCCGAAGCATACACTACTACAAATAATTATTGTCTGTCAAGAACTTTTTTAATTGGTTTTCATTTTGTGGTTTTGGTGTTTAATGCTAACAGTTTGTCTTGTCGTCCATGTCTTTTCTTTGTTTGGAAAAGAATGGTACCCGGGACCGGACTCGAACCGGTACAGTATTTCTACCGAAGGATTTTCTTACCAACTACAGCTTTCGCTGCCACTCATACATAAATATATATATGTGTGTTTGTGGTCTGGACCATTTCTTTGCCTTTAAATCCAGTAGGATTTAGTCAGGCAGGAGCCGTATGGCCTCTACACTTTCTCAATTCAGTCTGGGGGAAGGGAGAAATATTTTCTGAATTGAGCTTAGCTCGGCGTTGCCATTTTAAAGGTTTCACCGAATTTGACCCCATTCACCTAAAGATTTCGCCTTAGGTGCTCAAATTAGTTTAAGTCCTTTGCGTCTACCAATTCCGCCACCCGGGCAATAGGATGGAGGCTGAGGCCGGATTTGAACCGACGTGGTACGGTTTTGCAAACCGCTGCATAGCCTCTCTGCCACTCAGCCACTTTACTTACTATATGTATGGAGCGGGAAACGAGACTCGAACTCGCGACCCCAACCTTGGCAAGGTTGTGCTCTACCAACTGAGCTATTCCCGCGCTTTGAACGTGTGCCATTTTACCAAGAAAAATGGGTTTGTCAAGGGGTATCTCGAAATTTTTTTTTTAAAAGCCAAAGCCCCTCTCATTAACGGGGCGCCATGTTAAACGATTTTTTCAGTCTTGGCAAGCTTTTTTTTTTTATTTTTAATTACAAATATTTACACAGACCTGCGTTTATGTGCCCCGTCTTTAAAGTTGCAATGCAGCTCGCGTTAAGTTATCAGTTATCAGTTTACTGTTGGCATGACACTTTTATTTAAAAATAGGCGAGAAATCGCCTACTACGAACTTGGCATTCTCCTTAACTTAATGGCAGCCATTTTGGCAAAGGCGTTACGTCCCCCTCCATTGACCATCCCTTTTCAGCCGCCTCTTGATTGAGATCGTCAACCCTAGCCCCGCTCAAGGGATGAGTTGAAAAATATTCAGACATTTTCAACAATCTGCCTTGCTCTTCCTCCGTTTCAAGCCGCTTAAAAAAATCAAGGCTATGCCCCCCATGTCCATAGCGGCTCACAACCCGAGACAAGGCATAAATGTCAGCCGCGCTCTCCTGCTTTCGACTGTAACTCAAATTGGTCAGTTGAGATGTCAGAGGGATGATTTGCGGCAATCCGCCGGATTCAGATATGCCGATTATCGCTGAAATCGCCACAAAAACCAGTGAGCGCCCCAAACTTTTGAGCGGATCGCGTGCTTGAAAATGCCCTAATTCATGCGCCAGCACGAGTGCTAACTCGTTTTCTGATTTTACCGTTTCCAGTAGCGCCGTATGAATTAAAACATGCCCCCCCGCCATAATGGCAGCATTGACAACATCACTTTTTACCAAATGAATCGTCAAGGGCAGACGAATGGTTTCCCCTGATTTCGGTAGAGAATGGAGGAGTTCTTCAAGATATTGGATACGCCTATCGTCCTGAATTTCTTCATCCTCGATGACATGGATCATCATCTGACCTATTTTGCGCTCAGTTTCAGGACTTATCCGAGTTGTGAGCCACTGAGCGATAAATCCTAGCGTCACAAAAATCAGCACACTGGCGATGACCACTGTGCCTAACAAGTAGGCAAAATTGATCAGTGGATGGCGGGGCGTGACGTTGATGCCTTCAGGGATTTCTTTGGCTACATATTTCATTTGATACCCGTGCCATACGCAATGACTTCAATAGAACCCAGACTATTATTGTCTCCAGAGCGACCACCAATTGTGGCGGTTTCTAAGCGCACATTGAAAATTTGATTGGCACCCCACGTCATTGCGTCCTCTTTCATCCGCAATAGTGCCTCTCTACGCCCACGATCGAGCAGCGTTTCATAGACTGTGACTCGCCCACCCACTATATTTCTCAGCGCAGCCGAGATCATTTTAAAATAGTCAATCGAAACGACCACACTCCCCATAAACAATTTGGCCTCCTGCGCGTCTGGTATGGGCTGCTTAGCACCAAAGGTGATAATGGGGACGTGAATGGTTTTACGCTCCCGTGCTTGGATATTTTTATAATGCCGTTTTTCCAAGTAACTCCCTGATAAATAGCCAAGGATGAGTAAAAACAGAAAAATGAGAATTTGGACAATGGCTTCCATAGTTATTCTACCTTAACTGCTGTTCCGTAAGCAAAAAGTTCTGCTGCCCCTTGTGCGACTGAGGAGGTGGCAAAACGGATGTTGACGACGGCATTGGCACCCATTTCTTTAGCTTGTTGGACCATACGATCAAGGGCTTCTTGACGCGATTCTTGTAGCAATTCGGTGTATCCCTTGAGTTCGCCGCCGACGATATTTTTTAAGCTCGCCATGATGTCTTTGCCAATGTGTTTGGCGCGAATGGTACTGCCTTGGACTATTCCATAGTGTTCAATAATGGCTTTGCCCGGCACGCCCTCTAATGTTGTTAAAATCATTTTATTTTCCTTTATTTAAAAAAAACGTGCAAGGCGTACCTTGCACATGTTATTGATCCTCTTCCATGCGCCATAAAGGATTGCCCCTACATAAAATGCGATCCTCCGTAGGCAGTCGCCATTTTCGTCGGTGACGTTGAGGTTTATTTGGAGGTTTTGTAGAGGTATTTAACAATTTCGTCATTTTACCCAGTCTTCCCATTTGAAATCCGTGCGGAATTCTTGAACTATTCTGGCAATGCCATCGTGAGTCACAAAAGTGGCATTCTCATTAATAGCTGTAGCTATAAGCATAAAATCAACAGTATGTTTCTTAATATTTTCTGGATTGATTCTTGTTTCCTCTTTATAGCCACTTTTTATTTCTCCAAATATTTTTGCTGTATCTTCTGTTATCGGTAAAATAAGATTTTTAAATTCAGCCTTCACAGAATCTATAGCTTGACGAGCTTTATCCTCATATTCACCCCCTCTGGCATTTGAAAGTCCATAATACATCTCATGAAGAGTCAATACGGAAATATATGCATTTTCATAATCACTATCAAGAGTGGCGTATCTTTTTTTCACATTCTCATTTGTACCTATACGTCTTACTGTTCCCGTATCCAAAAGATATTTTTTCATTTTTCTTGTAAATATTTTTTATTCCTGTCACCGAAAGATTCATCCATTGCATCTCGAAATTCTTTTTCACCTTCTTCAAAAATTGCTGAAACTTCTGGTGTCATTACAGATTCCAGTCGCTTGGCACTTTCTTCATAATTTTTGCCTTTTTGAGTTTCCTGAATATCAAAACCAAGAGCTTGCAAAATTTCTTGAGGAGATTTGTTTGCTTCAAAAACTTGGGGATTGTTTTTCAATAGAATTACAAGAGCCTGACGTACATTATTAGTATTTTCTGAGGATATTCCTTCTACCTTTAAACCCAATATTGAAACTGAATATTCTTTTATTTTTTCTAAATTTGTCATAATTTAATCAAGTACAGCTGATTAACGGAATAAACGGATTGTTGACTAATCCATTAATTATTCCCTAAATAACATGTAGGAACAACTTGATGTCCATTTCTTGGATGGCTATTTAACACTTCAACCAACCTTTCAATAATACTAGCCTTTACAGCTAACCGCATAATATCAGTATCTCACCAAAACTAAACACAAAAGTCAACAAAAATTTCAGGAGTCGGCCAGATTTATCTTGGACGTTCACTTAAAACTCAAGCTGCACTCCCACCATAATAGCATGACGGTCAACATCACGTAAATCTAATGTGCCCTCATAGCGGATAAAATCAATGCCATATCGTGCCGACAAACCTGACAGGTGTCAAAAACCTGTCAGGTTAATTTTTCCTTGAGTAGAAAACGGCATCAGGTTTTGGATACCTGATGACTGATTTGGGGTTCGTTCCAGGCGCAGCTTGCACGTCTAGTTAAAATTCAAGCCGCACTCCCGCCATAATGGCATGACGGTCAACATCACGTAAACCTAATGTGCCTTCATAGCGGATAAAGGCTGCTCTGCCCTGGCTGAATTGTGCCGATATGCCTAATCCAAGATTAAAATAATCTCTGTCAGGCGCGTCAGAATTCCAAGTAAAGGTTTCTCCACCCGCATCTTCCAAAAACCGACCCGTCAGTTGGCGGACATCATCTTTAAATTCATGCACATAATCTAAGTTGGCATGTGGGATTAAAATGCCCCATGATTGGCTTATCGCATAATCTGCCTGAATGCCTAGCGTCAGCGTCAATGATTTGACCTTCTGGCTGTCTATCGCGAATCCTAAACTTGAACCGGGTGCCGGATCGTTGAACTTTTCACTAAATCCGTCGATATCCGTTTTGACATAATCAAGGCGAGCATTGGGCGTGAAGGTGAAGGCTTGTCGATTGAAATGATATCCCACTCCAAGCCCCAATGCGTGTTGATCACTGTCGTTGTTTGAAAAGGCGGTTTGATTGATAGGCGTGACCACCTGATAAATAATATTGCGCTCACTATCGTAACTATTACGACCATAACTGTACAATCCGTCAATATAGAAGTCATTGCTTTGGTAAAAAGTACCGTACAAAGTCAGGCTATAGCCATCGCTATCTATATTGCCACCGCCCGCATTGA
This sequence comes from Pseudomonadota bacterium, assembly GCA_039714115.1. Lineage (GTDB taxonomy): Bacteria > Pseudomonadota > Gammaproteobacteria > Beggiatoales > Beggiatoaceae > Thiomargarita. The sequence continues at coordinate 9,865 of JBDLJY010000158.1, read as the reverse complement.
GGTCAGTCTCGCTATTGCTGTAACCCAATGCGATGCCAGCAATGAAATTATTTGTAAAGCGATAATCTATCCCCGCTGTCAATCCCAGTGTGCTGAACTCAAAGCCCGATTCGCGGTCTGTCGTGTCTTTATCTCCAAAATTGATCTCACCATTGACAAAAGTGCCTAATCGGCTAAAACCATTCCCAACATTCCTTGCATCTGTTGCGTTATTCAATGTCAATAAGCTGGCAAACAGTTCAGTCGGCAAGCGTTGACCATTGATATTCATATTCAGTCTCATACCCGACAAACTGAAAGCCCTAACACCAGTGCGTAACACCTCCATTCGGGCATTGACATTCTTAAACTGGGCTGCGGTGGTTTGCGAAGCAATGCGGCCTTGAGTTGCGAATTCTTCAGGGGCCATCTGTTGGAGGGCATTGCTTACTTCATTAGGGGACTCTTCTGCATTAATTACCAATTCATCGCTGCTGTAATCTGGGGCTGGCTTGACCTGACTGACAAACCGTCCCAACCACTCTGCCCATCTCCTTCTGGGTAGAATTTTTTGCTGTATTCATCAAGGTTTCCGCTGCGGAGGAACTCTTATTTTCTCCATCATCATCAAGAATGGTTAAGGTAGTCGTAGCGAGGACATTACTCGCTGAGTCTTTGATTTCCACATAAAACGTTTCGTCTTCTTCAAACTCTTCATCATTCTTGATGGTAATGAGAAAGTCTTTAGGGCCAATCTCGCCATCTCGCCAAGTGAGGGTGCCCGTTGCCGCTTCATAGTCTTCCCCAGCGATGGCCGTCTCATCACGGGTGGCATAATTTGCCGAGAATTCACCCTCGCTACTGCCCACGCGCTCAACAGTGATGGTGGTAGTCCCTGCGTTCTCATTCACACTCAAGTTGGATGAGGTGGAAACCGTCTCGCCCTGAACAACACCTATCCATAACAAAGCCAGTGACAAGATAAAATATCTTGGAAACATGATTTTTTTTCCTCCTATTTAAAAATACGTCCAAGATAAATCTTGGACTCCAAAATACCGTTAATCTCCACTTAAAATTCAAGCCGCATTCCCGCCATAATGGCATGACGGTCAACATCACGTAAACCTAATGTGCCTTCATAGCGGATAAAGGCTGCTCTGCCCTGGCTGAATTGTGCCGATATGCCTAATCCAAGATTAAAATAATCTCTGTCAGGCGCGTCAGAATTCCAAGTAAAGGTTTCTCCACCCGCATCTTCCAAAAACCGACCCGTCAGTTGGCGGACATCATCTTTAAATTCATGCACATAATCTAAGTTGGCATGTGGGATTAAAATGCCCCATGATTGGCTTATCGCATAATCTGCCTGAATGCCTAGCGTCAGCGTCAATGATTTGACCTTCTGGCTGTCTATCGCGAATCCTAAACTTGAACCGGGTGCCGGATCGTTGAACTTTTCACTAAATCCGTCGATATCCGTTTTGACATAATCAAGGCGAGCATTGGGCGTGAAGGTGAAGGCTTGTCGATTGAAATGATATCCCACTCCAAGCCCCAATGCGTGTTGATCACTGTCGTTGTTTGAAAAGGCGGTTTGATTGATAGGCGTGACCACCTGATAAATAATATTGCGCTCACTATCGTAACTATTACGACCATAACTGTACAATCCGTCAATATAGAAGTCATTGCTTTGGTAAAAAGTACCGTACAAAGTCAGGCTATAGCCATCGCTATCTATATTGCCACCGCCCGCATTGAGGTCAGTCTCGCTATTGCTGTAACCCAATGCGATGCCAGCAATGAAATTATTTGTAAAGCGATAATCTATCCCCGCTGTCAATCCCAGTGTGCTGAACTCAAAGCCCGATTCGCGGTCTGTCGTGTCTTTATCTTCAAAATTGATCTCACCATTGACAAAAGCACCTAATCGGCTGAAACCGGCTCCAACATTCTTGGTCGTTGCATCCAGTTGAATCGGCAATCGTTGACCATTGATGTTAAGATTCAGTCCCGACAGATTGAAGCCGAAATTGGTGACGCCGGTGCGTAATACATCCATTCGGGCATTGACATTCTTAAATTGGGTGGCGGCGCTTTGCGAGGCGATGTCGCCTTGAGCCAAGAATTCTTCAGGGGCTATCTGTTGGAGGGCATTGGCTACCTCATTAGGGTTCTCATCGGCATTATTTATCAATTCCTCGCATCGCTGCCGTAATTCTGGGCTGGGTTCACCGATCTGACAAATCCTCCCAAGCACTCGGCCCATCTCACGCTGGGTAGGATTTTTCCCTATATTTATCAAGATTTCCTCGGCGCTTTTATCATTTTTAATGGTTAATTTGGTGGTCGCGAGGAGATTACCCGTTGAGTCTTTGATTTCCACATAAAACGTTTCGTCATCTTCAAACTCTTCATCACTCTTGATGGTAATGAGAAAGTATTTAGGGCCACTCTCGCCATTAAGCCAAGTGAGGGTGCCCGTTGCCGCTTCATAGTCTTTCCCTGCGATGGCAGTATCATTACTGGTAGCATAATTCACAATGGCTATGCCATCGCTACCACCCACACGCTCAACAATGATGCTGGCAGTCCCTGCGTTCTCATTCACGCTCAAGTTGGATGAAGAGAATTGTATTTCACCTTTGCCCCCCTCTTGTTCGTCTATTACGCTTACTGTTCGCGTATCCTGGCCCGGAGTGACATCGCCAGTCGTGTTGAAAAGACCTATTTTGAAGGTGAAGGTTTCTGTACCTTCTGCTACGTAATCCTTCACGGCTTCAATGGAAAAAGACCGTTGCCGATGATTTGAATCTAGTGTGACGGCGGAGAGAATAGAGGGGTTTAAGTCACTTTCCCCCCCTTCTATTATTTATTGTAAAACGAACCAAAGCACTTTTAAAACCCGTCTGAGCGTTACTGATATCATCTAATGATACAGTCAGCGTGAAAAATTAGCCTTCAATAACAGTCCTTTTATCTACGGAAAGATTCACGGTTGCGCTCTGAACGACCGCTATCCATAAAAATAACAGAAAAAATGTGAAAGTTCTTGAAAAATTTATAAACATAACTGTATGACTCCTCAGTGTATTTAAAAATACTGTGATGTAAGTAAGTAGGTACACAAAAGATTTATGTGTACCTACTTAGGTAAAAATTCCATACAGCTCAGCGTCGAGTGCGCTTTTTAACGCTTTGCCCTAAAAACACTTATCTTCCAGTATGAACTGCCCCACAGCAAGATTAGAGGCTAGATCGTTGATGTCAACCTGGGCATTTTCACGAACCAAACCCGCATAATAGGTATAAGTTCCACCCAAGCACTCCCCAACATTAAAATCTAGGATTTTATAATAATCCGACTGTGGTTCTAGGCTTCTTCTGAAAGGGAGTATTTCTGTCACGATTGCTCGCTCAGTTAGTTAAAAATATCAAGGGTATCACATATTCAGGCGGTAATGCAAAAGCTACATACAAATCAACTGGTTGGCTAGTGTCAGTTTGTTGAACGTTAATATTTAAATTCAGTTTAAGCTGTTCTCCAACTTTAATCGCTGGTTCGCTATTGGGTTACCTATCAAAACATAGGCAAGGTTTGCCCTCAATGCAGCCAACGGTACAAACGAGAACATTTCTGACAAATGGCTCAATAGGTTCATCTGCCGTACCAAAGGTGCTGATGCTGCCAAAGTCATCTTCCGCAGACAGGTAATATTGTATGCCATTTTCGGTGACAACATCGCCCGGAATAGTGGCCGTGAACTGAACATCAGTTTGATTAAACTCATGAAAGCTCAACACATAATCCACACGCCCTTTTTTTCTGTAATGAAGCGTGACTTTGCTGACTTGGTTAGTTGTATCTGTCACGGCAGCCGAAATAACGATATCCTGTCCTTTATCTACTTCAGTGAGAGGATTATGCGTTATGACAGGTAATACATTTGGCAATACAGCTATAACAAAAGCTTGAGTAGCGGGATCGGTTGAAGGCAATGTTGTTTTCCTTTCAGCACTCTGAACTTCGATGTAATAACTGACAAAAGGCGATAAAACTTTTTCAGCCGGAATGGTGGCTTCATAGATGTTGTTCCCTATATTCGTCATAGGAACATTGCTAAACTCTTGAGCATCTTTATGTTTGTAGAAAAGCGTCGCCGTTATCGGGCTGTTTCCATCTTGGCTAACAAATTCGGCCACAATCTTAATTGGCGATTGCTCATCCTGCCCCCTACTCACCAAAGCTTCAGTCTCTGATGTTAGCTCTATAGAGAGGGGAGGAACAGCTGTGTAATATGCCGTTTTGGTTTCCTGCAAGGGAGTGCCTTGGGGATCGGTGGCTGTGATAGTCACTTCAACTGTTCTTGTTTGTCCATCTACAACCGGGTTATCCGTCTGGTATTGAATCTCGTATTGTGCTGAAAGCACCGTCCCAATTTCGCAATACTGCTAAAGTCATCAAGTATATTGAAGACCTTGCCCCCGGTTGCCGCTGTAATTCTGTCAAACTCCTCATCAGATGAAGGGTTAGTTAAAGCGTACACAGTGACATTGTTATTTTGTAGTTTAGCAGTCACTTCCTCTTCAGTTGGAGAACCAGTGCAGTTTTCAGATTCGTTGCGACAACCCGTATCAGTAATAAGACTTCACCAACGTAGGTTTGTGCTTTGGGATCACCCTCTTCTGCCGTTGCGAGCCATACCTTTAAGGCTGTCCTGTAGTCCCCAGAAATGACATATTCGCCTCCCCTATATTCACAATTGGCGGCTGGGGTTTTAATCGGGCGGCGTGGGGTAAGATAAGTGGTGACTCTTCCCAGTTTACGGACTTGACCAGGCAACAGACAATCCACGATGATAAATCCATCGGCATCTCCCGATGTGATAACATCTTGATCTTTGATCTTTTCCATATTACAAGCACTGATCAGAATCGCCAGCATTATCAATATCATTATTGGCTTAAATAGTAATATTCTGAAATGGCTGTGGTGCATGTCATTTACCTCCTTTTGGCAAGGATTCATTATAATCCTTTAAGGCTTTAAAGCAATATTTTTATCGTTCGCACGCGCCAGCGTGTTCAAGCGCCCAACCCAAAAAGCAGTACCATTATTCGCTTTGGCTAGGGGGTATTACGTTTTCGCATTCTGAAAAAAGCAGATTTAAAATCCCCAATAACTCTTCTATATGTTGAATGCCTGCGGCAATCGGATGCCGAATAAACACGTTTTTTTCTAATTTGCCAAATTGCCAAGCATCGCCCGTCGTGACAATAGACAAAATTGGAATATCAACAGAATTATTAATTTTTTGGCAAACAATCGATTGCAATAAGGCTTGAGTCCAACCTTCATCAAAGTTGTCATTTTTTGCTTCCACCGTCAAGAGTAAAGGTTTATAAACTTTTTTATACCCTGTCGGCGTTTTAGCGGTGATTAAATAATCAGGAATGACAATCACATCATCCGCTTTAATTTGAACATGGCTAAATAGATTTAATCGCGAATGCTTTTTCCATACTTCTTTTAAAAACGGCACCACAATAAATTCTGCCGAAAATGCTTCTTTGTCATCTTCTCCCCGGTTTTTGAGAGAAAAAGCCAGTTCATCTTTAAACCAATCCATGACGCTAATGGGTTTAATTTTATCAAAATCAATAAATTCAACCATTTTATACTTCATATGGTAATGGTTTAAAATGACCATAATATTGTCAAGTTTATTAGTCATCACTTCTCTCCTAACATTTCTAGAAATCAGATTTTACCATTAAAGGTTATTTCGTTAACCGCCATATAGATGTGTCGATTTTACTTTGTGCCTTAGGGGTTTGCAACCCCCTAATGGTACATAACCAATTAAATGAAGCCTATCAAGCCATCCGTGAAAAGCCACTTGATATTCCCTTGAATCGACTCTTGCATTTTATCGCGCTGGGACAATGTTGCTTTTTGAGGTAAATGCCATATCGTGCCGCGCCGAGGTGTAGGCGATAAATCGCCTACTACGAACTTGCCATTGTGATCTGAAATTTTTTCAGGCAAAATGGCAGTCTGCCTCTTTGATGAGGCGCTTTTCTGCACATTTTGACCCTATTTATTGTAAGCGTATGAATATGCAACGCCGTTATTTCTTTGGTTTATTGGGTGTGTTGGGACTCTCCGCATACGCACTCAGAAATTTTTATTGGCCTGATAAATTAAATTTTTTTAATGACTGTTTAGAGAGTGAGTTGCCTGATGAATTGGCAAACCATGAGGTACTATTGTCGGCGTTTGAGGGAATCGACACGACCCAAATGTGGGATGGGCATGTCCACTTGCTAGGCTTGGGGGACACCGATAGTGGTATTTGGGTCAATCCTCGCTCATTCAGCGTATTAAATATTAGGCATTATGCCCAGTTTCGTTTTTTTCTTAATGCCTCATGTCCGCTGCCAAATATGTCAGTGGATGAGGGATATGTCGCACGTTTAAAAAGTTTGCGCTGGGGGCGTGGCTCACGTTTTGTCCTACTGGCATTTGATTACAGTTATAATGAGCAAGGCGAGCGTTTGCCAGACAAAACTGCTTTTTATGTCCCCAATCGCTACGCGGCGTGGATTCATAAACAATCGCCTGATACCTTTGAATGGCTTGCCTCAATTCATCCCTATCGAAAAGATTGTGTTGAGGCTTTAGAAGAGGCGTTTATTAATGGGGCGCGGGGTGTGAAATGGTTGCCCCCTGCGATGGGCATGAATCCTGCCTCGCCCTTATGTGATCGTTTTTATAAGGCAATGGCGTATTGGGATATTCCCTTATTGTGTCATTGTGGCGATGAACATGCCGTGAGCGGGACCAATACCCAAGCTTATGGCAATCCATTGGCTTTGCGGCGGGCTTTAGATCAGGGTGTCAAGGTGGTTATTGCCCACTGTGCCTCATTGGGTAGCAACCTGGATACGGATAAAGGCCCAAATGGGCCTCGTGTCAGCAATTTTGATTTGTTTGCCCGTCTCATGGACGAAGAGCGCTATGAGGGATTATTATTTGCTGACATTTCCGCGCTGACACAAGTTAACCGCGTCGGGCCAATTCTTGATACGGTGATGATCCGTAGCGATTGGCATCCGCGTTTACTCTACGCCTCTGATTATCCCCTACCGGGAGTACTGCCGCTCACTTCTTTGAGATTACTCAAAGAAAAACAGTATATTACTGCTGAACAGGCCGATGTATTGGCACAACTGCGTCAGCATAATTCGCTGTTGTTTGATTTTGTGCTTAAGCGTCAGCTGCGAGGACAAGGTTTTGGGGCTTCGGTTTTTCATACGCGCTCACTGTGGACGGGGACGAGAGCCTAAACGTGATTTGGGTGTTTTTGCCTACCTAAATTAGGGTATTTCTTCTTTAGGGATGTGTTATCATAACAGACCTAAAAGTTGCACCTCGCGTTTAAATAAAAGAGAAGATAATTATGGCTGATCGTCGTTTACAAGTTTTTCAGACTGTTGCTCGTTTACTAAGCTTTACCAAAGCTGCTGAATCTTTACACATGACACAACCGGCGGTGACTTTTCAAATCCGCCAATTGGAGGAGTATTTTAACACCCGCCTGTTTGATCGCACCCATAATCGTATTACGCTCACCGAAGTTGGTAAGCGAGTCTATGAATATGCGGAGAAGATTTTTAAAGAATACGCAGAAATGGAAAATGTTGTCAAGGAAATAACCGGTGATATGAGCGGCGTATTGGTGATTGGTGCCAGTACCACGATTGCTGAGTATCTATTACCGGTTTTGTTAGGGGATTTTAAAAGCAAATATCCTGACATCTGTATTCGCCTGAAAGTTTCCAACACCGATGAAATTGTGTCAATGGTGGAAAACAATGATATTGATCTGGGTGTGGTAGAAGCACCCGTGGGCAATAAAAGTTTAGCTGTGTCCTTATGTAGCATAGATCAATTGGTAGCCATCGTGCCACCGGGGCATCCGTTAGCAAAATACCATGAGGTGACAGTGCAGGAATTAGTGACTTATGCCTATATTTCCCGCGAGGAAGGTTCAGGTACCCGCGAAGTGATTAACGAGTATTTTAATCAAGCGGGGCTGTCACGCGATGATTTAAGTATCGTGATGGAATTGGGCAGTCCCGAGGCTATTAAAGGTGCGGTGGCTGCCGGCATGGGCGTGTCGATTTTATCGCGTACTGCGATTCAGAAAGATTTACAATTAGGGCTACTCAAAGCGATCAATCTCAATCCCCCGCTAGAGCGCCCGCTGTCCTTTGTTCATCAAAAACAAAAATTCCGTTTACGGGCAATAGAAGAATTGTTAAAATTCTCGCAAAATCATTGTAGCATTTCCGGTAACGATAAATGATGACAAACTCACGGCTACAACGTATTTTTAAGCAATTACCACCTGAGCAACAGGAAACTTTATTAGCCTTTGCCGAGTTTTTACAATCTCGTCTGGTTGAGAAACCTATTCCACCGCCTCAACCCAAGCGCTTGCCACGCCCGCCCAACGAATCAATTGTTGCTGCTATCAAGCGTCTCGCGCAGAGCTACCCGATGCTTGATAAGGCAAAGATGCTTAATGAAACCTCTCGCCTAATGACTGAACATATTTTGCAGGGGCGCGATAGCGTTGAGGTTATTGATGAACTGGAAACAGTGTTTTTGCGACATTACGAAGAATTTCTCAGTGAGAATACAATATGATTGAAGTGATAAAAGCATGGTTTCACCGCTATTTTTCAGATCCGCAGGCGGTGTTATTAGCTCTATTATTGGTGACAAGCTTCACCATCTTGATGACGATGAGCCAAATGCTGGCTCCGGTGCTGGTGAGTCTGGTGATTGCCTATCTGCTAGAGGGGGTGATTAGCAACTTCCAACGGTGGCACTTTCCGCGTGCCCTCGCGATTTTTTGTGTCTATTTAACATTTATCACCTTATTGGTGTTTATTGTCGTGATATTGTTGCCCTTGGTATCGTACCAATTAACACAACTGATTCAAGAATTACCTTCTATGGCAACAAAAGGCCATGAGTTGTTAAAAGGTTTACCCGAGCAATTTCCGACGATTATTTCTGACACACAAGTTAATGGTATTATTAGCTCAATACGCTTAAAGGTGGAAGATATAGGTAAAACCCTATTATCTTATTCATTGGCTTCCATCCCTACTGTGATTGCTTTAATCGTCTATTCGATTTTAGTGCCGTTGTTAGTGTTTTTTTTCCTAAAGGATAAAAAACAGATACTCGACTGGTTGGTGGGCTTTTTACCTAAAGAGCATACAGCTGCCAAGAAGGTTTGGATAGAAATGGATGCACAAATGGGCAATTATGTACGCGGTAAAGCGTATGAGATTTTTTTGGTCGGCACTTTCACTTATTTTCCCTTTGCCTATTTTAATTTAAGTTATGCTTCGCTCTTGGCGGTACTCGTTGGCTTGTCAGTGATTATTCCTTACATTGGTGCCGTGGTCATTACATTTCCCGTACTTCTTGTGGCCTATTTTCAATGGGGGGTTGGGCCAGAGTTTTTTTGGGTCGCCGGTACTTATTTTCTGATCCAAGCCCTCGATGGTAACGTTTTAGTTCCTTTGTTATTTTCGGAGGCGGTGAATTTACATCCGGTAGCTATTATTGTCGCGGTGTTGGTATTTGGCGGATTGTGGGGATTTTGGGGCGTATTTTTTGCCATTCCCTTGGCCACTTTGGTTAAAGCTTTGATCTCGGCTTGGCCGCGTACACATGTAGATTATAGTTGTCCGTAAATAAAAAGTCAAAACCAGACCTGGCAGGCTGATCATAACAAAACCTGCCAGGTCAAAGTCAAAACCAGGTCGAAATAAGAGGATTGACCTAGTCAAAACCAGA
>JBDLJY010000157.1:0-14805 GCA_039714115.1 Pseudomonadota bacterium | reverse complement strand
TTCATCACGTAAGAAGCGATAAGTTATTGCTTGACCGTAACTTTTATGAGATTGACGCTTGAGGTTTTTTAACAGACGACGAGCTTCATTATCGTTCAGAGCCGCCTCAATAACCTCTTGACCATATTCAAATTTAACGCCAGAAATTTCAACATATTTACCATGCTTGGACACTAATGCTTCCGGCATTCGTACTCGCAAAGTAAAAGTCCCATCTTTTTTACGTTTCGCCGTGCAAAGTTGATTTCCAGCTGTTTCATCTTTGGAACCAACTAAAACGAACTGATTACTGCGTGCTTTTTGCCAATCTGATTTCCATTGTTCGAAGTTTTCATAGCCATTAGCTTTTAAATCAAATTGTGCGTTAAACAATTTTTTGGAACCAAAACAAATACGAACACGCCCGGTGGCTTTGTCTGATTCCAATTGTTCCTGGCGTTTTTCTAACCGTGCCAAACGACGTTTCTTTTGATGTATTTTATTCAGGTGTTTTTGACGCTGACTAGGTTCTACCTCTTTTTTAGACAATTTTTCAATCGTTTTTATCGCTTTATTAACTCGTTCTTGGTTCTCTTTAATATAACGATCAATATTAGACACGTAGGATGAAACCTTGCCTTTCAAAATAAAATTAATAGAATTAAAATGCCTAGACAATATTCCAAAAAAGGACACAAAAAAAGATTTAATCTGATTAAAAACATTACCCTTAAACGTGGGAGTCGATTGCATTTTAGCAAAGAGTTTGCGTTCGACTTGTGAAAGTAAATCAGCACAATCATCCAACGCCGCTTTCGTCGTTTCTGGTAATTGGACTAAGCGGGTCTGATATGTGCTAATTGGTATCTCGGTCGTATCAGATTTCGACGATTTAATTTCTCTGGTTTTTTTACTCATAATTTGGTTAATAATTTAGCGGTCAACTTTTTTTTTCGCCATTATCTCAAACAACAATCAAAAATACAACCCCATTATGGGGCGGCTGAGCCAAATATCAAATAATATCACAGACTATAAGATAGTAATCGATTTCTCAACACTGTTATTAACCCGTCTGCCATAACAAAATCGGCGTGAATAGTTTGCACATCAAACTGTAACGCGCCCAAACTTTGAATCGCATCAACGCAAAATAGAATATTGTTATCCTGACAAAAGGCACCAATTTTAGCTAAATCCATGCGAAAACCGCTGGCATATTGTACCGCACTGATAGCAATCAAGCGAGTATGCTCGTCCACTGACGCAAATAGCGACGCTTCTGGATCGCTCGTCTTCGATATATCGGCCTGGCGTACCGTAACGCCTTGGTTTTGCAAAGATTCCCAAACAATGCGATTATACGGAAATTCTTGATCCGTGACAATTATATTATCGCAGTTTTGCCATGTCAAGCCATAAGCGACTACGGAGAGGGCTTCGGACGTATTTTTGAGTAGGGCAATATCGCTGGCTGCGGGGGCATTGAGTAAATCACGCAATTGTTCACGCAAAAAATGTGCTTTATTTTCCCACCGTGGATAGTTTTTTGCACCTTGGGCCATATTTTCTATAGCAAAACGTTGCACTGCCGCTGCTGTGCGCGTGGGCCAAGGAGAAACGGCGGCATGGTTAAGATAGATAATGTCGTCATTAATGGAAAATTCTTGATCTAGGGACATGACATGCACTACGGATTGATTTAATTTATAATGTTCAAGTTCGATACATAAGGCATCATGTAATATATATGTGGGGCTAAAAAAAATCAATTACCTTTTAAAACAAACGTTTAGGAGTTTATTGAGTTTGTTTAACGCGGAATTATAACTGACAGATGGCCACAAGGCAAGCATTGTAGTAAAAACATATGGATAATCAAATGGATGATAAAAAAATTTCTATAGAAATCACACCAGTCAAATATCAACCAGAAAATCAAATAGATGCCACCGAGGAGTTCAATCAAATACTAACACTCGTCACGCTGGGCACTTGTTTATTAATAGGTGTAGTCGGCACATTTTTATTTGACGGTAAAGCTTGGGGGCTCAATATGAGCCTATTTGGCCTATTATTAGCGGGCAGCCTCTTACTCCTCAGAAATCTAGGGCAAGATCCCCTGAATGTCGTTGAATATATGCTAGTGGCGAGCGGATTATTTTTTACCGTGGCTTTGGCGTGGCGTGATTCACTGGTACTCAATAGCCTAAGTTTATTGGGCATTTTATTGACGATTAATCTCGCCTTCACCTTGGGAACACGACAAAGGCTCCAAGAATTTCACGTTTACGAAGCGTTTGAAGATTTATACGCCTCAAGCAAGTATGGCTTCATCAGTTACTATGATTTAATCAATCAAGACATACAATGGAAAATGCTTCGGCAACGTTGGGGAGAGTATGGACGCGCCACGCTCAAAGGCTTGATTATTACTGTACCATTAATCATATTATTTGGAATCTTATTCACCGCCTCCGATGCCCGTTTTGAAGATATGGTTGAGCAATTATTTGATTGGGGCTGGAACGAAAAAATTGTGGTAGAGTACATACTCGCATTTGTCATTTCTAGCTGGATAGCAGTGGCGGTGTTGCGCGGCGGAGTGCTCAAGCAAGGCTTAAACGTCAAGGAGGAACACATCACGCCACCGCCATCATGGACGCTGGGCAGCATTGAAATTGTGATGATACTTGGTGCCCTCAATATCCTATTTTTAAGTTTTATTGCGGTGCAATTCACCTACTTCTTTGGCGGAGACGCGCTGGTACAATCCGCTCAGGGGCCAACTTATGCCAATTATGCACGGCGAGGATTTGAGGAATTGGTGACGGTGGCGGTATTAGTGATAACATTGCTACTCCTAACACACTGGCTACAATCATATACTGAATTGGAGAAAAGACTTTACCAAATTTTAGCCGTCATAATGGTGCTAATGACAATGGTTATTGAAGCTTCAGCGGCGCACCGTATGTATTTATACACCCGCGAATATGGGCTAACAGAATTACGTTTTTATACCAGTGTTTTTATGGTGTGGCTGATCGTGTTGTTTATATGGTTTATTCTGACGGTGCTACGCGAAAAACGAGCGCGATTTACTTTTGGAGCGATATTAACGGGCATGGTTTTTATAGGCTTGTTACATTTTATCAACCCTGATGCACGGATTGCCCAAATTAATTTAGCCCGTTTGCAGGCTGGGCAAACGCTTGATGCTGACTATGTAAGCGCTTTAAGTGCTGATACTGTCCCCAGTTTGCTGGCAGTGTTGCCCGCTCTTCCAGAATCTGAGCGCTGCAAATTATGGGCTAGTCTGCGATCCCACAAAGTTTTACATACTTCGGATGAGTGGCGCAATTTCAATTTGGCACGCGCTCAGGCGCGGGACTTGTTATTGTCGGTAACAACACCATCCAATTGTCAATGATCCATTGGTAGGCGATAAATCGCCTACTACGAACGGTTTATCATACTGGCATTGATCTACAATGAGCCATTCTAAAAAAAAAACCACCAAGATTGATTGGTCAGAATTACTATGGCCATTGATTTTATTTGCTTTTAGTATTATTTTGAGTCCATTATTGATTTTTGCCAGTCAACAATATCACAACGACGTAAGCGAGTGGGCACAGACACAAAGTCGCCATTTTGGCAGGCTAGAAAAAGAATACACACAAATCCAAGAAGCCTTAGAAATCGTCAACAGTTTATATTTAGAAAAATTTAATCAATTGATCACAGACGGATTTTTTTCAAATGAGCCGCGCCTAGAAGAACAACGCTTGAAAATGTTTGGAAAAATCCAAACACTCCTTTCTCAATTACCATTGTTCTCAGCCGACTATGCACTCTCAGAAACAAAACTGTACACTGTGCCTGATTTTATAGACGAGCGAGTTAAAACGTATGAGACACAATTAATTCTAAAATTAGAAGTCTTACACGAAGAAGATATACTCAAATTAATAGAAGCGATAGAATTCGCGGGCAAATTCAATCTGCTCCGATGTGACATTAAGCGGCTGGCGCCTAAAATTGATGTCAAAAATATCTCCAATCCTTACTTTAAGGCAACTTGTGTGCTGGCTCGCTACACTTCAGCATTGATTTTGGAGTCCAAGATTTATCTTGGAAAGTAAGAAACATGTTTATTCGACTCATTCTACTGTTATTGATCAGTCTTTCTCAATCAACGCGGGCTGACGGTTTATTGCGTTTATTTACAACCGCTCATGAACGTGCAGCACTCAATGCGGAACGCTCTAAACCGCCACCCCCTAAACCTAAACCTAAACCTAAACCTAAACCTAAACCTCCACCGCCCTCTACAACAACAAAACAGTCTAATACGACACCACATTACATTACCTTCAATGGATTGGTAATACGCAGTCATGGGCAGCCGACAGTGTGGTTCAATGGCAGTCAAGAATTGATTCAGCAAGGCTTTACAGTCGAGTTAGAAAAAATGACTGATGATCTGTCAGTGCCGATTGTTTTATCCAATTCCAAGCAAAGAATCTTCTTAAAACCCGGACAAACAGTCAACATATTAGATGGCACAATTCAAGAACAATTTGAGAAGCCTTAAAATTCAGGCGTACCTTGCACCGGGAGCAGCCTTAATTATCTTCTTAACGATTCTCGTGTTAGGATCAACGACAATCTTATTGTCTAAACTCAACCACGTTCACTTTCAAATTGAAAACCAAAAACAATCCGCAAGAGTATTGGCACAAGCAAAGGAAGCTTTATTGGGATTTGCCCTCACTTATGCGGAAACCCATCTGGGACAAATGCAAGGCTATTTGCCTTGTCCTGATAAGGATGGCGATGGCAGTGCGGAACCCTCTTGTTCAAGTCAAGGCAACAGTGTCATAGGACGTTTTCCGTGGAGAACGCTGGGTTTACCACCTCTGCGCGATGGTAGCGGCGAATGTTTATGGTATGCCGTTTCTGGCACTTATAAAAACAATCCCAAACAAATTTTGACCAACACGACTGAGGGATTATTTATCGTTAAAGATGCCAACGGTGGCACCACGCCAGCAGAGCGAGCGATTGCGATCATATTTGCGCCTAGCAGAATGGTTGAAGGACAAACAACTCGTACCAGCACAGACTGTGGTGATAATGTTCAAATTATTGATTATCTTGACAGTTTAGAAATTGATGAAAATGGTGATAGCGTACCCGACTACACGATCAAAAATTTCAGCGGACAAAAGACGGACGAAGCCAGTGGCAATCCGGGGGGAGATGAGTTACCAACGGCGACACCATCAGTATTTATCAAAGCACCCCTTACCAGAGAAGACGGTAATGTGATATTTAATGACATATTAATGTTAATCACGCCCAAAGATTTTGCGCCAGTGTATGAACGGATGAATGCTTGGGTGGCAAAACGGGTGGTAAAATGCTTAGAAAGCTATGCTGCTAACAATGGCAACAAATTTCCGTGGGCTTCTAAACTCGTACCGTTCGATTATACTGATGACAGTGGAGAACGCTTTGGCAGAATTCCCGATGAGCCCCTAAACGCGACGCATGGTGATAATAATGAAATGTCAAAAACATGGCCAACAGATTGCTTTGATGAAGAGAGCGAAGATTGGGAATGGTGGCAGGAATGGAAAGAAATGGTCTTTTTTGCCATCAATTCCGCCGCCAGTCCTCCGGTAGATGCCTCCGACGAGACATTGACTTTAACGACACCAACTGAAACGAAAAACGTTAATCTGGTTGTGCTAGTTGCAGGAGGTGAGATAAACGGACAAACACGCTCCGATAAAACTGATATAGGCAACTATCTTGAAGATGAGAATGCCGATGGTGATGAACATTTCATCAGCCAAGCAGCAACAAATGATTTTAACGATGTTGCTTGTTGGAATAGTGAATGTACACAATAGACAGCAATTCCTTGTGCCGGACGGGGTTTGCATCAAACTAATGATTGTGCCGGACGGGGTTTTTAATGCAAGCCAAGTTCTCTACGAGACGACGTTTCAGATCACTCCGGTACGCAAGATTTAATTGCCAATCGCCCAAAATGGCATTATAGGAGTCCAAAATTTATTTTGGGCAACACCGTAATATAAGAGCCCGTATGAAGCCGCTCTAGTCGGGGTAAAATTAAAGAATGTACATTTATTGATACCGTTATAGAATAGCTTAATTGCCAGTCGCCCAAAATCTCAAGTCATTATCAATTGACCTTTTTTAGATGTTCACTTAATTCTGGAAACAATATTGAGAACAACACATCATATTTTTTTTCTTGTTTGTAGGCTGGATCACTATTCTTAATTCCATCCTTATATCGATCTACTTTCTGTCTAAATTTACCTTTTTTATCCGAATTAAGAACTTCTTCCTTTCGTTCGTAAACAGCCAACCCCCATAAAAAAACTTTTGTAAATTCTTTACGATATTCTAATATATTATTGGCTAAAGAAATAAAATTTTGAAACTTATAACCAATCCGTTTTCCAAATTTTACCGAATAAAGCGCGTCTAAAATGCGTTCTAAAGGTTCATAAAAACCGTCAATATAAATTTCATGATTTGAAAATTTATTACAAAACTCACTATAAAGTAATAATCTTTTTTCCCAGTCACAGTCAGTACGAGTTAACCAAAATTGTTCAAAGTCTTTTACAAGAAGTTCTTGCCTTATTTTTTCCTCTTCTTGCTCCAAATCAAAATAATAAACTTTGAATGTTTCAGAGTCGAAGCAAAGATCATCAAATGTGACTAATCGCTGATTCCATTTGTATTGAATTTCACCATCGCTAATGTATGGAAATTTATAATAGCAACGAAAAATAAGTTCACCTTGTTGTTTTGATTTAGCTTTTGTTTCCTTGTCAATAACAAAAGCATTGCATTTATTTGCATAATATATATCTTTCTCTGTAAAACGACGAAAATTAAATTGATTGAAAACCCATAAGATAAAAATACTTTCATTACGATAAAAAGACTCCCTCTCGACGATCACATTAAGATATGTCGTAGATAGTTGTATTTCAAAAACTAATTTTTTATCACCACAATAAATGGACGAAACATCTGGCCTTTTCCACTCCTTTTGAATACCGGCGGATTTAATAGTTTCTTCTTTCCCTACTGAACTAAACCGACTATCAGAAATGAGACAATTATAGATATAGTCTTTTAGTTCTTTATGATTACGGCTTTCCTTAACGCCATTATATTTCATTCGATTTATTTCTTCTTGGCTGTATTTACCCTTAGTTTTTATAGGACAGTCGCCTCTTTCGTGACGGTGTTTGAAAAAAAACTCTCCGTTTATAGTCCCGGCGATATAAACTGGCTGATAGCATAAATTGCAAACAATATAATCCTCATTGTTTTTGTAACATTCTGTCAATTTTCTTCTCAGTTCAAAAATCTTAGGTTCAGGCTGTGTTAATATATCATTCGCACTGATTTCATTGCCATCTTCGAGATTTAAAAGCTTTTGAATTTTTCTTTGCATACCAACTCCAATATCTTTTTAGCTATGGTTGTAATATTAACTATTATTAACGGAATAAACGGATTGAGTCAATGCTACCAATAAACCAATCCGTTTATTCTCGCTCGTTTTTCGCCATAAATCCACCATTTCAAATAAAGTGGATAACGTAGTGCAAATTTGCCATCTGCTTTTTTTCGTGTCCGCTCCGGCTTAACCCTCTCCTCAACAATCCCCAACAAATCAGGATAATCCGCCGCCACCTTCCCAGAATAATCCACTGGCACAATCCCACTTTTCAACCAACGATTGAGCCCCTTCAACGGGCAACTCATCTAACACAAACTGATTGTCCCACGAATCCCGCCGTAGCCAAACATGCGCCACCTCTAAACTGGCACTCCCCGGCCATTTTCGACTCGGCACCGCTCGCACAATACTAAACCCTTGTTCTACTAACTGCTCTAAACCCACTTCACGAAATTCGGCTAAAGCTAACTCTGGTTGTTTGCCACCCGCTAAACCTAACATGACTTGCCCGGCTCGCTTGGCAGCATGATCCAATAACCCCTCATAAACATGCCCAATTTGTTCCACATCAAGGGCGCGAAAGCAGAGCCGTCGGGCTTCCTTACCACCACCGGGCGTGTTAATTTATAAAATTTGCAAAGCCTCCAATAAATGCAACACGGTGCGATTATGGATCGGTAAAGGTTTAGCAAAAGTCTCACGCAACGCCCGTTCTAAATGTTGCGCCGGGGGATAATAAGTCACCAATAATCGGGGTTGTCCCGCTTCATAGAGTCCACCCGCTGGAGTGACGCTCACAAAATGCGGTTGCAAGTATTCATCATATTCTGAAATATGTACTGATAAATCGGTGATTCCCCAAAAGCGAGGCTGAGGCGTTTTTTTGGAGCAATACCATCTAAGCCTTGTGGAAATACCCGTAACAATACCGGCATGAATAAGGCTCTATCTAAATACTTATTACTCCGTTCACAAGAAGTTTCCGGTGAAAAGAGACAAGTATGACAGGCAGCACCGTGTAAACTGATATTTTCTCCAATCGGATGATGCTCGGCGCACAGTGGATCAGAGCTACATAATGTTAACTGCTCCTCTAAAATTTGTTCAAGGTGTCGCGCTAAAATACTAGGTTGCGCTTGATAAATCAAGCCGCCTAATGTGCCTTCACTGTCAGCGGCGGCAGTATAAATCAATAACCCTGACATCGCTCCACCTTCTTCGTCAGGTTCACGGGCATAAATGCGTTCTCGAATGCTGGCAGCCGTGTAACCACATTCTATTGTTAATTGGCGCATAAAAGCATGGAATAGTCATTGACTAATTGTTGCAAACGGCTCATGGAAACCAGCGGTACTGAAAAAGTCGAGAGCAAAAGAGGAAACCAACTATTGGACGCGCCTAATAGCATCGTTTTTTGAGGTGTCGGTTTATTTCGCTGAGTTTTTTCGTCTAGGATTTGACAGGTATCATGCGTATTTAGGTGAGCATGATAACCTTCGCAAGCGGGCAACTCAGCCTTGTCACCAAAAGCATCAGACATCCGGCGACGTGCCTTGCAGCCGCTACAATAGACTTCTACTTCTGTCACCGCATATGATACGCCATATTGATAAATACAAGCTGCCACTTGATGAACAATATTTTTCTTTATGGACAAATTCCATCCAAGGAAAATCATTAAGATGCCCATGTTCGCAGGCGACAACAAAGCGTAATGGTATAGCTGTTGGAGATTTAGCTTTTGAGCAAGTTTTATGCAAATAGCGGGTTTTATCCGGGTGAAAGCAGTCTGTTTTGAGCTCAAATAGATTGCTCTCTAATGGCGCAATCAAATGACAAGCACTACACCGATACCAACGCGGGAAGACTTTAACCGGAATACCCTGAATATTTTCATCATCACAAGCATTATAGCTACGTTCAGCAGCTAACACCGGAGGCGCATAGAGCCGTTTGACTTGATGATAATGGCGGTGTTTTTGAATGGCTTTTAACAAACGGCTTTCTTGAATCTCATCAGCTTGCCCAAGTTGCCACCGCCCAAGTCCCATGACAATCACTGAAAGATTAAATAAATCTATATTCGCACCCACGCCAAAGAAAAAAAAGATTTGACTGGGTCTGATTTCACCTACTTTGTAGTATTTCATTTTTTAGTTAGTCTCTTGAGTACAACGGATTTACGGAATAAACGGATTAAACCTTATAAATTCATAGGGTTTATTTTTCACCCTATTTTTGGGCCAAAGCTAGAAATCCGATTTTTCCAAAAAATAGGATTTCTTTAAGTTAAGTCGCCGTGAGAAATCCGATTTTTCCAAAAAATAGGATTTCTTTAGTCGCGGTGAGAACAAAAGTCGGGTGAAAAAAAACTGAGCAAAACCACGTCATATTTAACTTCCGAGGAACCAGTTTGCAACCCCGTCCGCAACGTTTTAGGATTACAACGTCGTAGGGGCAATCAGGGGTGGTTGCCCCGCTTTTAACGTTACGGACGGGGATCTCGGTCTCGAACGGATGTGAGAGAGCTGAGAGGGGCAAACCCGATAGGGTAGCCCCTACGATCCCCGTCCGGCACAAAATAACAAGGAAAAAATCCGTTGATTCCGTCAATCCGTTGTACTAATATCAAGTATCAATCCCACACTTGGCTCAACATCACGCAAAGAGTTGAGAGTGGTAAAATCACTCATTTTGCCCGCTCCCGCCGGTTTTAGTAGTCCTACGGCTGACCCCTTTTTGCCTTGGCGATTATAGATAAGTTGCCGCGAAACGGGTTCTGTCTCTTTAAGCCATTGATTGACGTTATTTTATAATAAATCACTGATTTCCTTGAAAACTTTTTTATTTTCTTCAATGCTATTGGCACGTTTAGTGATTATTTCAAAAGCTTGCTTGACAAGAGGGCTATCATGATCAAAATATTGAGCGGTATCATTTCGATTAAATCTTTCCGCCATCAAACGAATCAAAGCAACCAAAATGCCCGCTAATCCTCGATCTAAAGCACCGGTTGCAAATGGGGTGACTGAAAGGGCTTCTACAGATTGATAAAAAGTCGCGTGGTAGTGTTCAAAACTTTCATAATGGGATAAATCGCGTGGACGTGCCCAGTTATAAACGGTACAAACTAAACCCGGACTATTGCGCCCAACGCGACTAGTCGCTTGAATATATTCAGCCGTATTTTTAGGTTGCCCAGCGACAATCATTAAGCCTAAGCGCTGCACATCAACACCCACCGAAATCATATTAGTTGCCAATAACACATCAAGCGGTTTACGAAGCAAAGTTGGCACAAACTGCCGTTCTAATTTATCCAATATATCTGGAATTTCAGACGCATTTTTGCGCGAAGTGAGTTCTTCCATATAAGGATAATTGAGATAACGTCTAGCAAGTTGATGAAACTCATAAAGAGTCTGGTTTTTTAACCGTTCCCGAATTTCATCATCTACTAAACGACGCATACCGCCTAATTCACGCAATAAATCCGGTGGACGTAATGGATTATGGGGTTGCGTCGTATTTTTTCGGCGGCACACATTAAAGCAGTAGCTCCGCTACGCCCTTCAATGTCACCTTGTAAACGGCGCAAGGCTAAGACATAAGCGGTTAACCCTAAATAGGCTTCAGTTTTGCCACCGCCGGTAGGAAACCAGAGCAAATCTTGTTGGGGCTTATCCGACAAAACCGCATGAACCGAAACACTATAACCCCTAGCAAATTCTATCTGATCCCGATAAAGCATTTGCAAGGCTTGTTCTTCAGCATAACGTGAATCTTGATAAATGGCTTGACGTTTTTGCTGACGCTTTTGGAAAATAGCCGCGCCATCCTGCGACTCAACGATTAATTGCGGTTGAAATAGCCAAGTTTCATCTTTATTTTTTTCCGCTTGGTTTTTTTTACATACCGATAGCGGATGGAAAAAGCCCTTTTGAAGTTGTGGCATATGAATCAGTTTTACCTACCACTTTCTTTAGGACAACAACTCAACCGCTTTGCAAAAAAAATGCGACGTGGCAATGATTGGATTATTGTGGAAGCCTTGAAAGAATATTTAGAAAAACCTAATCGTTATCGCTATTTGACAGAAGAAGCACGTCGCCAGTCGATATTGACAAGCCAACATGACAATGTTGATGACACACAATGGGAGGAAAATAGTGATGACAAAGACTGGAGCCGTTTGCCCATTGACAACACACTTGATAAATGCTCCTCTTTTTCGGTTGCCTGTTGAACCTACGGACTCAAATGGTTTGAAATCCCTTTCTCAGATGATGCTAGATAAAATCTCAACCCTGAAAAAGGAGAAAATCGGGAAAAAAATCGGAACGCTTGAAGAAGCGCAAATAAACGACTTGAATACGGCGATAAAACTTTGGTTGGATTTGCAATGAATTAGTTGAAATTCCCTCTTGAGAGAGCAATGGCATTTTCGTTCCGGGTGCGTCCTACGCACCGCTTGAAAATTGAAATGTGCGTGGGACGCACCCTACGCTTGCTGACACCGGCTTAAAAATCCTATTTTTTCAAAAAATAGGATTTTTAACTTCGCCAATCTATGTCAAAAAAATCCGATCCCTCAATCACGCTCATGACAAGCTTTTTTAATTTAAAATCAATCATTTGTCCTTAGAGCCATCCAAGGTCCCTCCTAGCGTCGGGACAGGCTTAATGGCATTGGGTTGCAAACACCGTTCGGCATCAAGATGCTGCTAAGTATAGGACTTGCCCCTAAACAAATCCACCTTATCCCCATTCCTTAGCCCACAATGTCTTTAACACTGACTGTCGTCGCCCGCCGGATGATAGGCAATTCTGTACTCGTTGAAAATAGACGGGATAACACAATTGCTGAGCGGCATGAATCAATTCAAGCCACTTCTTTTGTGTACTTATTTTTTCCCATTTGTCAGGGTAAAAATTAGCGATAATCATCTCACAAGTCAAAATCAATTCCATCGGTGGAGTCGTCCAGCGAGGAATACTGACTTTTAATTCCTCTTTTCGATGACTTCGAGGTTGGTGTCCACCGCCTTGTAGGTGAAAAAGCGGCCCGGCTTGATAACTACCATCTTCTTTACGATTTGCTAAGTCGAGGTGCCAACGTGATTGCAACTCATTCTTTAAAATATCCCAGACTTCAATAACAGTAACGAGACGGGTAAAAGGCGGTAGCTCAGAGCGAGCCTGTGGCTTAACCGCTACGGTGAGGTAGAGGCGAGGCGCAATCTGCTCTAACTTTTTACCCGCGATGGGTACAAAATCTATAGGCTCTGATGCCTCAATGGTGTATTTCCATGACTGTAATCGTCCCAACTTTCTGAGCATTCCAATGGCACCATCAAGATAAACCTTACTATCAGGTTGAATGAGTTCTTCTTGGCATAATAGATTACTCAAGTGAGCAAGATTTGAACTCATCTCCTTTGCCGTTGGGATTCTATTCAAGTTCCACTCCTTATTTCACCATTGATTATTTTCTCGACAATAAACTCTTCTCCGTCATCAATTTCTAATCCCTGTTCTTTAAATTCACCCGTTTCTACACATTTCCAACATAGGTGTTTTCTTTGCAGAAAACTGTAGCGCACCGGTGGATCGTAAGCGAGAACAGAATATTGAGCCTCGGTGGGCTGATGACAAGAATCACAGGCAAATGCAAATAAGGCTTCAGTATGATTTTGCCAACGTGATTTAGCCGGCGATAATTTCAAGCCAAGTTTGTGATTTAAACACTTAACCCGTTGTTTTGCTGTGAGATTACCCAAAGCATCGCCACATAATTTCTCTGACCAATCCCGCAAACGGTGTCGCCACCATCGTGTCCAACCCTCACTAAAAATCCCTGTGTACACCACTTGGTTCTTTTTCAAAAGGTCAAGTAGTACCTCAACATCTTTTCCTTCTTTGGCTACGCCCAGTTTTGCCAGCAAGTTATCTTTATCCAGCAAAAGGCCGGGCCTATTTATCACATAGTGCAAAATATCGAGAGCCACTTGATGCGGTGCTTTGAGTTTGTCGAGTTCACGGATCGCTTGATAAGCCACTTCAAGCTTTTCTGACTGAGTGAGTGCTAAGAATGCCGGCCACCGTTCTACCTTATTCCAATTTTTAATCAGGTACTTATAGCCTTTTACCAGCGATAAAATTTGTTGGCGAGACGAGCCACCCTTGCCAAGTTCTTCTTTAGTCAAACTGAGATCAAACAAGTTATGGGCGGTGACATTATCAAAGAAGGTTTTCATCTCGTCTTGGTGGGAAACCAAAATAATTGGAAAGTCTTTGGCAACGGTGTCCATAACCGAATCGCGTAGTTGTTGTGCTAAGGCACCGGCTTTGTAGCTTGACAATTGTTTTTTTCGAGGGTCGTTCAAACGGTAATCCAACGCCACCAAATCGGGCTGACTCTCCAAGATTTGTTGAGCCTGCGTTATAAATTCGGTCTGTTTCTGAAATTTGACACTCAGTCCATGCCGCCCTGATGTTGACATCAGTTCAGCAAACCGTTTATCGGCATCAATAACATCAATAAAAATACCTTGGAACATCTTTATAATCCTTTTAAAATAGTTACAGTTTCAAACAACCCAAGTTGCCTTGGCTGAAGTAAGTAGTCTTCTAACATTTGTACACATTCTACATTGTCAGGTATATCGTGTGTCGTGATCAGAAGTTGAAAAGATTGAGCCGTCTGTTGGAGATCGACAAATTTTCTCTCGTGGGAACGAGAAACGAGAAAAGGTGTTGAGCGAGTGTAGGGTGCGTCCTACGCACCGCTTGAAAATTGGCTGATTCATACAAAAAAAGTGTTCTTTGAAAATACCAGATGTTATGCTTCAGTACTTATATAATGCAACATTTTATTTG
The DNA here is from genome assembly GCA_039714115.1 of Pseudomonadota bacterium. Classification (GTDB taxonomy): domain Bacteria; phylum Pseudomonadota; class Gammaproteobacteria; order Beggiatoales; family Beggiatoaceae; genus Thiomargarita. The sequence continues at coordinate 422 of JBDLJY010000157.1, read as the reverse complement.
CTGAAATATCTTCACCTTCTGGCCAGCACAATCCCCCTAATGGATCAATAGATACTTTTTGAAAATAACGAAAAGCTTTCAAACGCCAAAAAGCGGCTGTTGATCAAGGGGGTTAAATATAACTCAAATTTTTCTCCATCTTCCATAGTCAGGTGAAGCCGATAATTCTTATCGGCCCAGACACTTGCCGCTTTTTTCCATGGGGTTTTAACCATTTTTTACCTTCCCTACGGGACTAAGCCGTTGTACTAGACACTAATTTATCCGGCACCAAATAAGTCACCGAGCCAACTCGCCCTAAATCTTCACGAATATTATCGACTTTGATAACGGCTCGCATTAAAAATTCTAAATCACCTTCAAGTTCTCCCGGGTTTAAATGACGCTGCTCTTTCAGGCGTTGTTGATAACCTCGACTGACA
>JBDLJY010000156.1:0-14875 GCA_039714115.1 Pseudomonadota bacterium | reverse complement strand
AACCTGCCAGGTCAAAGTCAAAACCAGGTCGAAATAAGAGGATTGACCTGGCAGGTTTGGGTTTAACCTGCCAGGTCTGGTTTTGCACGTTCCTTATTTACTTAGCATCCTTCTAAAAAAACAAGCAAGGAAATAATTATGACGCAAACCTCTCCGCTGGAAGAAGTTTCTCCTTACCAAGCGCCTACGGCACCAATGATAGAGGAGACAAGCAATGAGCTTGAATTGGCTGGGCGCGGTACTCGTCTGCTGGCTTACTTAACAGATAATTTTATCCTTATCATTCCACTTATTCTTGTCATTCCATTTATTTTTGGGCAGGAATTAGAGCAGTCTCAATACAGTAAGAATGCGATTGAGAATGCGATAATTGGAGTGATAATATTGTGGTTTATTGTCATTTTCATCATCAACGCTATCCTGTTGCACCGCAATGGGCAAACTATTGGCAAACGCTTTTTTTCTATTAAGATTGTGCGTGTCAATGGCAATCGTGCGGGACTATTGCGGATTATCTTTTTGCGTTACTTACCGGTGTCACTTCTCAGCAGTATTCCGACGCTTGGTGGCATTATCGCTTTACTGGATGCTTTGTTTATTTTCCGAGAGTCCAGACGCTGCTTGCATGATATGATTGCCGATACGATTGTCATCAATTGTGATGCTTGATACTACACGCCCCGTCGAAACGCCTGAAGGTATTGAATTAGCTCTACGAGTCGCTGGCCCTGTCGTGCGCGCACTGGCTTGGGCCATTGATTTTGGCATTCGTATTATTTTTTATATTGCCCTTTCGTTTTTCTTAAATACATTAGGAGATTTGGGGATTGGCTTATTAATGGTATCCGTATTTGTCCTGGAATGGTTTTATCCTGTGCTTTTTGAAGTGTATAGACAGGGCGCGACTCCCGGTAAAAATGCTATGAAAATTAAGGTATTACATGAATCGGGCACCCCCGTCGATTGGTCAGCTTCAATGATACGCAATCTGTTACGGGTGGTAGATTTTCTGCCTTTTTTATATGGTTTTGGCTTAGTCGCTATGCTCATTAATGAGGATTTTAAGAGGATAGGTGATTTAGCCGCTGGCACCGTGGTTGTGTACCAAGAGGAAATTCCTTCTTTAAAAAAGGCGAATTCATGGGGAGATGAGTTACCGTTGCCAATGCCAGTGGCTTTAACAGAGCAACAAGCCATCGTCAATTTTGCGGACAGGGTACAACAATTGCCGCCGGAACGGGCTATCGAATTAGCAAACATCGTCACTCCTTTAACAGGCAAAACCGGGGAAGCGGGTGTTAAATCTCTTTGTCAATTTGCCAATGGTTTAATATGAAACAACGCACATTTGAAGATAGCCATCAACAACAATGGGATACCTTAGAGGGCTGGCTAGACAAGCGCAAAAACGTCGCCGAATTTCCGCAATTGTATCGACAAGTCTGCCAACATTTGGCTCTGGCGCGGGATCGTCACTATACGCCGCACTTGATAGAACGGCTCAACCGTCTCGTATTGCGCGGACATCAGCACCTCTATCAGACTCAGAGCCGATTGTTTGCTAAAATCATTAATTTTATCGGAGTCGAGTTTCCACAACGGGTGCGCCAAGAATCGCTTTTAGTCGGCTTATCCAGCTTATTATTTTTCGGCTCGTTACTGGGCATGTTTATCAGTGTGCAATTCAATCCCAATCTGGTTTATAGTCTCATGGATTCCGGACGAGTGCTTGAAATGGAGGCGATGTATGAGCCAAAGCTTGTTGGTCATAACCGCGATGCTGAAAGTGATTTTTTTATGTTTGGCTTTTATATTAGAAATAATATCAGTATCGGTTTTCAAACCTTTGCTGGTGGCATACTGTTTTGCGTGGGTACACTATTTTTCTTGATATTTAATGGGTTATATTTAGGCTGTGTAGCTGGTCATCTCACGCACATCGGCTACAGTGTCCCTTTTTATTCATTTGTAGCCGGACACAGTGCCTTGGAATTGATGGCAATTGTGCTGGCTGGGGCTGCGGGCTTGAAATTGGGACTGGCGTTGATTGCACCCGGGCGATTGTGTCGCTTGCAAGCTTTGCGTCATGCCGCCGCTCAGAGTATTTTTCTCATCTATGGTGTCATCATTATGTTATTGTTAGCTGCCTTTATCGAAGCCTTTTGGTCATCCAACGCCGCAATTGCGCCTGAGATTAAATACACTGTGGGCGGTTTGTTGTGGATAATTGTCATTGCTTACTTTATATTGGTAGGGCGCCGCCGTGCAAATTGATCGTATTGAAGCCGTTGTCCGCCCGCGCAATCCTTGGGAATCCATTGATTTGGGCTTTAGCATGGTGCGGCACTGGTGGAAGCCTTTATATAAAGTATGGTTTGCCATTGTACTGCCCCTTTTTTTGATCCTCTTTTTAGTCTTTTATGAATCATTGTGGATTGCTGCTTTGATTATTTGGTGGCTAAAGCCTTTTTTAGATCGCATTCTCTTACATTTTTTAAGTCATGCCCTATTTGGCGAACAACCGGGGATTTGGCAAACTTTGTCCAGTTTGTTTAAAACGCGCCTGTTGTTAGCTCTCACCTTATGGCGCTTTGATTTTGCCCGTTCATTCAATTTGCCAGTCTGGCAATTAGAAGGTTCACGGGGCAAGGCGGCTTCCCAGCGCATGAGATTGCTACAAAAAAACACTCGTCAGCAAGCGGTTTGGCTAACTATCGTGTGTATGCATTTTGAGTGGATAATGTATTTATCAGTATTTGGGTTGGTGTATTTGATGATGCCGCTCAGTCATAGCTCTGGCTTTTTTTCTGTCTTATTCCATGAAGATGTTTTGTGGGTAGAAATCCTTAAGGTAATTTCTGGGCTGTTAGCTTTAAGCATTGTGGAGCCTTTCTATGTTGCAGCGGGATTTGCTCTGTATCTCAATCGTCGCACTCAGCTTGAGGCTTGGGATATTGAGTTAGCGTTTCGCCGTCTTGCTGCACATTTGAACGAAAAATGAAAAGTTACATTTCTCTGTTAATTTTTGGCCTATCTCTCACCTCAGCGGCGTTGGCTCAGCCCGAAATGGCAAAACAATATATCACTGAAATTCTATCGCAGCCTGAATTTAAAACCTCCCGCGAAGAATCTCGTTGGCAATATATTGGTGAGTCGTCTAGCAAAGATAGTTCTCAGGAAAAACCTGAGAGGATGGCTGAATCTACTTCAATGTCGTTTGACTTCATAGGAGTCATCGCACAATTATTTGAGCTAGTACTTTGGATACTGTTGGGTGTCGGGATCATATTATTCATTATCTATGGCTCGCGTTGGCTGAAGCAATTGCGCCCAGAAAAAACGGCCAAATCTGATTACACTGCAACTCCGCGCTTGTTGGATAAAGGACTTAAAAATGCTTTTTTGCCGACAGACATTTCTCAACAAGCGTGGACATTATGGCAATCAGGTGAGGCGACGGCTGCTCTCAGTTTGCTCTATCGTGGCGCACTTTCGGTGCTGGTAACACGCGATGGGTTGAGTATTGATGAGAGTGCGACTGAAAATGAGTGTTTGCGCCTTGTGAGGTATAAGCAAGCAGTTGAATTAACGGCTTATTTTTCTGGATTGACTCGCGTTTGGCAAAATATCGCTTATGCTGGGCGGCTGCCTAGTGATGTTGAAGCGCAACGATTGTGCCGGGAATGGCTGCGATACTTTGGAAAGGGAAAATGAAACCTTCGCACATCATTATCATACTGATCCTACTAAGCCTCGGGATTATAACTTATTGGTTTTATAATAACTTTGAAAGAGTCTCGGAAACTGTGGAAATCGGTTATCAAGGTGAAGCCCGTGACAATCCCTTATTAGCCGCTGAACGCTTATTAGAGCGCATGGGTACTCCGACGAAAACGGTACAATCTTTGCCCGACGTTGAAGAGGAGTTGGGCAGAAAAGATACATTGGTAGTATATAGCCGTTTTCTCAGTCAAGAGCAGATTCAACAACTCGTTTACTGGATTGAGGCTGGTGGACATTTGATTATAGGCTTGTACGATGCTGAAGTATTGTTCACAGCATTTGGCATTGAGCAATATCAAAACGGCTTAAACGAGGCTGAAATAGCACAAGCCCCTCCGACTGAATTTTTTTGGGCGCAATACCGCCTACAAGTCGCCTTTAATCCTGATTATTATCTTGAATATATCTACGTTCCGGCGGCGGAAATTAATGATGAATACGGTACACATTTGCTATCTTACAATTATGGCAGCGGCAGGCTCACTCTATTAAGCGATCTGGCATTTATTAAAAATGATAAAATCGGCGAATATGACCATGCCCAATTTTTGGGGCAGTTAGTGCATTTAGAACGCACGGCGGCACAAGTCTGGTTGCTGCGTACCCAGGCTGAAATGAGTCAGGAAAAGGATGTGGAAGAAATGAGTCAGGAAAAGGATGTGGAAGAATTGAGTCCAAAGTTATGGGCTTTGTTATGGAGAAATATGTGGGCGGTGATCATCAGTGCGACAATGTTGCTACTCTTTTGGCTATGGTTAGCCAGTCGCCGCTTTGGGAGCTTGTTACCCGCGCCACCACGCGCCCGCCGCCGCTTACTTGAACACATAGAAGCCAGCGGCCATTTTTTATGGCGGCAAAACCAAGCGGCTGGGTTATTGCACAGTGCCAGACAGGCTTTGCTAAAACGTTTAGAGTCAGCACATCCCGACTGGGCTCGCTTATCTGATGCTCAATTGAGTCAGCGTTTAGCACAGCAGTGTGAATTGCCTGCGGACCAAATAGAAATCGCTTTGTATAGTGGCAAAGCTGATACGGAATTCGCTTTTACCCGAACTATCCAAATTCTCACACAAATAAGGAAAAAACTATGAGTGCATCGCCTACCAATGAACAGTTAAGGCGTGCTATCGAAATTATCCAACAGCTCCGCACTGAAGTCAGTAGCGTTGTCGTTGGTCAACAAGAGGTCATTGATCAAGTGCTGGTTGCGCTGTTAGCGGCAGGACATGTATTGATTGAAGGTGTCCCCGGCTTAGGCAAAACTTTGTTAGTGCAAGCTTTGGCGAAAACCTTTAAAGGTAGTTTCACGCGCATCCAATTTACTCCTGATTTAATGCCTAGCGATGTCACCGGACATGCGATGTACGACATAAAAAGCGAAGAATTCCGTATTCGCAAAGGCCCAATTTTTACGCACTTGTTGTTGGCTGATGAAGTTAACCGGGCTCCAGCGAAAACGCAAGCTGCTTTATTGGAAGTGATGCAAGAACAACAAGTTACGATAGAAGGCCGTGCATTTACGGTATCGTCTCCGTTTATGACGCTGGCGACCCAAAATCCGATTGAACAAGAAGGTACCTACCCTTTGCCAGAAGCGCAACTGGATCGCTTTTTGCTAAAAATACGCATCGACTATCCCACCGAGGAGGAAGAAGCCCGTTTAGTCAAACAAGTCACCTCGACCAAAGTTGGCGAAGGCTTAGATGTCAGTGCTGTCAAGACTATCATTCAACCCGAACACATTATCACGTTGCAACAGATCGCGGCGAATTTAGAAATTGATGATCGTGTGTATGACTATGTGGTAAAAATTGTACGGAGTACGCGCACTTGGCCGGGAGTCAGTCTTGGAGCGGGCCCGCGTGGTAGTATTGCACTCATTCGTGCCGCCCGTGCTGCGGCTCTATTAGCGGAGCGCGATTTTGTTACTCCTGATGATGTTAAAGATATCGCGCTGGCAAGTTTGCGTCATCGTATCGCTTTAGCACCAGAATTGGAAATTGAAGGGTATGATGTGGATACGGTGTTGGGGGCGGTGTTAGATAAGGTGGAGGCTCCAAGGTTCTAATCTAAAACTAGACTCAATGTGCCCACACCCGTCAAAAGAGTATGACCTCAATTTGAGGTATATGTTTTTAACGGGTATCGGTGTCAAAAAAAATCCTATTTTTTCAAAAAATCGGATTTTTAATGGGCATCAGTGTCAAAAAAAATCTTTGCACTTCTTGGAGAAAGTCATGCGATTAATAAATACATTAATTTTTTTGGTTGTGATGGGCTTACCCTTAAGCGGATGGGGGGCGAATGTTGGTTATGTCCTTGATGTAACAGTAGAACCCCAAAACCATAAATTGATTGGGGTTGCCCGTGTGAAAGCCAATCGGACAATGCACTTAAATGTGGAAAATTTGTCTAAGCTGACAGTGGATAATCAAGTTGTCTCCGTCGAGCAAGGGCAGATAACGGTGGAGGGTGATCAAGAAGTCATCATCCGCTATGAGGCAGTGTTAAGGCAAGTTGATCAAGATAACGTTTTTTTAACCGGGAACTGGTATCCGCAGCCCGATGGATTGGCGGAGTACGCGCTCTCCGTGACATTACCCAGCGGCTTTCTTGCCACCTCTGAGGCGGAATCGGTTGAAATCCAAGAAACTGAAGCTGCCTCTATTTTTACTTTTCAGTTTAACCACCCCTTGGATTCATTGAATTTGGCCGCATCAAAAAATTACGTTTTGAAAACAGATACCTATAATAATATATCCATCGAAGCGTATTTTTTTAAAGAGGATGCCCATCTCGCTGATACTTATATTGAGTACACTAAAAAGTATTTGGCGATGTATGAGGCTATGCTTACGCCGTATCCTTATCAGCGGTTTGCCATCGTCGAAAATATTTTTCCCACCGGCTTAGGTATGCCAACTTATACTTTGTTGGGACGTGCGGTTGTGCGTTTGCCTTTTATTGTTAAGACGTCGTTGGGGCATGAAATTTTGCATGAGTGGTTTGGTAATTCTGTTTTTGTTGATTATGAGAGGGGGAATTGGGCGGAAGGTATCACTAATTATTTGGCTGATCAGCATTACGCTGCTCTTTCTGGCGAAGGGGTGGGGTATCGCAAGCAAATCATGGTGGACTACAATGCTTATGTCAATGAAAATAATGCTATGCCAATTAGGGCGTTTAAAGCCCGCCACGATAAAGCGGAACGAGCAGTCGGCTATGGCAAAACCGCTATGATTTTTCATCAGTTGAGAAAGCGCTATGGTGATGAAATCTTTTTTAGTGCTTTGCGTCATTTTATTAATAATAACTCATTTCGCGCTGCCACTTGGGAGGATATACAAGACTCCTTTGAAAAGCTAACGGGGGACAACTTAGGGGCATACTTTACGCAATGGCTAGAACGCGAAAATATTCCCCACTTTTCTGCTGAAGAAGTCGAACTGCTCGTCGCACAAGGCAAGCTCACGCTTTCATTTACTCTTGTGCAACATACCACTCCTTATTCTATGCAATTGCCCATTACTATTGAGACGGCAGCTGGAAAAACGCAACGTTTGATTGATGTCAGCGGCGAAAAGGAGAAAATCAGCTTAATATTGGATGAGCCGCCTACTAAAGTTGTTATTGATGAAAATTATGATGTGATGCGGCAATTATTGCCTGAAGAAATTCCACCGACTTTGGGTGCTGTGATGGGCAAGGAAAATATCATTGTGGTAATGTCACCGGAGCAAAGTGAGTTATATCAACCGCTTGTTGATGCCTTAGGTGTTACTAGCTCCGCACAGCAAGATGTTAAGTTTACGCAACTCAAGGACAATTCTTTAATCATTGCTGGCTTTGATACGCCGATGGTGGACATGTTATTTGGCAAACAATTTGTCCCTGAAGATGGCGTGCGCGTGGTTGTCCATAAAAATCCGTATAACGAAGATGAAGTGATTGCCTTGTTACATGCCAAAAATGCTAATGAAGTTAAAGCGGTGGCGCGAAGATTGTCTCATTATGGCAAATATAGTGTACTGGCATTTACAGGTGGCAGAAATAGTCAAAAAGCCATTACTGAGTCAAGCAAGGGCATTTCTTTATTAAGTCGTTCTGCTACCCGTGTATTAAAACCTGATAATGTGGTAACGCTGGACGACATTATGCCGATAGACAGTCGCGTGATTTATGTTGGCGAACAGCACGATCAATTTTCGCATCATATTAATCAATTGATGGTGATTAAAAAGCTTCACGAGGCGGGACATAAAATTGCGGTGGGTATGGAAATGTTCCAAGTGCCTTACCAAAAAGCATTAGATGATTATATGGCAGGGCTGCTTTCGGAGCGGCGTTTTCTGAAAGATTCAGGCTATTTCAGCAATTGGCGTTTTGACTATAATTTGTATAAGCCAATTATAGATTATGTCAAAACGGCTGGCATTCCGCTTATCGCTCTCAACATCGACAAGGATATTACTGGCAAAGTTGCCCGTGAAGGTATCCACAGCTTAACGGCGGAAGAAAGGCAACATTTACCGTCAGAGTTGGATTTGTCCAATGAGAGCTATCGAGATGATTTATACCAAGTCTTTCTCATACACCAAAGGCATCAGGGACATCAAGATTTTGAATACTTTTTGCAAACTCAAGTGCTTTGGGACGAAACGATGGCACAAACCGCCCATCAATTTCTTGCCGACAATCCTGATACCAAATTAATCGTTTTGGCGGGCAATGGACATGTGAGGTACCGATATGGGATTCCTAATCGCCTTTATCGGCGCAATGGCGAGCCGTTTACTGTCATTGTGCAGGATGAAAAGATGGATGAAGGTATTGGCGATTATGTCCTGTTGACGGAGGAAATTAAAGGGAAACAATCACCTAAAATTGGCATCGGGATAGAAGAAAAAGATAAGCAACTTGTCATTATGAGCGTTGGTGATAATACGCCAGCTAAAAAGGCGGGTTTGCAAGTCGGCGATATTATTACCCAATTAGGGGAGCGGAAAATAGAGACTTTGGCTGATCTGAAATGGGTGCTGTTTTACACGGAGATGGGTAGTCGGGTGGCAATAGAGGTGATGAGAGATGGCGAGATAATCAGTCTTGAGCTGACTTTGTTTGAATTTGGTCGTCATCATTGATTTCGCTGGGTGTCCAAGATAAATCTTGGACTCCTGTTTAAAAGGATGGGGAAGAAAAACGATGAAACCAGAATTTATTTTGACTGGCTATAGCGCGTTGGCTAAAGCGGAATATGACAAGCTTGAGGATGGCACATTTTGTGGAACCATCCCCGCGAGTGAGACGGTGCGTGGGACGCACCCTACGCTTGCTTGTTATTAGTGCCGGTGTGTTATCAATGGTTGGCACAAATGACGGAGCGGCATTAAAGGAACGAATTCGTCCCGTAGGGAACTTAACGAAAATGACCTCACATTAAATTGGCGAAGGTAAACAAGTCTAATATATCTCTTTTTTAGTCAACTTGCAGCCGATTCAGCTCATTACAAGCATAATGTAGAGAAGAGGGTGCCTCATCAGGAAGTCCTTGAGGACAGATTTTTTTAGCTTTGGGAATAATTCTTTTAAAACCATGACACCGAAGATACTTTCGTGCAAAATGGTAATGCGTGATATCTTCACATAAAATAACGACTTGTGGTTGATGGCGACTAATCCATCCAGCCCCGTGATACCAGTTCAGCCATTGATAATCCACTCTCACCTTCTTCAACGACACGTTGAGTACGCACCGCCCCGTTATCTTGACGACTAAACCAATAACCGGCGTGACTCGCTAAATAGTTAATTAATTTAGGATGGTGAGAAATCAGAATAGCTTGTGCCTGTTTGTCTTGGCACTGCTCATAAAGGCTATCAAGCCAAGATTGAATTTCTGGCAAGGCTAAAAAGTTTTCCGGTTCGTCAAGGCATAAAATATAGTCTTCCTGAGCCAGACTATAATGTATTAAGGTGTATAACACAATTAGAATACGTTGACCGTCAGACAGTTCATCAAATTTATAGTAAATAACATCTTGACTCACCGAGGGATTTAATAGTCCTACTGAGAGAATTTTGGCTTCACCCGCTGGAATAATTTTAAAGGCTTTGAAACCCGGTAAAATGTCACGTAATTCACCAGTCAAGTCAAAAAGAGTCGCTTGATCTTGGGATAAATACCGAAACCAAGCGGCAAAGTTTGACATATCCCAATTGGGGTGTGCTTCTTCCTGACGGCTTTCTGAGTCCATTGTTGCTGGGTTAATATGGACAATAAGAAACCGGGTGAGATGTTTTTTAAACCAAGAGAGTTTGTTATTATCGGGCCTCTCTGATAGGGCGGCAATACCTGAGCGTGACCAATCAAAAGGATATTCTGGACCACGGCTGTGATCATCATGGTAGAGTTGCACCATGCCGGCATCGGCCTGAATATTAAATTCAAATAAGGGTTTATCATCAAACTGTAAACACTCACGCTGTATTCGTGCTTGTTTTTTGTCATATTGAATCACCAATGAATACTTATAGAGGCCATTATTGCCCGCCATTTCTAGTTCAAAGTTTATCTGTGACGAGTGTTGCCATCTAGTTAAGTCAGAGGGTTTAAACAGCGCGTTGATTTTATGATCTTCAACGATAAGTTGTTGAAGTTTTAGGAGTACTTCAAAAAATGTCGTTTTTCCGGTGCCATTAGGCCCTAGAAATAAATTCATGGTATCAAGCGTCAATTCAAAATTGACTAGACATCTAAAATTATTGATGTAAATTCGTTTTAGCATAGAATTTTCTTGTACGCACGTCGTGAGCTAATTTGTCTTGAAGCCAGAGATTGACTAATGTTTCCATTGATACGCCTTTTTGCCAAGCAATTTGGCTTATTTTAGTCACAAGTGTCGGTTCTATGGCACAATACCTACCTTCTGATTGAATATCTACTTCAAAATTCACCGGTTTGGTCCCAATAGTCCGTCACATCATGGTTATCCCAAAATTCACCTAAATGACAATTAACGGTTTTTATGTAAAATAGATTGCTCAAACCCAACACCAAAAAGATCAATCAGTCATCGCCTCTAGAAAGGGGATTTTCTGCATTTTTATAATTTAGAGTTATAAATTTTTTGAGCATTGATTTGTTCTCTGATATGAAAGCTTTATCGTCCTTAGAACATAACGCACTCGTTGCATTATATGCAAGTGTCAATATTCGTTTGATATTGAGGACTTCGACGATTTTTCAAGTCCTTGCATCTATTTTGTCATAAGTCAGTTTTCAAAATATTATTATAAGTATCTTCATTAACGGTATAATTATTACAAATGGCTTGACGCAAAGCATCATCGCTGTCAACATTTCACTCACTTTAAACAGCCCTTGGCTCGTTATTAGTGAGCTTGTTATTAGTGCCGGTGTGTTATCAATGGTTGGCACAAATGACAGAGCGGCATTAAACCGGAGTCCAAGATTTATCTTGGACTCCAAAATACCGTATGTTCAGTAGATCGAAAACATTCATTTCAAGATTGAAGTATCGGGGTATTAATTATAGGCATCCAAAAATTTTAACGAGAGCCAATAAATGATGTTAAACTATGTCATTAAATGGAGTCGGCCAGATTTATCTTGGACGATATATTAACAGAGAAAATCAAATGACCATGAAAACCAATTGGGCAGTCAAACCATCAGTACCGGAAGAAATCTACACAGATCGTCAAGAATTTTTAGACGACTTATATCAAACCGCCCTAAAAGCACGGACTCGTCGCGCTGGTTCAACAGTGCTCTTGGGACAACGTCGCATGGGTAAAACAGAAATTTTTAAACGAGTAGTAAATCGTTTGTTTTTTGAGCAGGATCATCTCGATCCAAAAGCGGTGGTGCCGGTTTATTATAGTTTTCCAGATACTTTTGAAAATCGCTGGGATTTTGCCGCTAAATATGTGGAAAATTTCATCCGCTGGTATGTGGCTTTTCGTTTGCGTAAGCCAGATATTTTATTAAGCAAAAAAATTACACTGCCTCAATTAAAACCGATTGTGGAGCAATCTGGAATCATTACCAAAGGATTTGAAGGCTCACTAGAATTTCTTGATGCCCTTCTGGCGAAAAAGGATGTTATTATTCCAGAACAAGTCGCACTTAATTTTCCTCGTGACACTTCAGACATTGATGACAGCACCATCGTCATGTTCCTAGACGAATTTCAAAACACCCGCCTACCTCAATATAAATTTGATGTGGTTGGCTATATGCAGGATGCTGTGGAATCGCTTACTTGTCCCCATTTTATCACCGGCTCAACCATGAGTATTTTGGGGCGAGAAATTTTAGGACGAGGTTCGCTGTTTGGACGCTTTGAAAGCTATCCGATTGGTCCATTAACCGATTATTGGGCAACGGAATTAGTACGTCGAGCCACTAAATATTATCAAGCTAATCTCTCTGATGAATTGGCGCCAGTAGTCGCAAAACGTTGTGGTGGTAATCCATTTTATATAACCGCCGTCACCAAACAAGCCGCAAAACTGGAGCAATCTCTTGCAAATGAAGACGATTTAAATACAATCTTAGCAATAGACTTATCCTCTGGATTTATCTGGGGAGAATTAAGCGATCAAATTAGTCGTTGGTTGGAACGGATTAATGAGTATGGTATTACTAAATGGGTTTTGTATTTGTCTGCCATACAAAAAGGTGACAAAATTGATTTGAAGCAAATTCAACAAGCGCTACTAGAGAAAGATTTTCAAACGGTTTCTTTGGAGAAGATTCGTGAAGTCTTGATTAAATTGTCGCGTGGTGATTTGGTGGATTATCTGGAACTAGGCGGCTGGTTTCGTAAGGTTAAAGATCCCATTTTATTGGAGTTTTTACAAGTTTGGGGACGTATCGAAGTTGAAGGGCAAGATGAAGCCACGGTTAGGGAAGATTTTGAATATAAGTATAAAAAAATAAAAAAGCAAATCAGTGACTTAAAAGGCTATTTAGCAGAAGTCTATATGGCTCAAATCCTCCACAATGCCCAGCGACAAACTTTACCGGGACACTATTTTCATCAGGATGAAGACATCAAAGTACCGAGATTTCATTATGTACGCTTGAGGGAGCGTTTAGGACCAGGTGCCGACACGGAGATTGATATTCATGCGGGTGCTGGGAGTGAGCAATGGGTGGCAGAAAGTAAGTGGCAACAAAACCACAAGGCGAGTATAAGTGATATTCGTAAGTTATTGGGCAAGGCTGAAGTCGTTAAGCAGGATCGAGAACCCGAATTAATGCGTATCTGGTTTTTCAGTTATGAGGGTTTTGCGGAAAAAGTGTTAGACTTTATGTCAGAACACGGCGTACTTTGGTCAACTAAAGATGATTTAGATGGTTTACTGGATTATGTCAAATTGAGACGGTTGCCGAAACTTTAAGATAAAAACCTTGAATCGCGGATTAAACAGATTACACATACATTTATAGAAATCCTATTTTTTCAAAAAATAGGATTTCTAGGGGTTAATTTTTGGAAAAATAGGATTTCTCACCGCGACGATAGTTAAGAAATCCTATTTTTGGTTAATCAAACCCCCCAGGCACTGAGGTATAACTAGAATCTAGATACTGCCATTCACCATCCATATAGAACCACAACCGCACATAAACCGTACTATCATCTGCTGGAAGTCCCGTGACTGTGATGGGTGATGACCAATCGCTGAGCAGCCCACTATTGAAGTAATTAAAGTGAGCGACATCGGAGCCAACCCAGAGCCAGAGGCTAGTCGCATCATCAGAAGACAAGCTAAAGTCCACCGTGTCGCCGCTGATGGTGGCTCCATCGACCGGAGAGTCCACGCTTGCCAAATTGACGGTCGGTGCCGTAAAGAATTGGTCAGTATATTGCCAAACCCCGTCGTATTGCCACCAAAGTCGCGTCCATATCGTGCTGCCATCGAGAGGAATGCCCGTAATATCTATCTGTGTATCTGTACCCAGTGTCCCTGTGTTGGCCAAATCTGAACCACCCTGACTACTGCCTATCCATAGATAGTGGTCGGTCGGACTGGCATTACTATAGTCGGAATTCCATTTAAAGTGGATGGTATTGCCGGTATGGGTGAGTGTATTACCATCATCCCCATGGTTAAAGATCTTAATACCCACATTTGATGCTTCGATGACTTTGCCGTAAATACCATCATTCTCTGTCGCCACAATGTAGATGTTATAATCACCAGCATCTGGCAAGGTGGCTGAAACCGACCACACTCCCGCGCTGTAACTCATGGGCAGCTTGGTCAATTGTTTGCCATACTCTCCCTGTTTGCGATAAGCGACGTACATGGTCGAGTCATTATCATCGCCTGACTTGTAATTGTTCGACGCAGCCACGGCCAACGCATCCCCAGTTTTGTCAAAAAAAATCGGGGTAAGATTAAAGGCATCATCAGTGGGCACTTCACCCGTGTAGGTCAACCTATCTTCCACAACCCAGTGTGAATTGCTTCCTTGGTGGAAAAATATCTCCTCATTCGCTTCGTGAAACTCTATCTCAGATGTGTCGGAGAGCAACAGAATATCCTGATTGTCGGCTAGATAGAGATTCGTCTCATTGTAACCCGCCTCAAAGTAACCCTCGCGCAACTTAAAGACAAAGAGGGGTGAAACAATGTTATTGTTGCCATCCTTCGTATAGCCATAATCTGATGTAAAAAGCGGATTCCAGAAATCGGTGCCCGCTGAACCTTGATCACCATCGAAACGCTCACTATTGTTGTAGTTGCTATGATTGTCGCCGAAAAAGTTGATGTACAACACCTCATAAGCTGGTGTCCATGTGAAGCGATCCATCTCCATCACTGGCCCTAGGAAGTGGGCGTATTCAGGAGCATCAGTACCGGAATAGCTGTTGTACCAGTAGAAATCGCCACCCAGATGCATTTCCCAGAAGTTATAATCTTCATCGGCATAACTACGAAGCTTCCAGCCCATGCTATCGATCTTGATCAGTGGCCACAGACTCCACTTGCTTGGGTTGCGAGCTTTAAACCAAAGCATAGGATCATCATTGAGAGAAGCAAGTTCTGGCAACTC
>JBDLJY010000155.1:0-14956 GCA_039714115.1 Pseudomonadota bacterium | reverse complement strand
TTCCAAAAAGTTAGCATTCGGCTGCACTTTATTATACTTGTTTTTATAGTATGTTGTATTACTCAAACAATAGGTTCCCAGAGTCGTTTCTATCTCTTTTTGTTTTAGGTAGTCAATTAATTTGTTTCTATTAATATCTTTAGGTACTTTGAATACTAAAGATTGGACATTGTGTTCTACATTGTTACTGACATACTGAGGTTCAAATCCTAATGGTTCCAATTGTGTTATATATTCATCTCGAATTTTATTTCTAGTCTTGATGATGTGATTGAGTTTTTGAAGTTGTTTAATCCCCATCACTGCTTGTAATTCAGACATACGAAAATTATATCCATAGTCAATAAAATCAAATCTACCTTCCTTTACAATGGCTCCGTGATTTAATTTTATTTCTAATAATTTTGCGTACTCTGCATTATTCGTGGTTATTACTCCGCCCTCCCCCGTTGTGAGAAGCTTTCTTGGGTGAAAACTAAAGCATGTAAAATCAGAAATGTTACCACATTTTTTTCCGTTCTCACCGCTTCCTATTGCACAGGCTGCATCTTCAATCAATGGAATATTATGATGTTGACAGATATGTTTAATGGTGTGAACTCCGCTTGGATTTCCTAGCGCATCCACATAAATAACGGCCTTTGTTTTTGAAGTAATTTTATTTTCCAATTCCGCAGGCAACATGTTAAAAGTATCCAAGTCCACATCTGCAAATACCGGAATAGCGCCTAAATCTTCCACGACATTCGCCGTTGCCGGATATGAAAAATCCGAGACAATGACTTCATCGCCTTTTTTTATATTAATAATTTTTAAACACATCCATAAAGCTGTTGTTGCTGAAGTTGTTAAGAAAGCGTAGTTCGCTCCCGTATAGTCTTTAATTTTATTGCGAAACTCTTCAATATATGGCCCTTTTGTAAACCAGCCTGAATCAAAAATGTCTTTAAATTCCTTTTCCACTTCGTCATAATCAATATACGGTTTTATGAGTTTAATCATCTTTTCTCTCCAATTATTTGGATATGAGTATTCCATTGGGGATTTAAAAAAAAATAATATACCCACACCAAGCCTACCTAATAAATATTAATAATATAAATTAACTATTTTTATAGGGGTGTATTATTTTTTTGGAAGTCCCTTGTCTTAAATCTGTTCTTGAATATTTTGTGCAATTTCCATTGCCATTAACCCCGCTTCCGCAGTAGGTATTGAAGAGTCGTTATCCTCACCTTGAATATACTGGGTGAACGATAAGAGTTCAGAGAGCAATGCTTCTCCCGGTTTGACATTAATGGTTTCTTGTTTTGAGGTTATAGATACTTCCTTGTAAGATTGTACAAGGGTTTGTTTATTGATGAAAACTTCTTTACTCAAAAGATTGCAATCTATAAACATATCCTTACATGTAACAAAAATCTGTCTGATTCGTTTTTCGGTAATCCGGCTCGCGGTTAGGTTTGAGTAGGAACCGTTTTCATGTTTTAAGGTTGCCCTCGCAAACGCAATCATATTGTCTTCCATAACACCGTATGCTTCAACACTTTCGACTTTACCATTAAAATGAAGTGCCAAATCAATATCATGAATCATCATATCGGTAACAACATCTACATCCTTAATTCTACTACTTAATTTGTTAGTCCTTGTGATATCGAAATTGATCACTTGTTCAGTATTATTGATAACTTTCTTCAAAGCGACTATAGCAGGGTTAAAACGTTCTATAAAACCGACTTGTATTTTTAAACTTTTCTCTTTGGCGAGTTCCAGCACCTTTTGAGTGGTTGATAAGGATTCCGTTAAAGGTTTTTCAACAAAAATATTATCCACATATCGACTGACTAGCTTAATGTAATCGTAATGGGTGGAGGTTGGTGTAGTGATTATTGCAGCATCAATTTCCTGCAAATCGTTTTCCAGTGATTTAGAGGCATGCACTTCATAGTTGTCCCCAAGCGATTTTATTTGATCTGAGTCAATATCGTAAATAAACTTTAAGTCAATGTTTTTAAGCATAGATAAAACCCTTAAGTGGTTTTTTCCCATGCTACCTAGTCCAATAATGCCTACTTTTAAGCGTTTCATTTGTTCTCACTCCTATCTTCTAGTTTGTTACCCATCTGATCTACGTAGCAATAATGTCTTGCCGGGTTGCCCATAACCAATGAATAAGGTTCAACATCCTTTGTCACGACACTTCCTGCTGCGATCATGGCGTATTCTCCTATTGTAATACCACATATTATAGTTGCATTGGCACCGATACTTGCGCCTTTGCATACCTTAGTGGATGCTATTTTCCAGTCTGTATTAAATGCTCGTGGAACCTTGTCATTGGTAAAACAGGCATTTGGCCCAATAAAGACGTCATCTTCAATCGTCACTCCATGGTAGATAGATACTGAATTTTGAATTTTACAGTTATTACCAATTTTAACTTTATTATCTATGTATGTGTCTTTTGAGATAATACAGTTTTCTCCGATAGATGCTCCTTCTCTAATTTGGGCATTAATCCATATTTTCGTATTTTGGCCAATTTCAGCATCTGTTGATACATTAGCAGTAGGGTGTATAAATATGTTAGCCATTTCAGTTCCAATAAGCTTTGCTCACTTTTTCATACCAGCTTCACGACGGCGGCGTTCAACTTCTGCTTTATGGTTGTTACGCCATTTAATTAGTTGTTTTAAGCCTTCACGTAGTTCCACTTTAGCTTTGAATCCAATCTCTGTTTCTGCTTTAACGGGGCTACCAATACGGTTTTTGACAAAGGTTAAGCCATCCGGTTCATATTGAATTTTTAAGTCAGAACCGGTGATTTCTAATATCATTTCTGCCAATTCTTTAATCGTGGTTCTGATACCTGTCCCTACATTGTAAAATTGATCGGTTGTGTCAGCTTTCATGGCACAGACATTGGCGCGTCCACAGTCATTGACATAAATAAAGTCATAAGCTTGAGAGCCATCACCATAGACAATGGGCGGTAATCCTTTATCAAGTCTATCAATAATTTTCATAATGACTGCAATGTAAGCACCATGGTAATCCTGTCTGGCTCCATAAACATTCATATAACGCAATCCAACATAATCGAAATGTTTGTCAGTTTCTTTATAGCAGTGGTAAAGAGAACGACACATATGCTCACCGGCAATTTTGGTGGCACCGTAAAAGTTGGTATTGTTGTAGGGATGGTCTTCTGTCATGGGTTCTGTCACTGCATCTCCATAAACAGAGGCAGAAGATGAGGAAACTAGGCGTTTGACACCGTTATTCAGCATGGCTTCAAGCACATTAAATGTCCCACCTATATTTACCTCAAAGGCAGAACGTGGATAATCATAACAATGTAATAACCACAGTGCGGCAAAATGAAATACGCCATCAATGTCTTTCATGGCGGTATTAAGAATATCTCTATGTAATAATTCACCGCCTAAAGGAAATATATTAACTCGTTTGTCTTTAAGGGCTTCACTTAGATTTTCTTCACGTCCTCTGGTGAAATTGTCGAAAATCCTAATTTCTGCGACTTCTTCTTTTAGTAGTTCATCAACTGTATGAGAGCCAATTAGTCCGGCTCCTCCGATTAGTAATAATTTTTTTCCTTTTAATTCCATTATCTTACCTTTATTTTCTTTCAATTAATAAAACGTTGTAAAGAGGTCGTAAAAATATTTCTATGTATTTCATTAAGTTATAGATTTAATATTCCAGTGGCAAAGGTACAGTACGTCTATCCGTTTCCGCTTGAGCTTCTCCCCGTAAGGTTTTAATCACATTTTCATAGTATAAAGGATGACCAAAACCATAGACTGAAGTGGTTTAATAGCTGGCATCATGGATTTTTTTATCATCCTCATCCGGTTCGGTAAATTCCCAATGCTGTATCTCGTTCACTGCCACACCGCCTACACGCACCGTGCCTTTTTCTCCGATAAGAGTAATTGAGCCTTCAAGGTTTTTTGGGTAAGTGAGCATGGTGACACTCATGGAACCCACCGCTCCGGAACGCCAACTGCAACAGTGCCTTCTTGTCCACAGCTTACCTGCCTCAATTCCGGCGGGTATCAAACCTTAAAGGTGCGGGTAGGAGGCTATCAAATCAAAAATAGATTGTCAAGTTATTTTATTGCCGAACATAAAGATATGTTTGTCAATATAATGATGAGCTGTTTTTAACCCCCGTCAAATTCCCAAGTTCCACGCTTGTCACTTGTCAAAATCACACCGTCACTGCTGGACTAAACATATTGCATTAATTATGCCATAATGCTAGTGGCTTCTTTGAATTATTATATTTTTTATAAACTTAATATTCTATTGTTTTTGGTTCTGGTTCTTAATCCCCATATTTCCACAGTCACCTTATTCCAAGTCCCAATTATAAATCCAATGAAAATAAGCAGTGATGAATCTGAAAATAGCATTGCTATCAAAATAAAAGACAGACTACCTGCAAGGTTTGCAACAAGAGTTAGCGTTTCTTGTTGGCGAGCATAGAGCATCGAAACTATCAAATAATGAACCGTTTCAGCAACGACAGTGCTCATAATTAACGCAATGACGGGAATGCCCGTGCGAAAATCATCGCCCACTACACTAAATAAGGAATAATGGGTGTCGATATGGCAACCGTAATAAACGCTACTATGCTGATAGTATACAGAATAGCGAATGGAAAAACAAGCTTTTCGACATGATCTTGCAACAGAGCTTTGTCGCCACATTCCATCGCAACCGTAAATTTCGGTAACAAAGTGGGTGTCAGCCAATGTATAGGTTGTATAAAAAAGCCATATAGTATAAACGCAACACCGACAAAGCCCGCTTGCTCAACGCCAAAGAGATTGCCAACTAGCAGGATCACAAATAGAGGCGAAGATAAATAAGATGCAATTGTCGCTAAGTAGCTGGGCAAAAATAACTTGCCCATTTGACAGACGGTCAAATGGAATCATTTCATTCGCCCAGCCTTCTTTATGTTGGTTGATTTTCTGAGCCAGATTGAAGAATAATATCGCTTTCACTTGGACACGAATATTCATAACCATCCGACCTTTGGATTAATTGGAAATATTTACCTGAAAGTCCTGAAACTTTCCCGGCTTGAGTAGATATATCAAAACTTCCGGTTGCTCTAACGATGACACGGCCAATGTATGTGCCAACTTTTTTACCTTTAGTGACGATTGCTTTAACAGTGTCACCCGTTTGAAACCCTTTGACTCGCTTGTGCTTTTTGGGCCCTGTTCTTGGAAACCCGTATTGATTCATACTGCACTTTTGCCTTGAACCACGTCCCTTGGCAGTGATAATCAAAGGAGTTATCGCTTGGGGAATAACAACTTGAGCACCATTTTCGCAAACACAAGCCGCGTCTATCCAATGGTCTTTCTTATAACCTAGCTTGATACGGTTAAATTTGGTTCGCCCACCACTTGAGAAAGTAATCGGTAAACCAAAGCCTTTTAAGGCATTGCCAATCGCGTAACGAGTAACATTGACAGCCGCAGCGTCTTTTAAGGGTGCCTTCGCTTGTGCTTGAATTTTTTTCAAACGCTTGGGTTTGCGCTTTAGAAATTCCTTAATGTCCTTGTTACCCTTTTCTTGGTTACATCGAGTGCAGGCCAAGGTCAGGTTAGATACTCGATCAGTGCCACATTTGCTACGAGCTTGGATGTGCTCAATTTCAAGCGGTACATTTTGGGCACCGCAATAAGCACATTCGCGGCCCCATTTTTCTAGCAAATATGAACGTCGCAAGCTCCGTTACTTCGTTTCCCGCAATTCATAGCCAGCCAGTTCACCTTGTTGATATTCTACACCCGATATTTCAGGCTTTTGCATTTTCTGAGTATCAAACCTGACCGTCTCGACTGCTATTTGAGTAAGCGGTACCAATCGTGAGAGTTTAAGCATCCAATTTTTGACATTATCGATTCGTGACCGTAGTGACGGTGGGAGCCAACCTTTTGACCGCCGTCGGTTTAAAAACCGTGCCGGTCGATAACGAGTCTTTCTGTTTCGCCGTGATCGACGTATTGCTCGTCTTGAATTGAGATTGCTTTTTATCTGGAGCCCGCGATGGTTTAAATTTCCTGCCCAGATCACCTCTGATCCACGGTCAAAATGACCAACCAAAGCGATCCCGGTTGTGCGGCTACCTGGGTCAAATTTAATTTCCACAGGTTGCAAATCACCACCTACGCGATGTGTCATAATAATTGTGAAAGGATAGCGCCTTAAAACCGCAGCCCTTCCCTTTTTTAAGAGTTTGCGAGCCCTTGCCGGGTGGCATGGCATCAACGGTTGTTTATTATGATCTAAGACAATTACTCTTTGCATAATTTGTTACCTAACTCAGCTTGCGCTGGTAATGGTCTCCTAGCCAATGTTATTGGACGGTTTTGAATGGAAACTACACTGGCCTTTCCATCAGACCTGTTTAATAGCTCCCCGTAGAGTCTCGGACTGGAGAGGCATCACGAGAGTACCTATATTTTCGTCCCTAACGGAGTTCTCGAAGAACTTAGGCGGGTAACTTTAAAATAACTTCAAATGGGCAAGTTATTTATGGACAGTTACTAATAATATGGGCATCGTTGCTTTAAAAAACTCATGCCAGCGAAAAGACTTTACAATAAGGCTTAGGTATGTTTTAGCAAAATAAACTATCCCCAATATAGCAACCAATAACATGGAAAATGCATTGGCGTATAGTACACTCTCGCTCTCTAATTGTCCAGAAAAAAATAGAACTATAATGGCTGGCAAGTATAATATTTTATCCATCCACAGTGAGTATCCATATCCACGAAAGGATTGAGTGCTTTGGAGACAGATTCTGAATAAGTTCAAGAAAAATAAGCCTGCCAACAGTGTCATTAACAAGGGTGCTTCACCATAAATTTGGATATTTCCAATCTTGAACTGTTCTAAAATAATGATGATCAATAACCCAATGATTTATAGGGCGAATGAGAGCAAACCGCTTATGACAAAAACATCTCCAAGCTTGGCATGATAAAGCACTTGTTTTGTCCCTGCCCTCACCATATAAGGTGTCATCCAGAAAGCGCTAAAGCAATAGATCGTGGTTGCTAATGCCAACGCGGCTGCAACTATACCATATCCCGCTGCACCGAGATGACGTGTCAGGATCATAAAAATGACAATAGATAGGAGTTGCTGAATGATCGAGCCAACCGCAATATGCCTTGCTTGTTTCATTGCATTGTTACCTGTTCAACTCATTAAAAAATAATTTCACACCGTTGCCCCTACAATATTATTCGCATGTAGGGGCAATCCCTTGTGGTTGCCCATAGCAAAATTATTTATCTGAACATCTATAGATGTTATCCAACTGTCAACCGTCCGATTTTCGATCCTAGACAATCCTTGAACTTCGTGTTCTAAATTAACTCTCCAAATGAGATATTCTTCATAAGGAATTGCTTTAATCCTCACTTTTTGGAGTTGTCCAGCCTGTCTATTTTTTTCTTCGATGATTTCAATTTCATCCGTTTCAACTTTGACAACAAATTTATGACGTTCATTCGCTAACTTTTTCTGTAATTCATGACGGATTTCTTTCACATACATTATGAGTCTCCGTTATTTATTACCTGATAAATTTGATCAGTTAGTATCTCACTGATATTTTTATTTTTTCTTAGTTCATAATGAAAATCATCAAAAAATACGCCATATTCCCCCATCTTATAGGTTTGAATGTTATCACCTTCAAAAAAGTAAATGGCTATGTCTTCTATGGTTAGATTAATATCCAATTGGAGTTCTGGATAGTTTTCTATCAAAGGATTAATCTGGATTCGTTTTGATTTCAAAAAAGCCAAGTAATGATAATTATTAATCATGTCGGCTAACAGAGGACTGTGAGTCGTCATTAGCACTCTATTATTATTCTCATTGGCAAATTTTAGTAATACATTTAGTAATGCCATCTGATGTTTAGGGTGGAGATTTTCTTCAGGCTCATCAATCATCAGAAAATTATTGGCTTCATAAGCCCAATACTTGAAATAAAGATATAAGGTGCTGAGCTGATTAACAGAAGAGGAAGATAGATACATTTCTAAATCTTCATCTGGTTTATGAGAGAACGATAGGTAAAATTCTATCGGTGCTATCCCTAAACGCTTTTTCATAATAATATCACCGCCGATAATTTTTGAAAGTGCGGCAATTATATTTTTATAATAAGTGTTAGCCGTGGCATTTTCATTCAAGCGATATACCTTCTCAAAAAGTAAATCCATTGGCTCGGTATAAAAGCCTTTGAATGAACTTATTGATAAGGAGTCTAACTGAAAGGGTTCACCTTTATTTTTCTTTTCTAAGAGATCAAGGAATCGTTTAGACATTTCTTGTTTTTTCTCTTTTTCTAGTCTATAAAAGTATTCATAAAATCTCGGGTAAACCAGACGACTTGAAGGGATAAAAATCGGTTTATGAGTATTATTAAGAATGAGTGCCAATATAAACTCAACTATAATGGATGATTTGGGAGCGTTTTCGTCAAATAAATTGGTCGAAGAAACATTATCAATAATATCCTTGGAGCGAATTTTTTCCACCTTGACGCGCAAAGAACCTTCATTTTTGGAAAGCGTCAAAAATTCACTGTTTTGTTCAGAGACTCGAATCCCATACATACTTTTCCGGTTATAATTGACTATTCCTTCGATATTAAATTTCAATTTGAGCGACAATTTGTTTAACATCAAGTGATCATTTTCCACATTAAAGGTATGTGGAATCACTTTTTCGGTTAAAAAAGAGGCCAATTGATTTAAAATCTGGTCAATCATTATTTGACTCAGTTCAAAATGATTGGAGTCTTCAATATCTTCAATCTGACAAGCTTTTGAAAATGTTTTAATGTTGTTTTCATTGAAAATGGCCCATAACAGATGAGAAACATAAGTCTTGCCGCTATTGTTATAGCCGACAAACACATAAAATTTTTTAGATAAATCAATTTCACCGGTTTTAATTGGGCCAAAATTGTTAATGATTAATTGCATATCAGTTATCAGTTATCAGTTAAATGTATATACGTGAGTTTGGCAGCCAGATACCACCGTTCACGGTTCTGCCGGCGCCGTGCCAAACGTCCTAGCGTTTCAGGACGAAAAACATTGATTAATAATTAGCTTAGTCGCAAGATATTATCTTGGGAGTGCGCGGTCGCCCAAGATAAATCTTGGACTCCAAAACCCCTACCCCGAAACGAAGTAACGGAACGGAGTGACGTTCAAATTTATGATTCAGTACTTAGGAGTTCGAGCCAACCGCAATATGCCTTGCTTGTTTCATTGCATTGTTACCTATTCAACTCATTAACTCTTTTCCACTTCCAATAATATCTCTTTTTAGATTTGACTTTAAATCTTGAGGCGTGGATTATACGCGAAATCGTAGAAGGTTTTGGTTTGGGGCCTGAAGATGGCAAAAAAACCATTGGGAAAATATCAGTCTCTTGAGGTCTGGATAATTTGTTGCGATCTCTGGCAAGATAAACTAACAACGCTAATAATATAGGCAATATTTGTAACTTGAAGCGTGCAGCCGAGCCAAGGTTTTGGTACGAAACAAAGCCGTATATTGTCGCCCATACTATCACTGTCACAATGGCCCACAATAAAAGTGGTTCTTCTTTGATTTCTGTCCATTGCGTTCGCTTGATGGCAAGAATGAACAAGAATAACAAAACCAAATTTTCGAGTCCAGCCAACATACCAAAAGGATTTAAAATTTCTCCCGGGATAGGCCGAAACAAGGCTGCGAAACTACCTATCGGCATAAACGCTAACATACCGCCAATGCTGGTAATTCCGCCGCTAATTTGGTTTCCAGAGCCACCGTGTCCCCAGCCACTGGAAATAGTATCGGTTTGAGAAACCAAATCTTGAGTTGATTCTATTGATAATTTTTCAGCGAACATGCTCCATGAAAAGAGAAAAGCTGTGGCTACAATAACGATAAATATGACTTTGAAATAAAAACTACCGCTTTGAATGATTATAAAGACAGCCAAAGGCGCTAATAAAATTGGCGCATACCAGAATCGTATAAATGCTGCCAGCCACACGCCCAATGCTCCCCATAACAAATAATGCATTCTAGCAAACTGCTGCCAACCGACGACTGCATAAGCATAAAGCGCTACCCCTACGAGCATAAGCGGGTCTTTTCCTAAAATTGATGACCAAAATAATATGCTGGGAAATAAAGCCAAGACGTAAAAAATTCGGACATCATCGCGTCGCCAAAACATGCAAATCGCTCGGTAAAAAATATACACCGCAACCATTCCTATCATAGCACAGCTCACCTTAATTGCATGGTATGAATTAGGTATGATGTATTGGTGCAAGCTCGCTATATTGCCCATATTCTGTGTCCCAGCACCAAATTCAAATTCTTCCCACGCAAAACTATATCTTAAACCATGATAAAAATAATTGTAGGCGTCTAGTCCATAATGACCCTCGTAATATAACATGAAACCGAGTGTAATAAATATTTTAATCAGCCAAAGCACCAACAATGCACGCTTGTCCTGAAAAGAGACTGGCCACAACAGAATAGTAAATCCCAGCACAAACGCCCAGATAAAAGCGGTAAAATAATCCCCAACAATATCTTTTTGCGCAAAGGAAAAATTTACTCCCGATACCTTCACCCAATCTAAAAAACTTGGCACCAATCTAGCTAATGCTATCGCACAGGCGATCAGGATAAAAAACTGTAATAAGATTTTAAGGTTATCAGTCCCAATCTTCATTGTGTTATATTTATTGGGTTAAGTGGAGTTTGCTTCAAGCCATGCTTGGAACATCAGCACGTTCCAAAGAGAATATTGCCAATTTTTCTTTCCAGACATATGCTCAAGCCACTTTTCATGAATCTGTGCGTGATTAAAAAAACCTTCTCGTTGTAAACGTGTTGGGTTTAAAAGTGCCTCAGCCCATTCACGGAGGGGCCCACGTAGCCACTTGTCAATCGGTATGTCAAAACCCATTTTAGGCCGTTCAATCAGTTCTTTGGGTACATAGCGATACAATACTTGTCGCAGCAACCATTTACCTTGGTTTTGATGAATTTTGAATGAAAGCGGTAGTTGCCAAGCGAATTCGACTAGCCGATGATCGAGTAGTGGCACACGCGATTCTAAGCTCACTCCCATACTTGCTCTATCGACTTTTACAAGAATATCGTCAGGCAAATAACTGACCAAATCTAAGTACATCATCCATTGTGTAAAATCTGGCAGCTTTGCCCACTGTTGCTTATCACTAACTACTGTCAGGGGTTCTTTGGCGTTGATAATGGCCTTTTCTGGAAATTTCCATTCAGAAACCAATCGCTTATACATAGATTCAGGTGATTCCACAGAGACTATTTCTGCCAACTTTTGTAGCTTATCAACCATCTGAGGTTGCTTTAGCTTGTGAAGTGGCCCTCTATTAAATAGTTGCGGAGAAAGCGATGTCAATCCTTTTGCCATTAAGGAACGCAATGAATAAGGCAGCCAGCCGATATTTTTCCAGATACGCCGTCCCCAAAAATAGCGGTTATAGCCTGCAAACAATTCATCACCTCCGTCACCTGACAGACTCACAGTCACATGTTGACGCGCTAATTGAGAAACGAGAAATGTAGGCACTTGCGAAGGATCCGAGAAGGGTTCATCCCACAGGGTGGGCAGATGTGGAATCACCGCCATCGTTTCTTCAGGTGTCACGTAAAGTTCGGTATGCGCCGTTCCTAAATGCTGGGCAACGGCTTTGGCATGTTGGGCTTCATTATAACCGTCTTCGTGAAAGCCTATGGAAAATGTTTTTATTGCCCTTTCCGATTGAGCCTGCATCAGCGCAACGACAGTGGAAGAATCAATGCCGCCAGAGAGAAAGGTGCCCAAGGGCACATCGGCTTCCATGCGTAGTTTGATGGCATCCCGTAGCAGTTTATCCAGTTGATCAATGGCCTCACTTTTAGTGCCCGTAAAGGGGGCCATTGTGCCTTGCTCCGCAACCGCTTTTGCACTCCAGTAGGCGACTGGCTCTGGTATCTCACCAGCTTTAGCCGACAAAGGCAAACTCAGCAGCGTCCCCGGCCTGAGTTTGTAGATACCCTTATAAATAGAATAGGGGGTTGGCACATAATCATGCCGCAACAAAAGTGGTAAGGCTTCGCGGTTAATTTCACCGCGCCAAGCGGGATGTACCCGTAAGGCTTTTAACTCAGAGGCAAACAGGAATACTTTGTCCATCCAGCCATAATAGAGCGGTTTTTCGCCCAAACGGTCTCGCGCCAAAGATAAAACGCGATCTTTTCTATCCCAAAGTGCAGCCGCAAACATGCCGTTAAATCGTTCAAGTGCCTTTTCAACCCCCCAATGACTGATTGCTGCCAGCATGACTTCGGTATCGGAATGTCCCCGCCATTTCGGTGCTACCCCAATTTGCTCAAGTTCTTTGCGGATTGCTTTGAAATTATAAATTTCTCCGTTATAAACAATGATATAACGTCCACAATCGGACACCATTGGCTGATGGCCTTCTGGCGATAGGTCGATAATGGCAAGGCGACGATGTCCTAAGACGATCCCCACTTCTCTGTCCACCCAGGTACCCTCGTCGTCAGGTCCTCGGTGAGCTAAGCAATCATTCATCCGAGTGACAATGGCGCGACATTCGTCGGCGGAGTTGCCCAAGGTCAAATCAAGAAAACCGGTGATACCACACATTATATTATATAGTCACTCTATAGTTCATTATACTGGCCACAGCCGGGCCCCAAGAAATCCCTTGGTCGTTGTTTGATAAAAATATTTTTCATTTCACAAAGTGAGGTAGTGAGTTTAGTTTAATATTACATTTTGTTGTGACAGATAACTGACCAACGGTTATTTTCATCTGACGAATGGTATCAAAATAACTACACGGATTAACAATAACTACAATGCTCATAAGTAAAAAAGGATAAGTAAAAACTTGTTTTAGCTGACGTTATTAGACATTAAAATAAACATGCTCGTAGTAGGCAATTTATCGCCTTTTCGGTGATGCCTTATCACATTTTTAACAATAAGAGAACAAACCGAATCAACACAAAGAGAGCCGCTAAATACTAATGAAGAGGCTGAAAAAACGCCCCCCCTTGTGCCATGATGTTCTATAACGACCATGTTGGCACCACCTCTAGGGTTTGTCCATTTCGCAATGACTTGAAAATATTTTGGTGCTGTTCTACTGAGTTTGTCTGTTTTAACTCAAGTCTTATTTTACGGCTCGATTTGAATCCGAATATTTCTATTTGCTTTAACATGGTTTAATCCCCGTAAAACAAACTCCTAAACCATGACGTTGAAATGTCCAATTTTCGTTGACGATACCACTTTCTTTAACTAACTACAGGGATTATTTATTAGCATGGATAAGTAAAAATATTTTTTTTATATTTTAAATCAAAAACATAAATAACTATTTTTTTTAAAGTCCAGCTTGGAAGAAAAAAACTGAATAAATATGGGCAGCGTTGTAATTTATCCCTGCTAATAATTAATCCCTGTAGTTATACTGATGAAAACTTCCGCTCTCCTGCACTAACCATTTTTAATAATCTCACAGATTTTTATTTGTTCTACTTCGCTCAGATAAGGATGCATTGGTAAACTCACCACTCTTTCAGCTATTTTTTCCGCGACAGGAAAACGCGCCTTTGTTTGATTCAAATGTGCAAATGCCGGTTGCATATTTAGCGGAATGGGATAATGAACCGCCGTGGGAATCCCTTGTGCCTTCAACTTTTCTAACACGCTTTTCCTATTTTCTACCTGAATAGTATATTGGGCATAAACGCTGGTATTGTCCGGTGCAATATAGGGCGTTGTGACAATATCTTGTAATATTGTCGTATAAGCTTCCCCAATACGTGTACGCGCCGCCACTTCTGCCGGAAAAATGTCCATTTTCGCCAATACAATTGCCGCTTGTAAGGTATCCATTCGACCATTAATGCCGACACGGGCATGATGATAACGCCGATCTTGACCATGCACTCTAATCTCTTGCATGATTTGTGCCAATTCATCATCATTGGTGAAGCAGGCACCACCGTCTCCGTAGCAACCCAATGGCTTGGATGGAAAAAAACTGGTACAGCCTATCGTCGATAAGCCACAAGATTTTTGTCCTTTATAAGTGGCACCAAAACTTTGGGCTCCATCTTCAATCACGGGGAGGCTATGTTTTTCGGCAATGGCGTTAATGGCATCAAAGTCAGCACATTGTCCATACAGTGAAACGGGCATAATGGCTTTGGTTTTTGGGGTAATTGCCGCCTCAATTTGGCTTGGATCAATATTATATGTGCGTGGATCAATGTCAACAAAGACGGGCTTGGCACCCAACAAGACAATGGTTTCCGCTGTGGCAATGAAACTGAATGGGGTGGTAATCACTTCATCACCCTGCCCCACGCCCAGTGCCATGAGAGCAATGAGTAGGGCATCCGTACCACTGGAAACGGCAATGCCATGTTTAACGCTAACATAGTCTGTCAGTTTTTCTTCTAATTGTTGTATTTCTGGCCCCATGATGTATTTGCCGTGATTAAGTACGGCCTGAATACGACGCTCAAGTTGGGGGTAAATTTGACGTTGTTGCGCCTTGAGGTCAATGAAATCAATTTTATCCGACTTAATTAAATCTAATTGATCCTGAGTGATATTGAATTGTACCTGACTATCATTTTCCATAGTTATCTATTGTCCGCTAAAACCACGTACTAAATCCAATTGATAATGGCTTGAAAGCTGGCTCTCTGCCAATAGAGAAACCGCCCATGGAGCCGTGACATTGACAAGGCTGTCATATTTTAATCGAACTGTTGAGATTTCCACAGTGCC
>JBDLJY010000154.1:0-14991 GCA_039714115.1 Pseudomonadota bacterium | reverse complement strand
CCCTATACATGCCCTGTAAAAATTCCATAAAATTACTTTCTAGGGAAAACGTGGGAATAAGGCAGATAATTTTGCTGGCATTGGGAAAACTGATGCCTCGCGTTCCCGATGAAGTCATTAAAATGATATCGGCAAGATCACCTTTTTGTGAGATAGGGACTTGTCGTGGTTTTTCGCTTTTTTCTTGAGCCGTGGCAGGGCTAACAATATCGCGCTTAAGTTGAGGTTTAGAATGTGCATGAAGACAAATAATATCAGGATTACCACACTCAATAATAGCCTTTCTGAGCAGCTCTATTGATTCTTTATTCTGAATAATAACAATCGTTTGTTCTTGAGGCTTTTGTTGCCAACGCTCAACCAATTCCTGAGCCAGTTTGGGGCGCAGAGCATTTTCTAGTTCACGATAGGCTTTAGCAACGCCTTTTTTATCATCATTTTTATTTTTGATGGCATAAAAATATAAAATCGGTCGCCATTTCAATGTCAGCGTTGCAGCGGGATAGACATTCGCATTAATGATTTTAGCGGGCTGCCCCAAAATTTTGGTGTCTTCAATACTCAATCCTTTACAATCAGCATCGCCGGTAAATAATATCTGCTCAGGTTGAGATTGTATTTCATTGAGATAACTTTCAACCGATGACGCATTGACAAGCGAAGCATCGGCAATCAGAACGCGAATTTTCAAGGGGCAGGATTTTCCTACATCATCAAACTTATTTATCACATCTTTGCGAAACTGAATCATCTCCTGCACGGTTTGCCGCCCGGCACCATCGCCGGTGACTTCATCAATAAAAAAGACAATTTCCTTAATGTTATTGGCAAATTGCTCAATAGACGCAATATCCAGTTTTTTATGACTATCGCCAAACATTTTGCTTAAATGAGCGCCAACTGTGGTCATTTCCGGATTCAGTTGTCTATTGGATTGCGTTGCAACACAAGCAATGATGCGTTTATAGCCGTACCGATCATTAAGTCTATGAATCGCCTGCATTATCGTCTTGAAGACACCGTGATGAGTATCCCGCGATACCTCAGTAGTAGCACTTATCTCCGTGCGTCTATAGTTAGATTGATTTTTAGGCTCTTTGATTTCTAGTGACTCTGCGTCTTCTTGGCTTAAAAACCAAAAATTTGGATCATCTGGTATTTTATGGCTACTGCAACTCAACGCCACTTTACCATGATGAGAGTCAGCCACCTTGATGAGTGTCGAATTGGTATTGATGCAAATCAGTTCCTCTTTTCCTTTAAGATTGTTACCCTCATGCGTAGGATCGAATTTTGCCATCAAATCCATATTCACTTGGATTCGCGGACTTAAATAAATCAGTAAATAACCACTGGGATAGTCAGCCAGAATGTTACGTAAAGCGGTTGTTTTACCAATACCCGGCGTGCCTGATAATACCAAAATATCATTATCTCTCCAAACCGACTTAACCAGTTCGGCGTGAGCATCTTGCATTGATTTTAAATCAGCCGCATGAAGTTGCTTGGCAAGCTCAATAGGTAGCCATGATTGTAATTGTTCAAAGGTTGGCGGCGTAGCGGTGGGGCAGTAATCTTCTATTTCCTCAATTGGAAAAGAATAGTTAAGATAGTCGTCGCTGGGTTGTTGACACTCAAAAATGTTTTTGGCACGGTAATACAAATCCCTAAGCGGCTCTTTTAGTACCGGCGGTGAATTGAGCCGTATATTTCGCAAGATGGCATTTTCAGTCTTGAGTATTTGCTCTTCTCTCAGCTTGCTTTGTTGTTCAGGAGAATCGTATCTGCCGTTTTTAATCCCTTGTTGATAGATATCCCCCATATTTTGTAAAAGTTCAGACTCATCTTCTTTCACATGCAAAAAATGCCGATTGCGCTCTGTAAACGCAACAACATGAAATTCAATCTTAGCCTTCTCCCATTGATCAAAAGGCTTGCAATCTTTAATCGTCTCATAAAGCGAATAAACATAGCCACCGCCTTGAAATAGCTTTTTAGCGATTTTGTCGTGAGTGAGTAAGCCGGTAAAATAATTTTTCAACTCTGGTGAAATTTCCAAGCCAAGCGTTTCACTGGCAATCCGAAAATATCGTGTTTTAGTCAGATTAGTAAGCGCATTTTTGCCACGTTTGAGACTATCAAAAATATCATCAGGATTAGATAAGTTAATTTCAGTATCTATGGTAGGCGCATTATGTGTTGATAATTCGTAACAGATTAAATGAAATTGGTACGCCTTATTATAGTATGTCTTGACAATTAATAATAAATCAGCATAAGGGCATTTCCCGGTTTCATTGAGTGTGCTGAAATTGAAATCAGAAAAATCGGCAATCAAGGCTAATTCTTGCTGTGCTAAAGCAAAGGCATCGTTGGTTTCTTGCCCAAGGGTGGGATTAGCGTAAACCCACACTAACTGAGGTTGTGTTGTCGCGGGTAAAGATTTGACAAACTGCTGAGTCTCACAAAATCCTTGAACATAAGCTTGGAATAATCTTGCACTTAAAATAGACGGTGCCGATTTGACTGATTTTAGCTCAAGCAGTTCTGTGTCGAATTCTTTACCAAACTGACTGATTATTTTGCTCAAGTTAAACTCACCGAGCCGAGAAATAATGCGCTCCATTTGTTGTTGGCATGCTTTTGAAGCTTTAAAAGCACGTAACGCACCCATTGCGCCAGCTAATCCGCCAAGCTCGTAGGTACGCCCTTGTAAGTTGCCAAAGTCATCCATATTATTGTTTTTTATCATAATAGTCTCTGATATTAAAACTGGTACCGACGCACGGCGGACGAAATCCAAGAAATCCGTAATACCGGAGCGATTAATGGATAGCTTACTAGACGGGCAAGCGAAGATATTATCCGCTCGCCCATCCATCAAACCTATCGCATTATAGCGAAGTTCATCATAGTTTGGTTTTTTGTCAACTCCAATTTCCATTGATTGAAAATTATATAAAGCCAGCAAAATTTATTTTTTACTTTGAATTTCCAAAAACTGTTTTGAATACCTTTCAGCAAATTCATGCGGTACTTTTGCGGCTTTACCCAAATATTCAGCAGCCAATAAACAAAATTTACCCGATTGTGGTTGTTCAACAGCCATAATACTCGCAAATTCTATAGAATCTTTACCATTTAAGTAGCTCCAAGCAACTTCTCTGGCTAATAAAGGTGCAAACAGTGCTTGTCTCGGCGCGTCTAAAATGTGACGAGTCAGTTGAACAAATTTATCCCATTCAGGGGGTGTTAATTCTTTTTCGTATCCACCATTTTGCTTTTCTCTTGGCACTAATTTTCTAAGTTGATTTGCTAATTCATAAGAATCACGCCCCCCATAAAGTAGCAGTAACAACGCTTCAGCAAGATCATCTCTATTACTGGGTTGCAAATAGGACATAAAAATTTGCAAACTGAGACGTGCTAAAGCATGTAGAAACAATGCGACAAAATCTCCGAACAAAGCCGTATGCAAAGCTTTTGCTGGATCAAGTTCTGGATGTGCTTTTCTTAATATAGCTATGGTTTTTCGACAGGCTTCAGCAGGTGACTCACACATCCAAAAAGCTGAACGTGAAAACGTAACCATCTCTTCCAATTTTGGAAATCTTTCTGGAATAGAAAAAAATATTTCCCAATTATCAAGTTCAGCAACACTACTGCTGACTCCAACTGGCAAAAAACCATCAGTGGCATTAGCTAATATGCCAAACTCATCTTGCTTTACAATGGAAATATCAAGCTCTGCTGCTGATATACGATGATCACGCTGTATGTCTTTTCTATCACTTAAAATTAATAAACCGCGAGTAGCATGAACACGATCCATAAGTCCACGCAACCAAAGAGTTCTGTTTATCGGTGATTCGCGCTGCCCACTTTTACAGTCAAATAAAAATGCCCTATACCCTAAAAATTCATCCGGCACAGAACCCAGTACGTCTATATCAGTAATCAATTTGTTCTTGGTAGTGGTGGAAATTTTAGGGAGAACATCAATTTCTAACTGAGGAAACCAACGTTTTGCTACGATATAACGTAATGCACTTGCTTTTTGTGCTCGATCTTTCATCATTTATTTGAGTCCTCTCAAAATAAGGGAATCACATTCTTCAATTTGCTCTTCTGACAGAGGCACTGTTTCACGCTGTCGAAGTGTTGCAGCAGAAATAATTGATTCAATATAATCTTGGTCACATTGTAGTGCTTCACGAGCTTCATCATCAATACTGAGTTCAGGTATCTGTTCGCCTGACACCAATGAATAGGCTATGTCGAGTGCCTCACGATTTGCCTGTGTATCAATAATTCTAAATTCATAAAAACCACTCCCAACATTGATAAATCGACCAATTCGTAAGTGTACCAGATTTTTGTATTGATGTTGAAATTCTGTGGTTGGTTTTCCTAACCGAAGTTGTGTTTTGAGCGTATAAAGCACTGCACCCGGTGATCGAATTGCAATTTTTTTGGGAAGAAGTTGTCCTTGCCGTATAGCAGCAACTATTGCCATTGCCTTTTCATAAATGTCTTTCTTAGTTGGGCTAAGATGAACTTTTGATGGAGTTGGTGTGAACATAAAATAGTTAACGCCAGCATGTGCAGTTTCAATGCTGGGTGGTTTAACGATGCCATCTTGTGCTAGACGTTTAAGAAGAGATATTTGTTCAGCTTTAACCTCAATTTTACCCAACTTTGCGTTCTTCTCAATCAGAGAAAGAGGCCATCCTTGATATTGGCGAAGTCCTTGCAAAAGGGCATCCACAGATTTAGCACCAGTAGCAGACACATGATCGGCAAATATATCGGCATTTTCGGCAAAATAATTTGGATTAATAATAATATCACGACCACGACAACGGCGTTGAATAAGAAAATTCCCTTTTTGACCTATCTCCATGTTTCTCCTAAAAAGTTTAGGTTCTGCACCCAAGTCATTTTGGAGTTTGTCAATCTTTTCAGGTGCTTTTGCTAGGCGAGCGACTATAGTAAGCGCGAGCTTTTCGGTTTCATTCACGTCTAACTCTGTATTCATGTACTCTTCTAAACCATTATAGAGATCGTCATAGTAGGGTACCGTTGGGAGTACCTCCTTGATCGTTTTTCCCTCTTGTGTGAGCCGAACAAACTCAATATCAGCAAGAAGTGTCATTGTACTTTTCACTTCAGGTACAGTCATACAAAAAAAATGGGCGCAGACGAGTTTCAACACGCCATAATCAATCAGGGGCAATCCTTGAATGTGTAGAGAAAGACGCGCCGCTATTCCGATTTAATGGTTTCAAATTCTGGTACGTTATGCTGATTGAGTGCCGTTTGGATTTCATGACACCGTGCTGCGGTTAATCCTAATTTATCTTCTTTCATATTTTTATCCGGTTATTTTTTTACC
Source organism: Pseudomonadota bacterium (assembly GCA_039714115.1). GTDB lineage: Bacteria > Pseudomonadota > Gammaproteobacteria > Beggiatoales > Beggiatoaceae > Thiomargarita. The sequence goes on along the minus strand of JBDLJY010000154.1, from coordinate 9,596 downwards.
ACTAAGTGGGGGGCTACTATTTTCTTTCTGTATTAGCGTGGTTGGCTAATAACATGACATTTTTCTCGTTCCCACGCTCTGCGTTTTCTCGTTCCTTTGCTCCGCACGAGAAACGACCTGCGGGGAGACCAATACCCCGCAGGTTTGCAAACGCCCAAGATAAATCTTGGACTCCTAGCCGACATTTTAAGTTTTCACCGCCTTTTCAGTCTGCAAGGTTTTCCATAATCTATGTGTACTAAAACCTTCCCAGCCCCAACGTAACCAGCCCAGCAGCGCAAACGATAGCCATAAAGCCCACAATAACATCGCTATACGATATACCCACATTGACCAAGAATATACCCACACTTGCGGCAAGATACCTGCGGTGCGATCTTCATACCAACGCAAATAGTTAGAATTGGAACCATTGCCGGCAATGTGCATATTGGGATGACCTAGCAAGCCTTGTTTAATGGCAAATAGCAAAGTAAGCAAAGCCACTATCGTGAGAATGCCTAAACCTATTTGTATCGCGTCAAACTTCAAGGCTGGTATCTCAGGAGACATCTGTGCCCGCCAGCCTAATGCCATAAACCATGCTACTACGCACAGCATCAATGGTACCGGCACTTGACTTAATACTACGCCCAACAGCAGCCAGTGATGGGTTTTTAAGGGGATCAATGAAATTTGTCCCAAGCCCACCGAAACCAAAACGATAACAATTAAAATGCCCCAAATCATCACGGCAGGACCAATCGGTTCGCCGCCAGTAAATAATATCCAGCGATCTGAGGGCATCTTGATTTCAATATGAGTGTTCACACTATCTATGCCCAGATCAACACTGGGCGTATAAAAATGCTGGCTCATACCAATCGGCTGTTGAAATTGCAACTTAATTCGCTGTGTCCCGGGCGTGATGGGCAAGGTGACAAAACGGCCTTCTTGACGTATCGGTTGAGATTTGTCATTGATTTTGACCGATTGTAATTGGGCATCCTCTGGCAGCGTTAACTTATGTTGCATACCACGACTGCTGCGTAGGTTTAATAACAACTGATTATTGGTCGTGCGCTGACCAGGGCTAACAACCAATTGGCTGCGATCTATAGTCAACACCTGTCCCGTCACCCCTTTTGGACGGCTAAGCTGTAAAGTAACACTTTCGCCAGCCCAAGGCCGCCATTCAGGGAGCCAGCGTCCCTCAGCCTGATGATGCACCACGGGAATGCCTTCAATTTCGACATGCCAAATAGCACTGGCATCTAATCGCCAAACTTCGCTACTAAAAGCATTATCCGGCGCAATCAATGTTATCGTGTCTTGCTTATCAAACACCGACACCCAACTGATTTCAGACTCATTCGGTGACAAGTTAATCAACGCCTTACCGCCTTCAACGCGGATGTTTTCACGGGTGACAGATTCTCCCGTCAGCAAAGGAATTTCCAAGACTATTGCAGAACCCTGTGGCGTTTTGCGTACTACACGGGTTTCGATTTGCCAATCTAAACCCAATAAGAGGGTGCGCTCAACTTGCACAAACGGAGGCAAGCTGCCCATTTCTAAATCAGCCCTATTTTTATCATCAGCTTCTTGTTCGCGGGTAAATTGCAACTGATCATCAGCAACACCATTTTCATGTACCCCATCCACGCGCCATCCTTTCGCATTAACTTCGACAAAATGCGGTTTCAGAGGCAACGGTAATTGCACCGTATTACGTTTCGGCAAGGCTCCGGCTAATTGCACTTGATGAATCCCTTCAGTCACGCTCAGCCACAACTGCCCATTTTTTTGACGCAATAAAGCTTGTGCAGGTTCACCATTTAGCAACACCTCTTGTGGTAACCATTGCTTTGCCACACCGGGTAGCGGCACTGCTGTGTCAGTCAGGCTATGTATTTCCATGCGAACCCTTAATTGACTCGCCTCCAATTCTAGCAAGAGGCGCGGACTGCCAGCACAATAAGGTAAACAATCGGGCGGTGCTAACAAGCGTTTTTGCAATTCATCCAATAATGATTGAGAAGGGAAATTAAATTCTCCCTGTCCTTCCTTTAAAGAGGGGCTAGGAGAGGTTTGTGCATAACTGACTAAAGGCAATAATAGGCCAACTAACAGCAATACCCCCGCCGCGTGAACGGATTTATTCACCGCTTGAGAAGTCTTCTTTGGCTTAAACAACAGCCGTGCTCCGGGGCCCCAAGAGACCCATAATAAAAATGTGGTCAAAATAGCCAATAACACTACGCGCACTCCGCCTAATACACTATTGACCGTAGGGGATAGCAACCATAATTGAACCGACTGATTCTGATCAACGGGGCCACTCCAACGCATCGCAATACTACGCCATTCCCATTGTGGCAAGCCCGGCCCGGTTTGTACTTGGGCATTGGGATCAATTTGTGCCAGTCGTTTAGCCGGCTCTGGTGGTGCCTGTTTATAATAAATTCCGCTCTTCAGCACTTCTTTCTGCCTGAATGCCTCCTGCGACTGAAATAGCCCAGACTTACTATAAGTTCTTACGGAAATAGAGCTTGGCATTTCCAGCGTTGCCCCCGGACGCTCAAGTTGCGGAAAGATACTTTGCCGCACTTGCTGCATCATAAAGGGTAACGCTATGATTAATAAAGCAATCAAGCTCAGATTGCGATACCCACGCACCAAGCGGCTAAACCAGCCTAATGCCGGTAATACCCGCAACAAAGCCACAGCCACAATAATACTTAACCAAACCCAATACGGCGCATAAGGTTCACCGTAAATCAGCACCAAAGTCACCAAAGTCAACGCGCCCCACCACCAACGCCATAATTTACCTATCGCCGCTGCCATGACGAGGACGATGAATAAATCCAATAATGTCCACTGCTTAAACCACGTATTGGGTACATGATCTACACCAGTCGCATTCAACAAACGCCACCCCTGCGGCAAATGTAAAGCGGCACTCACCTGTTGAAAATCATGCGCCCAACCCACAACGGGCAATTGAGCCACAGCCTCTTCTAAACGACTATCAGCAACGAGATCAATCTCTCCGTGCCGAACTTCTACGCCAGAATGACTGCCCAAGCGCGTAATAAATTGGTTTTGACCATTGACAGCCACGCGCCCTAACACCGCTGGCTCTGCCATCTCCAAACGCCAACCCCGCGTCATAGTCCCGCTGACGCGATCTTGTACGCTGTAGCCTTCGCCATCAAAATCTAACCAAAAGTGCCGATCTAGCTTTAATTGATCGGGAGCAGGATCAGGATCACCTCGGCGTTTTTCTATCAAATTTAAAGTGTCCCCGGCTCGCACTTGGTAGGCGGGAAATTTGCGCCAATCGGTGGGTAAAGTCGTTTGTTGGGGATCAATAGCCGTTACGCCGCTCACTTCTACTAAACGTAAATGGTGACGAGCCTCAAAAACCCATATTTCTTGATCCAGCCACGGAGCCAAAGTCAACTGCCTAGTGGCCCCCTCTTGGCGCGAGTGCAAGTTTAAAGTCCAAGAACCCGGACGCACTTGCAGCCGTAAACGACCATCCGCTTCTAAACGGGCAGGCAAAGGACTGTTTAAAGACATTGCTATATGCTTATCAAGCATGACAGGGCCTAGCACGACTTCGCGGTGACGACCAGCGACTTCCAATTCAATACGAGTGATGACTTGTAAAGGAATATCATCAATCAAATGACGATAGACGCGCATATCAAGGCGGTTTTCCTCCGCCGCTTCACGATCAGTAGAAATCCCGCGTTGACGTAGCCATAAACGGCCTTGAGCATCCAATTGAGGAATAGTCACAGAAGAGTCATCAATGGTCAAAGCAATTAAACCGGTATTAGCTGGAATTTGCAAAAATTCTGGCTGTTGCTCCCAGCTAAATTGTCCCCGTATAATCAACTGACCTTTAGGCGCAAACACACTGGGTACACCCCTACGATCAGCAACTAAGGCAGCGGCATCATTGACTTGTACCGATTGAGGCCAATGTTTAGCACTGCCCGGTAGCGCAATCCAACCGGCACTATACACTTGCCATTCTTGGCTAAACTCGACTTGCGTAGCGTTCACCTTAAGCGTTAAGCGTGAAGGCCAACGACAAATCTCCCCTGATTGGTTATAGTTGGGAGGGCAGGTAGAATGATCATGTAATACCCAGTTGACCCAAGGTTGTAACGGGGAGGGTACATCTTCGGCAGGCGTCGCTAGACTCAGCATAAGGCAGCTCACGCCTATTATAAAAAGTGGGAGATTGTTTTTTATCATATTCATATCCATCTATATTTATTAAATCAAACACTTAATTTGGTTTCAATATAAGCACCATTCGAGAGTTGACGGCTATAAATAAATTGGTTTTCCCAAGCAACATATTGTGGGAATTTGTCTATGATTTCATTAAAATCACGCCAAGACAACACTGCATAATAATCCCCCATCCTGATAACCGCAATAGTTTTTTTTCAAAAAATCGGATTTTTAACTTCGCCAATCGGAGTCAAAAAAATCCGATTTTTTCAAAAAATCGGATTTTTAACTTCGCCAATCGGAGTCAAAAAAATCCGATTTTTAGGCACTAAGTTTTAAAATAGTTGCATGTGTACACTTAACAGTATGGTGCGAAGTCAACACAGCCATCCCCCCTTGTTTGGCATGAGCATCAAGCAACTCTTCAACCATACTCATGGCGGCTTTATCTAAGGCAGTAAAAGGTTCATCAAGTATCCATAATCGCGCCTCACAGACTAACAAGCGTGCCAAAGCAACGCGACGCTGTTGACCAGCAGACAGGGTGCGACTTGGGACATCTTCAAAACCATATAAACCAACTTTATCCAGTGCCTCAGCCAAATCAAGAGAAGTTGGCGTTGTCGCTAAAGCCCGTGCCATCGCCAAATTTTCCAAAGGAGTCAATTCTGCTTTAATACCGTGAGCATGTCCGATATAAGCTAAACTCGCCCAATAGCTAGATTGAATCTCCTCAATATCTTGACTGTTCCAATAGACAGTCCCTTCCGTAGGCAAAGTTAAACCACATAAAATACGCAATAGGCTGGTTTTGCCACTACCATTATGACCTTCTATCTGGAGCAATTGTCCCTGCGAGAGGCTAAAATTCAAATCTTCAAACAGTACCCTATCGTCTCGGATACATTGCAAATGTTCAACGGCAAGACTTTCTTGTGAAGAAACTGGTTGACTGTTGGGTATATTCATAACTGATCTAAAATAAGAGAGTATTTAAAAAAAAACAATTCAGATTGTAGTTCCGTAAAAAATTAATGTCAAAAAAATCTGGTTTGCAAGGTGGGAGCGACAATCTCGCGCAATGCAATGATCTCCTCCGCATAATCAGTGCCCGACAAGCAACGGGAGAGAAAATTTTATGAAGATGGAAAATAATGATGAATTGAACGATGAACTTCGAGAGGAATATGATTTTTCCCAAATGGTGGGCGGGGTTCGTGGAAAATATGCTGAACAATATCACGAGGGAGTAAAGCTCATTTGGTGCAAACAGCTTAAAAAACGCCAACTTATTAGTCAGCACCACAAATGCAACTAAATTGAATGGCTGAGGCTTTGCGGAGCAAAGCAGGACGCGGAGCTAATTTCCGGCATTCCTTTGCCCCGCGTGGGAACGATAAAAAAACACTCGTAAATTTTCTGTTATATATAAGAGTCAAAATGAAGCTGATCTGGAAAATGGGGGTAAAATTATAGAATATAATAAAAACAATGCTTTGTGTGATTGTCATTTTTTCGTCATCGTTGTTTGTCTGGTGATAATTTAACCATAGTTGCCTTGACATTGAAAAAAACAGACATTATTAATCTGACCAGGTTCAGTACTTATCTTATATAAAAATTAACTATAATTTAATTTAATAATTTAATGACTCAGAACACCGCACAAGAATGGATAGACGTTGCCAGAGAACGCGCTGCCGATGTAGAAGCACTCAAACAGCGGTCAGTGGGCGCCGTGTTATGCGATTGAGTGTAGTCTCAAAGCCTACTTACAAAGGCAAGGTAAAGCCTTTCCCACTTCTGGTTCTGAAGGACATAATCTAAAAGGATTGTGGAAAGCATCAGGTTTTCGTAGGGCTATTTGCTTTTGTCAATGAGCAAGCTGATCGGTGGCAAAATTTGCGTTTTAAAATTCTACTCCGCGAAGATATATGGCGAACCTTGAGATTTGAAAACAAAAGCCATTTTTTTGGGCGCTCAGTTTCTCTGAAATGGCATGATCAGGTTGCCTTTATCAAAGTTGCCCTAAAGCAAGCACTTCAATCCCCAAAATTCAAAAAAAAAACTGCAACCATCTTTGGGTAAAGCCCCTGTAGATGATTGGAGTCAGCAAGATGTTTATTTAGCTTGGAATTTATTAGTTGGGGAGCGTATGAAGGGGGGTAGAACTGCCTTTACTCGAAATTGGATTTGGAGCCGTCTTGCTGATGGCAACAAAGATCAAAGTTCCAGATATTTGCTACAACTCATGCACGCTGCGGTGTCTTGGGAAAAGGAAGAATATGAACGAAATCCTTATGAACGTAGCATTGTGCGCCCACGATCACTCATTGAGGTATTTCCAACCATATCGGAACAAGCAGTTGAAGCCCTGCGCGAAGAATTTGGAGAATTGGAACCACTGATGCAACGCTTGACAGAAATTGGATATACACCCATCAATGTGGACGATCTTGAGGTAGATAGAGAGCTTGTCGGTTTTGCCAGTGAGATTGGACTTTTAAGTATTTATGAAGGCACAGAGGAAAACGTTAAACGTTATAAAGTACCTGATTTATTTATCCACGGTTTAAAGATGACACGTAAGGGACAAAAATAGATAGCCTATTCAATAGGGGTTGCCAAAACTTTAGGAGTCCAAGATTTATCTTGGACGTTCGGGCTACCATAACGCTCCGCTAATCCCAATGCCATTAAGTAAAAACACTCGTAAATTTTCTGTTTAAGAGTCAAAATGAAGCTGATCTGAAAGTAATGAGAATGACAACCAAAGCTAGTGTAGGGTGCGTCCCACGCACCTTTTTGAGGATAACCTGAATATTACCAGTTTGATAAAACAACTAGATTTAGAAAACAAAAGGTTAGCTGTAGAAGTCAATTTGGAGATTGTCCCGCGCAGTCAATTTGACAGTTTTATGTTATCAGCGGGAGAGAGGGTAGAAATTGTACGCGCTATTGGTGGGGGCTAAAAAAAAATAGTACAACGGATTAGCGGAAAAAACGGATTGGTTCATTGACAGCCAATCCGTTTAGACCAAAAATCCGTTGTATTAAACCAAACTGATAGGTGGATCGAGCCCGCGTTGTTAAAACAGCCCCTCAGTTTTTGCCGAGAAGCGGGCAATGGGATTAATGCCTTTTGTTAGGCTCTTATTTTGGTTTTGCCCCAGTTAGCTGAAAACTCATTGGCTCAGATAATGGCTCATATTGCATATCCGCTTCATAATGCAATTCATCACCAAATGGACCAATTACTTTGACACAGGGTATGTGGAGACTGCCGTTTTTATAAATTGCCCAGCAATCATCAGGTTGATTGTCCATTTGGTAGAGTTGTTGGATTTCGGCTTTGGAAAGGGCGCGGTTGTAAAGACGAAAATCATCCATAAGACCTTTGTAAGCATAAGTACCAAGCCAAGTTTGCCCCAAGAAAATATCATCATGAATATATTCATTTTTTTCAGTATGATTAATGGTAAATTTTTCTTCATTAACAAGAGTACCATTAAGATAAGTTTTTACCTGCCCATTATCGAAAGTTGCAGCCACATGCTGCCAAGTGTTTCTAGGTACTATACCACCTATTACGGATAAATCACCATTTTCAACTCCAGCTTCAGAATAGTTCGCTGCAACAAATGATGTGCTATCATCAATTTTTCCGTACCACCTAAAAATCCAATCGCCTTCATTTGTGTCTTGCCAAGTAGTGTTCCATTTTGCAGCAAATATTGCATCTGTTCTATTTGGATCAGTAGCGGTATTTGGATTAATCCAAGTTGCTATTGTCATAACATGATCGGTATCAAGGGAATCAGCATCTGGGATTTTTATAAAAGCGCCATTCCCATTAAAACTTACGGCATGCTCCCCTCTTTTGCCAGCAACATATTCAACATCATTTTCTATTCCGTGATTGGCGTATGAAGAACTATCCTGTGCATTTCCCTCAAACTCAAAATGGAGAACCAACCCATCACTCAAATCAGCCCAAGCAACAGGAAACCAAGATAATCCCATTGTCAGAGCCATCAAAAGTATGGTGCGTAACGACAACGCTGCCCGTTTTAGCATCGTATTTCTCCTCTAATTGAAAAAAAAACTAATGTCTAGTCTCACCAATAACAGCGCCTTCTACATCACTAGACGACGCTTAAAAAAAATGTGAGGATCAATTAAAAAAAATTTGAACTTCGTCCGCTGATTATCTGGATTTTTTGTTCACATATCAAACAGGTGAGCATTATGCAAGATTAAAAAGGAGATGTCTAGTTTTGTTAATCTGCCCGTCACAGATTCACGCCGATTAATAATATAGGTAGAGTTTCGCCACCCTCAAAGCCCCTTGGATGTTGGGACTTAATAGGTGTTTTGAGTCCTACCCATCCGACGCTCATCTTTTATCTTGGCACGAGCGATTTTTATCTATGAAAGATACGACTGGCCTTCCGCTGCGTTTCTGCTTATCTTGAAAATCTTTCACTATCGCACGTATATCATAATTGAACTTGGCCGCGTGTGCTTGGCGGATTTTGTGAATTTCTTCAATAATAGGGTCAGTCCACATAATATTATTCTCCAATAAGTTCTTCAGGTGTACAAATGACAGGTGTTTGGTAACCGCATTGGTGGTTAATATTTTCTATCGCCAACCGCATTTTAGCGTTGGCAATGTGTTTACAGTTCCAAGTGAGTAGGTAATCCATTTTGTGAATGGTTGCGATAGCAATGTGGAGTGCATCTTCTACCGCCTTTGATGGTAAAGCCCCCGGCGCGATTAATTTTTCCGAAAGATAGGTGGCCTCATTGCTGACATCCAATAGTTCAATTCCTTGTAAAGCTTGAAGTCTTTTAGCCGCCGCTTCTGGATCACCCAAGCCTGCCTCGTCTAATACAACTTCTGAGGTGTACAATTGAAAATATGAACGGTGATTTTTCCACCATTCATCAGTTATTTTATGATGAGCCGCGACAATTAAATTATGACTAAGCCGCGCTGTCAGATAGCTAACGATACTGGTTTCAATATAAGTTTTCTTTTTCATAAACATATAGTTAAAAATACTGTTTCTACAACTTTGCTCTGCTCGCATGATGAGTCTGAGTTACCGTTAAGGGAAAATTGACTTCTGTTCCCTAAATCAACAAAATCATCTTGCCCATCAAAATTGCCTAACAAAGTCATGCACCCGACAGCTTCCGCGTCAGGTGATGACAAATCACGCACCACAACGATGAATGGCTGAGGCTTTGCGGAGCAAAGCAGGACGCTCCGCGTCCGGGCAGGCATTCCCACGCAGAGCGTCAATGCCAGTATGATAACCCCCCCAAAAGAAGACCTGCCAGGTTTCCAAAAC